>JASLAP010000328.1 GCA_030147065.1 Pseudonocardia sp. | reverse complement strand
GGTGGCCGAGAACCGGTAGGGGAACCCGGGCGTGGTGACCGGGCCCTCGGTGGGGTGGTCGTAGGTGACGAACGTGCCGTTGTGCGCGATCTGCGGATCGGCCAGCAGGTCGGCGTAGCCGTACACCGGACCGGCCCAGATGCCGGCCGCGCCGAACAGCTCCAGCCAGTGCGCGGTGCTCCTGCCGGCCAGGTGCCCCGCGGTGCGGGCGAAGATCTCGTCGCGGTGGGTCCAGCCGTGCTCCTCGTCGACCATGTCCAGGAACGAGCCCTCGCCGATCAGCTCGCCGAGGGTCTTCAGCGGCGGGAACGCCAGCACCAGGTAGCCGTCGGCGGTGGCGAAGGTGCCGTAGGGGGCCCGGATGTAGACGTGCGCGTGCGGTTCGGCGCTGCGCTGCTGGGCCAGCCCGCCGACGGTGTGCACCGACAGCTCCTGCATCTGCAGGGTGGTGATGGCGTCGAGCATGTTCACCGTGACCAGCTGGCCCTCGCCGGTGCGCTCGCGGTGCAGCAGCGCGGCCAGCACCCCCTCGAACGCCGTCGACGCGGTGACCGCGTCGACCAGGTACTGCCCGGCCGCGCGCGGCGGCTCGCCGGCCCGCCCGCTGGACAGCATGGCCCCGGACATCGCCTGCAGCAGCAGGTCCTGGCCCGGGCGCCGGGCGTACGGGCCGTCCTCGCCGTAGCCGGAGATGGAGGCGTAGACCAGCGCCGGGTTGATCGCGCGCAGGGTCTCGTAGTCCACGCCCAGCCGGGCCGCCACGCCCGGGCGGTAGTTCTGCAGGAACACGTCGGCACCCGCGACCAGCCGGGTGAGCAGGGCCTTCCCGGCGGGGGCCTTGAGGTCCACGGCCAGCGAGCGCTTGTTGCGGTTCAGCGACAGGAACGAGACGTTGATCCGGTTGCCGGTGGCCCCGCCGGCCGCGGCGTGGCGCTGCCACTCCCCGGCCACCGGCTCCACCTTGATCACGTCGGCGCCCAGGTCGCCGAGGCGCTGCGCGGCGAACGGCCCGGCCATGGCGATCGAGCAGTCCAGGACGCGGTACCCGGAGAGCACCCCCTGTCCCGGTCGCCCGCTCGACGGCGTCGGGTCGGTCATCGCACACCTCCGTGGGTGCCGGCGGGCTCGGCAGGGGCCCGTGCTCCCGGCGGTTGTGTTAGCGCTGCCGTTAGCGCTAGCGTTAGCGCTGCCATGACCGTAAGCACGGTGTTCGGCAGTGTCAACCGACGCGATCGGGGCGCCGGGCGGAGGCAGAGAGGGGTTCATTGATGAACCAGCCCCAGGGGCGGGTCGCCCTGGTCACCGGAGCCGGTGGCGCGCTGGGCCGGGCCACCGCGGCGCGGCTGGCCGCCGACGGGTTCGACGTGGCCGTGCTCGACGTCGACGAACCGGCGCTGGAGGCCACCGCCGAGGTCGTGGAGAAGGCCGGCACCCGGGCGCTGCCGCTGGTCACCGACCTGCGGGTGGCCGAGGAGATCGTCGCCGCGGTGGACCGGGCGCAGGCCGAGCTCGGCCCGCTGAGCGCGCTGGTGAACAACGCCGCCATCTACCCGGCCCGGCCCTTCCTCGAGGTGCCGCTGGCCGAGTACGACGAGGTCGTGGCGGTGAACCAGCGGGCGTACTGGGTCGCCGCGCAGGCGGTCGCACGGGCCGTGGTGGCCGCCGGCACCGGCGGGGCGATGGTCAACATCGCCTCGATCACCATGCACGGCGGCTGGGTCGACCTGGCCGCCTACGTCTCGACGAAGGGTGCGGCCACCGCGCTGACCCGGGCCCTGGCCCGGGAGCTGGGACCGCACGACATCCGGGTCAACGCGGTCTCGCCCGGGGCGTTCCCGACCGCGGCCGAGGAGATCCACCCCGACCCCGAGGAGTACCGGCGGTTCGTGCTCGACCGCCAGGCGCTCAAGCGCCGCGGCACGCCGGAGGAACTGGCCGCGGTGGTGGCGTTCCTGGTCGGCCCGGACTCGGCGTTCGTCACCGGGCAGTGCATCGAGGTCAACGGAGGGTGGGTGATGGCATGAGGATCGGTGGGGGCGAGCACGACCGGACGTCGCTGGCGCGGCACGCCGGCGACGTGAGCGCGGCGGGCGGGGTGCGCGCGGTGGTCCTGGACGACGGGGCCGAGCGCGGGATCCGCGCGCTGGAGTTCCGCACCGGCGCCGGGCTGTCGTTCGACGTGCTGGTCGACCGGGCGATGGACCTGGGCACCGCGGAGTTCCGCGGCGACGGCTTCGGCTGGCGCTCGGCCACCGGGTTCCGCCACCCGGGGCTGCACGAGTACCGCGATGACGACGGCCTGTCGATGATGCGCAGCTTCTCCGGCCTGCTGCTCACCGCGGGCCTGGACCACACGCTGTTCGGCGGCGAGGTGGACGGGACGCAGTACCGCTACCCGCCCAGGGAGAAGGTCTGGAACGCGCTGCACGGCCGGGTGGGCAACATCCCGGCCCGCCTGCACGGCTACGGCGAGCGGTGGACGGAGGACGGTCGCTGCGTGCTGTGGGCCGAGGGCGAGGTGCGCCAGGCCGCGATCTTCGGCGAGCACCTGCGGCTGACCCGGCGCATCGAGGCCGACGTCGGCGGGACCGAGATCCGGCTGACCGACGTGGTGCGCAACGCCGGGTTCGACCCGACCCCGCACATGTACCTCTACCACGTCAACATCGGCTGGCCGTTCCTCGCCGAGGGCGCCCGGTTCGAGCTGCCGCTGCAGCGCACGATCTGGCAGACCGACAGCGTCGCCGAGCAGGGCGTCTCCAACACCGACATGCCGGCCCCGCGGAAGGGCTTCGTCGAGCAGGTCTACGAGCACGAGCTCAAGCCCGACGCCGACGGGCGGACCCGCCCACGGTTGGTCAACGAGGCGCTCGGGGTGTTCTTCGAGCTGGAGTACGACACCGCGCAGTTCCCCTGCTTCTTCCAGTGGCTGCACCTGCGCGAGGGCGCCTACGCGGTCGGCTTCGAGCCGTCCACGCACCACGTCGGCGGCGCGCAGGCCGCCCGCGACGACGGATCGATGACGTTCCTGGAACCCGGCGAGGAGCGCCGCTACACCACGACCTTCCGGGTGGGGGACCTATAACCGATCAGGAGTTCAAGCCCGACCCGCCGATCCGCAGCCGGGCCTTCGGCATCGGGGTGGTGGGAGCCGGGTTCGTCGTCGCCGACGTGCAACTCGACGCGTACGCCCGCGCCGGCTTCCCAGTCCGCGCGATCACGTCCCGCCCCCGGGCCGCCGCCGAGAACTCCGGTGTCGTGGTGCGTGCGTGAACGACCGCCCCCGCGTCGAAGATGCGTTGGGGCGGTCCACGGCGAGATAGGGCTTGGCGGAGCTTCGCATCTCCCGTGGGGCCGCCACACCTGA
>JASLAP010000327.1 GCA_030147065.1 Pseudonocardia sp. | reverse complement strand
GCCCTGGCGTGCGCGTGCACCTGCTCGGCGGCCAGGGTGGCGCCGGGCTTCGCCACCACGACCGCGGTGACGGCCTCGATCCAGTGCGGGTGGCTGATGCCGAACACCGCCACCTCGGCGACGCCGTCCAGGGAGTAGATCGCCTCCTCGACCTCACGGCTGGCGACGTTCTCCCCGCCGGTCTTGATCATGTCCTTCTTGCGGTCGACCACGGAGAGGTACCCGTCCTCGGTCATGACCCCGAGGTCGCCGGAGTGGAACCAGCCGCCGCGGAAGGCCTCGGCCGTCTTCTCCTCGTCGTCGTGGTAACCCAGCGCGGCGTGCGGGCTGCGGTGCACGATCTCGCCGATCTCGCCGATCTCGCCCGGGGCGACGGGGTCGCCGTCGTCGTCGACCAGCATCGTCTCGACGTTGACCGAGGCCTTGCCGGCGCTGCCGGCGCGCTCCAGCTGCTCGTGCGGGCGCAGGATCGTGGCCAGCGGGGACATCTCGGTCTGGCCGTAGAAGTTCCACAGCGCCACGTCGGGCAGCCGGCGCTGCAGCTCGCGCAGCACCTCGACCGGCATCGGGGAGGCGCCGTAGTAGCCCTTGCGCAGGCTGGACAGGTCGGTGGCGTCGAAGTCCGGGTGGCGCAGCAGGGAGATCCACACCGTCGGCGGGCAGAACAGCTTGGTGACCCGCTCCCGGGCGATCGTGGCCAGCAGCGCGGCCGGGTCCGGCCCGGGCAGGATGATCGAGGTCGCGCCCAGGTAGACGTCCACGGAGAAGAAGCAGTCCAGCTGCGCGCAGTGGTACATCGGCAGCGCGTGCACCTCGACGTCGTCGGCGGCCATCCCGCCGTCGACGATGCAGGAGACGTACTGGCTGATCAGTGACCGGCTGGACAGCATCACGCCCTTGGGCCGGGACTCGGTGCCCGAGGTGTACATCAGCCGCAGCGGGTCGTCGTCGCCGACGGTGACGTCCGGGGCCCCGGCCGGGCCCTCGCGCCACCACGGGTCCACGTCCTCCCAGCCCGCGCCCGCCGCGGCCCCGGACAACCCGATCCAGCCGCGCACCCGGCCCGCCGCCGGGGCCAGCGCCAGGGCCTTCTCCGCGGTGGCGGCCAGGGCGTCCTCGGCCACGAACGCCGACGCCCCGGAGTGGTCGAGGATGTAGCCGATCTCCTCGGCGCCCAGCATGAAGTTCACCGGCACCAGCACCACGCCCAGCCGGGCCGTGGCGAACGCCAGCACCGCGTACTGCCAGCTGTTGTGCGACAGCAGGGCCAGCCGGTCGCCCTTGGTCAACCCGCGGTCGGCCAGCGCGTGCGCGCACCGGTTCACCGCGGTGTCGAACTCCGCGAAGCTCATCCGCAGCTCGCCGGCGACCACCGCGAGCTTGTCGGGGTACCGCCGGGCCGTGCGGTGCAGCAGGTCGCCCAGCGAGTGCTGGCGGGCGCGCGCGATCGCGGCGGTGGTGTCGGGGGTGAACGGGCGTTCCATGGCGTCGCGGGCCTCTCGCGGTGGTCGGAGCTCGGGTCGGACTGGCGGAGCTGCGAGCAGTGTCGGCTGGCCCGGGTGCCCGGGGCAACGCCGCGCGCCGATCACGGGCGCGCGGTGGGCCCGCCGCTTCCCTTCCGCGACGCGAAAGCGCTGTGGTTCGCCCCGGGCGGCCCGGACCATCGTGAGGTCGACCGCGGCGCCGCAGCCACCTCCTCCGCCGGCCCGGCGCCCGGTGCGGCCACCACGGCCGGGCGCGTGCGGCCCGGCGGAACCGGGAGTCGAGATGACCATGACCACGCGCGCCGCGATCTGCCGGCAGCCCGGCCGGCCCTGGGAGATCGAGGACGTGCAGCTCGACGACCCCCGGGCCAACGAGGTGCGGATCCGGTTCGCCGCGGCCGGGCTGTGCCACTCCGACGACCACATCCAGAAGGGCGACGCCGCCATGCGGTTCCCCGTGGTCGGCGGGCACGAGGGCGCCGGGGTGGTGGACGCCGTCGGGGCCGGGGTGACCCGGGTCGGCGTCGGCGACCACGTGGTCTGCTCGTTCATCCCGGCCTGCGGCACCTGCCGGTACTGCTCCACCGGCCGGCAGAACCTCTGCGACGCCGGCAAGAACGCCGCCACCGGGGAGTTCCCCGACGGCACCTTCCGATTCCACCTCGACGGCGAGGACCTCGGCGGGCTGTGCGTGCTGGGCACCTTCTCCCAGTACGCGGTGGTCTCGGAGTTCTCCTGCATCCCGGTCCCGGACGACATCCCCTTCGAGGTGGCCGCGCTGGTGGGCTGCGGGGTGCCCACCGGCTGGGGCTCGGCGGTGCACGCGGCCGGGGTGCGGGCCGGGGACACCGTGGTGGTCTACGGGGCCGGCGGGGTGGGCAGCAACGCGGTGCAGGGCGCCCGGTTCGCCGGGGCGAAGAACGTGGTGGTGGTCGACCCGGTGCCGTTCAAGCGGGACATGGCCAAGGTCTTCGGCGCCACCCACACCTTCGCCGACGCGGCGTCGGCGCGCGAGTTCGTCGTCGAGACCACCTGGGGTGAGCTGGCCGACCACGCGATCATCACCGTCGGCGTGCTGCACGACGAGGTGATCGACTCCGCGCTGCAGGTGGTCGGCAAGAACGGCCAGGTCACCGTGACCGCGGTGGGCAACGGCTCGATCCGGCACGGCGCCGGGCCGTTCATCGGCTACCAGCGCCGGGTGCAGGGCGCGATCTTCGGCGGCTGCAGCCCGCTGCACGACGTGCCCCGGCTGCTGGGCCTCTACCGCTCCGGCGACCTCAAGCTCGACGAGCTGATCACCCGCCGGTACCGGCTCAACGAGGTCAACCAGGGCTACACCGACATGCTGGACGGCCGCAACATCCGCGGCGTGATCGTCCATGAGCACTGACCCGGGCACTGAGGAGCGGACATGACGATCGCCCCGCCCGGCGCGCAGTCCGGGCTGCTGGTGCACGACGCCCACCTGATCGGCGAGGACTGGCTCCCGGCCGCGGACCGGCGGACCCTCGACGTCCTGGACCCGTCGACCGGGGAGGTGCTGGCCCGCGTGCCGCGCGGCGGCCCCGCCGACGTCGACGCCGCGGTGGCCGCCGCCGAGGCCGCCTTCCCGGCCTGGCGCGACACCAGCGCCACCGTCCGCGGCGGGCTGCTGGCCGCGTGGGCGCGGCTGGTCGACGAGCACGCCGACGAGCTGGACCGGTTGGAGTCCCGGGAGGTCGGCCGCCCGCACTGGGGGCCGCCGCCGATGGCCCGGATCCTCACCTTCCTGGCCGGCCAGGCCGACAAGGTGCAGGGCGTCTCGCTGCCCA
>JASLAP010000161.1 GCA_030147065.1 Pseudonocardia sp. | reverse complement strand
CGAAGAGCGTGTACGGCGACCCCATTTCGGCTTGGGCCTTGGTCGCCGCCCGTACCTCGTCGCTGGTGTCGGTGGCATCCATCAACGCAAGGTAGCTACCGGACGGTACTTCGGCCATGACCCTTTTGACCACTGCATCCGCGTCGGCCGCGCTCTTGACGTAGCCGAAGACGCCCATGAACAGCACCGCTATCGGCCGGTCGAAGTCCAGGGTCGCCTTCGCCTGGTCGATGATCTGGCTCGGACTGTTGTAGTCGGCGTCGATGTAGGCCGTTGCGCCCTCCTCGCTCACGTTCGTCAGCAGGGCCCGCGCATGGGCCAGGACCAGCGGATCGTTGTCGACGTAGACAACTCGTGCCGACGGCCGCACCGATTGGGCGATCTCGTGGGTGTTCTGCATGGTCGGCAGACCGGTTCCGATGTCGAGGAACTGGGTGATCCCGGCTTCGTCGGCGAGGAAGCGGACACTGCGCACGAGGAACTGCCGCGACTTGACCGCCATGTCCGCGATCTGCGGGAACACCTCCCGCACGGCGTCACCGACGGCCCGGTCCGCGGCGTAGTTGTCCTTGCCGCCCAACCAGTAGTTCCAGATCCGCGCGCCGTGCGGGACGTCTGCCTGCAGGTCGCGGGAACCGTCTTCGCTCACTGCATCCCCTGACTCGATCGGATGATTTCGGGCCGACCATAGCGCGGTGCCAGCCACCCTCGGGCTGCCGGTGAGCCGGAGCAACTCGTCGTACCAGCCGACGGTCTGCACCCAGTCGGTCTCCTCAGCGCGGGGCGCGTCGGCGTGCAGGGCGGCAGATGTGATGCTTCGATCTCGACCGATGGCCTTGGCAAGGCCCTGAGCTGGGGCGAAGCTCAGCAGGCGACCCGTCGATCTTTCGCAGGGTTGCTGGTTCGAGTCCAGTCGGAGGAGATCCGGGTCGGGCGTGCGCTCGACCACCTGCTGCGACCACTGCGATTGCTGTGCCGGTCATGATGAGGACCGCACGAGGACGACGTGGTGTTTCACCAACCCTCCGCGCGAGGGGTCGCCGTCCCTTGCGACGATCCGCAGGTCTGGTCGGGCCTGCGCCGCCGTCGACGGGTCGGTGAACGCGATACCAGTCGCGTCCTGAGCCGGCGGGGGACGCTCGACTGACTTACTGCAACCACGGAGTTGCAGACCGTCGAGCCATGTGCAACCATCGGATTGCACTCAACTCGCCGGGGAGACACCATGAACGACGCCACGCACACTGCCGCGGAGCTGACCGAGCTGGACGGCATCGCTCGCCAGATCGACATCGACGCGCCTGCCGACCGGGTCTGGGACCTGATCGCGCGACCGGGTTGGTTCGTCAACGACGGCGTGATCGAGGCCGAGCCCGATCTGCGCTACGAGGACGACGTCGCGGTCGTGACGCATCCGGGGCTGGGCGAGTTCCGGTTCCGGACCGTGCAGCTGGACAGGCCGCGTTATGCGGCGTTCCGCTGGCTCGGCACTCCGTTCCGGTCTGCGTCGGAGGGCACGCTCGTCGAGTTCTGGGTCGACGAGCGCGCCGGCGGCGGGGTGACGCTGCGGGTCGTGGAGACCGGGTTCTCCACCCTGTCCGAGGACCCTGCCGTGTGGCTGGAGGAGCGGGAGGGCAACGATCGCGGCTGGGCGCAGGAACTCGCCGCGGCGAAGACGTTCGTCGAATCCGGCGGGGGCGGGCGGTCGTGAGCGCGTCGGACCTCCCGACGATGTGCGCCGCGCTCTCCGACCCGACCCGCTGGGAGGTCCTGGCCCGGCTCGGGGAAGGCGCGAAGTCCGCGTCCGCACTGGCCCGGGTGCTCCCGGTGAGCCGGCAGGCGATCAACAAGCACCTGGAGGTGCTGCGGGACGTCGGGCTGGTCGAGTCCGAGCAGCGCGGGCGCGAGGTCGTCTACATCGCCGTCGGCGCCCGGCTGAGCGAGCTGGCTCGGGAACTCGATCGGATCGGCCGGTCGTGGGAGACCCGCCTGCTGCGCATCAAGGAACTGGCCGAGCGCCCCGACCCGGACCGACCACCTCGGCCCTGATCTCCGCGGATTGACGACGCCGTCCCTCGACTCGCTCCTGGTCGGGCGCCTCGGCACATGACTCCGCACCCCACAGCCCGATGGCGAGCTCACGAGCGACGTCATGCCTCACCCCTGCCGGGCAACGCCGATACGGCCATCATCAGGAGGACCGATTCCATGACCGACACCGCCCGACTCGCGACCGCGTACCGAGACCTGCTCGACGCGGCCACGGCGGTGGCCGACACCGCGCCACCGCCGGCCGGCGAGTGGAACGCGGAGCAGATCCTGGCCCACGTCAGCCTGGTCACCGCAGCCACTCTCGCCACGGTCTCGGCCGTGGCATCGGGGGTCAACACGACCTACGACAACCGCATCGCGAGCGACACCTGGACCATCGGGCGGCTGGTCGCCATCGCGGGCGGAAGCGCCGGTCTGCGGGATCGCATCCGGGTCCAGGGGGACGTTCTGGTCTCGCTCACCGGCCCGGCGCTGAGCGAGGCCGAACTCGACACACCGGTGCCCGCGCGACTGCTCTCCGGCGGCACGCTCCTCCTCGATCAGACCGAGCCGCTGAGGAATCTCGTGGCGGGCCTCGCCGAGGTGGAGCTGCCCGGCCACACGGCGCAACTCCTGGCCCTCCTGCCGGAGGCCGGAGCGGCCCCATGACGGCCCGTTCCCCTGCGTGCGGACCGACTGCACCGCCGTCCCCGCAGGCGAGCAGCTCGGTGTCGTGGGCGATGGCGCGGATCCGGGCTACGACGGTGGCGCCGTCCACGACGATGGAGCTCCTTCCCGGTGCCCCGCCGAGCGCGACCGGCACCGCGCGGGCGCCGTCGAGCCGTGCGGCCGACGTCCCGTTCACCCGATGCGGGCGTCGAGGGGCACATCAAGGCCGCCGACGGGCGAGCGCCCGGCCGAGGAGGACGACCGGTACCGCGAGCGCGGCCAGTGCGGCGCCGATCCACGGGATCACGCCGACGCCGGCGCCGCGGTCCAGAGCCGCCGCAGCGAGTGCGGGCACCAGGCTGATGCCGAGCTGGAACATGGAGACGGTACTCGCCCCGGCCAGCGTCGGCGCCCCGGAGGCGATCGTGAAGACCCGCGCGTAGAGGGCCGGGTTCAGCACGAACCCCGCGACCCCGAGGAGCAGGACGAGAGGAACGACGACCGCGGTGTGCTCGGCGAGGATCGCGAGCAGGACCGAGGAAGGCCCCGATCCCGAACGGCGTGAGGATCGCGGGCACCCAGACCGCCGGGACGCCGGTGACGTCGGTCAGCAGGGCCGCGAGGTAGTTGTAGGAGATCATGTAGGCGGCCGTGGTCAGCAGGGTGGCGGCGTAGACGACCCACAGCTGGGGGCGCCGCATCGTGCGCAGCTCCCGTCGCGCATCGGGTCGCTCGGACGCGGCGGTGGCGGGCAGCGCGACGAGGGTCAGGACCGCACCGGCCGCGGTCAGCGCGACCACCGCCCAGAACCCGCCGCGCCACCCGGCGAAGTGGCTGAGCAGCGCGCCGGCCGGCCCGCCGCCCACCATGGCGAGGCTCAGCCCGCTGACCACCACACCGGAGGCCCGCGCGGTGCGGTCGGGTGCGACGAGGCCGATCGCGGTCACCGCAGCGACCGCCCAGAACCCGGCGTAGGCGAGGCCGGCGACCAGGCGGCTCGCCAGCAGCACCGGGTAGCTGTCGGTCACCAGGCCGACCGCCACCGACACGGCGAAGACGACCTGCGCGCTCACCAGCGTGGTCCGCCGCGGCCAGCGCAAGGTCAGCACGGCCAGGGGCGGGCCGCCGACCACGACCCCGACGGCGAACGCCGAGATCAACGCGCCGGCGGCGGACAGCGGGATCCGCAGGTCGTCCGCGACCGCCGGGAGGACCCCGGCGAGCAGGAACTCCGCGCTGCCCATCGCGAACAGGTCGAACGCGAGCAGGTAGACCCCGAGGGGCAGCCTCCGCGAGGTCGACACCGGCCGTGCAGCCCGCACGCTCATCGACCCACACCCCACCCGGAGCTCCGCCGGTCACGTCCACGGTCACGTCCACTTCGGTCGTCATGACGATCACCTCCGCAGCCATGCTGGGATCGGTGCCGCGGAACCGGCAACGAACGTTGCCGGTTCCGGGACGCGCGGGGTGGGATGGTGCGGTGGCGCAATTCGCGGACATCGCTCGGGTCCTCGCCGACGTCGGGGGCAGGCTCAAGCAGCTCCGGACCCAGCGCGGGTGGAGCTTGACGACCCTGGCCGAGGCGACCGGGATCTCCACGAGCACGCTGTCGCGGCTGGAGACCGGCCAGCGCCGACCGAGCCTGGAACTGCTGCTGCCGATCGTGCGGGCCTACCGCATCCCGCTCGACGAGCTGGTCGGCGGCCCGGAGGCGGTCGACCCGCGGGTCCGCCCGACACCCCGCCGCGTGGACGGCAGCGTGGTCCTGCCCCTCACCCGCCGACCCGGACCGCAGCAGACCTTCAAAACGATCATCCCGGCCACCCGCACCAGCCCGGATCCGTGCACGCACGAGGGCTACGAATGGGTCTACGTGCTGTCGGGCCGGCTGCGGCTGGTGGTCGCCGACCAGGACCTGGTGCTCGACGCCGGCGAGGCCGCCGAGTTCGACACCCGGCTGCCGCACTGGTTCGGCAGCACCGGCGAGGGGCCGGTGGAGGTGCTCAACATCCTCGGGCCGCAAGGCGAGCGCATCCACCTGCGGATGCCACCCGAGGAGCTCCAGGTGATCCCGCAGCAGTGAGATGCTCACTCGCGCGAAGCGCAAAGACGGTGCTCGGACCGCCCGCATCTACGTCCGCGACCTCGACGGTGAACGCCGCCTCGTCACCCGTCACGGCACCACCGGAGCGGCTGCCGAGCGCGAACTCCGCAGAAGTCGCGGTGACTGACTGCTGAGCTGCGGCGACACGCGACCGGAGGTGAGGGTGCGGGCACGGCTCTGGTGGTGAGCATGGCGGTTCTGACGCCGGCCACGGTCACCGGAAGGGAGCCGTGCCCGCACCTCCATCCTTGTCGATCGATGCTGTCGCCGAGCAGGTGGGCAGCGCCGCGCTGCCCGATCCGGTCGTACCCGCGCCGAGCCTGCGCACGGCGCTGGCCGTCACCCGAAGGCTTCGACCGTGTCGTAGCCCCGGCCGTTGTACTTCTGGACGACCACCGTCGACACCGCGGGCTGACCGTTCTCGGTTGTGGTCACCGCCGTGTCCGGCAGCATGAGCGGCGCCTGGAAGTCCTCGATCGCGCGCAGCGCCTCCATGAAGCTGTCCCGGGTCGGCTCCTGCGTGTCCTGGAAGGCCTGCTCGAGCGTCGCGCCGATCATCCAGCTCCACTGGCAGTGCGGGAACGCCGGCGGGTCCGGGTAGTTGCCGTGCTCCTTGAGGGCCGCCAGGTACTCCACGACGTCCGGGTCCTGGGCGAAGGCGGGGCTCTGGGGAGCCTTCGCGAAGGAGACGGAGTAGATGCCGGGGAACGCCGCCGCGCCGCCGGGCTCGAGGATCGCCGTGGGGCTCGACGTGTTCGAGGGCAGGAACCAGCTCGGCGTCCAGCCCAGCTGCTGCGCCTTCTGCAGCGCCGAGATCGTCAGCGGAGTAACCGACATCGCGTTGAAGACGACGTCGGCGCCGCTGTTGGCGAGCTCGGTGATCTGCGCGTCGACGGACGTGTCGGTCGCCTCGTAGGTGAGCTCGCCGACGACCTCGATG
>JASLAP010000124.1 GCA_030147065.1 Pseudonocardia sp. | reverse complement strand
CGGCGACAGCCCGGCCGCCGAGATCGACGGCACCGGCACGCTGCCCGCGGACGGCGAGTTCGACGGCACCGGCACCTGGATCCCGCTGGCCCACCGCGACGAGTCCTTCGTGCCCGGGATGAGCGCCGAGGACGTCTACGTGTTCACCCGGCTGGCCGCCGACGCCGTCGGCGCGACCAAGATGGACCGCCCCGAGGACGTCGAGCCGCACCCGGTCACCGGCGTGGTCTACATGGCACTGACCAACAACTCCGACCGCGGCGCCGCCGGTGAGGCCGGTGTGGACGAGGCCAACCCGCGCGTCGGGAACAAGCACGGGCACGTCATGGAGCTGGTCGAGGACGGCGACGACGCGGCCGCCACGGCGTTCTCCTGGCGGCTGTTCCTGGTCTGCGGCGACCCCGCCGACCCCTCGACCTACTTCGGCGGCTTCCCGAAGGACCAGGTCAGCCCGATCTCCTGCCCGGACAACGTCGCCTTCGACGAGCACGGCAACCTGTGGATCGCCACCGACGGCAACGCGCTGGACTTCCACGACGGGCTGTTCGGGGTGGCCGTCGAGGGACCGCAGCGCGGCCAGGTCCGCCAGTTCCTCACCGTCCCGGCCGGCGCCGAGACCTGCGGGCCGGTGATCGAGTCCGACCGGGTGCTCGTCGCCGTCCAGCACCCGGGCGAGCTGGACGACGCCACGTTCGAGGCGCCCGCCTCGACCTGGCCGGACGGGCCGGGCACGGTGCCGCGACCGTCGGTGGCCGTGGTGCACCGCGACGGGCAGCCGATCGGCATGTGAGGCCGGGCGGGTGCCGGATCCGCGAGCAGGTTCCGGCACCCCCCGCGGCCATCCGGGCGGTGGGAGCCCGACCACGGTTGAGCGAGGCCGCCAACGGGCACTCCGCCGCGCGGCCGTCCTGGTGCCGCCGTCCACTTCGGAGGGATTCCCGTGACCGCGATCATCGCCGCCGTCCTGTTCGGTCTCGCGCTGCTGCTGCAACTGCTCGGCGCGAGCCTGTCGGTCATCACCGCCGAGGTGTTGGTCAGCGCCGGCCTGCTGTGCGTGGCCCTGCACCTGGCCGGGGTCGGCAACACCGTGCGGGTGCGCAGCCACAACCGCCGCCGGACGTGAGCCCCGGCGCCTCCGCGCCGCGGCGCCCGGCGCGGTAATCGCTGTCCCCGGTGCCCGGCGGTCCGGCAGACTGACCGCCGTGCACAGCCCTGCCCGGCCCCTCCTTCCCCGGCGAGCGGTCCCGGCGCTGCTGGTCGCCGCGGCACTGGCGATCACCGCGGTGGGCTGCGCCCCGCCGCCGCGGCCGGTGGAGGCGCCGGGACCGGCGCCCGCGGCCGGGGTCGGCCTGAGCGGCGCGATCATGCAGTACCGCTCGGAGATCGCGGTGCGCACCGTGACGGTGCGGGTGCGGGCCACCGAGCCGCTGGACGTCCGCGCGCTCACCGTGCACCCGGCGGGCTTCGAGCCCGGGGAGCGCACCGCCGCCGACGCCCGGCTCGACGCCGGCACGAGTGTCGACCTGAAGGCCGGCTACGGCCCGGCCCGCTGCGACGCCGCACCGGCCGGCGGGTCCGAGGCGGTGCTGGAAGTGGCGCGCGACGGTGGGACCGAGGAGGTCGTGCTGGCGCTGGAGGACAGCTACGACGCCATCGGTGCGCTGCGCCGGGCCGAGTGCGCCGAGCAGGAACTGCGCAACCAGGTCGAGTTCGGCTTCACCGGCGGCTGGCGCCCCGACCGCGACGGCGCGGTGCTGCGCACCACCTTGAGCCTGCAGCGGCTGGGCGGGGCGTCGGAGATCGTGGTGACCGAACTCGACGGCAACACGCTGTTCGCGGTGCGCGCCGGCCCCACCGGCGGGCCGGTCGCGGTCCTCCCGCCGGATGCGGACGAGGTGACGGTGCCGTTCGAGGTCGAGACGTCGCGATGCGAGTCGCACGCGCTCGTGGAGAGCAAGCGCGCCACGTCGTTCGCGCTGTTCGTCACCGCCGACGCTGACGCCGGCACCCGGATCGTGGTCGAGCCGGACGACACCGGCCGGGCGCAGCTGCTGGAGTACGCGACGACCAGTTGCGCGGCCAAGGGCCTCACCGGCTGACCCGCCGCCGGCGCACCGTCTCGGCCGGCGCCTCCCCGAACCGTTCCCGGTAGGCCGCGGCGAACCGGCCGGCATGCCCGAACCCGCACTGCACGGCGACGTCGAGAACGGTCGCACCGCCGCCCTGGACGAGTCGCTCGCGGGCGAATTCCAGCCGGAGCCCGCGGACGTAGGCCGACGGCGTCGTCCCCGCGCGGCGACGGAACTCCAGTTGCAGCGTCCGCTCGCTCACCCCGAGGCCGTCGGCGAGGCGGCGCGTCGTGTGCTCGCCAGCCGGGTCCGCGCGCACGGCGTCGACGACCGCGCGGACGAGGCCGTCCGGGCCAGGTCGCGCCGTCCAGACGTCCTCGTCGTGGTTGTGCGCGTGTCCGAGCAGCAGGCTGGTCACCAGCGACCGGGTCACCGCGGACGCGAGCGCACCGGCCACCTCCCCACCGCCGCTCACCGACCGGACCGCGAGGTCGACGGCGACGGCGAGGGCACTGCGGGCGTCGAACCGGTGCAGCAGGTCGAAGGTCAACCGGCCGCTGACCGGTGCGTCGACCAGGTCGGTGAGCTGATGCACGAGGGCGGTCTCGGGGACCTTGACCACGAGCAGGTCGAGGTCGGCGCTCCAGGTCATCTCCACCGGGCTGCCGGTGGAGATCACCGCCGCCGCGCCCGGCGCGACGAGCACCTCGCGGCCGTGCTGCGCCACCTGCAGGGTGCCGCGCCGGGGCACGTGCACGGTGACGAAGCCGTCCAGCGGCGCCGAGACGATCCTGGTCGGCGCGCGGTAGGCGAACCGGAGCAGGTCCACCTCGCCGATCGCGGCCCGGTGCACCGACGCCTCGAACGTCCCGGCGGCCCGGTCGACCTCCATGCCGTGCCGCACCATGATCGACTGGGCGCTCCGGTGCGCGACGCCGGGGTCGGCGGTGCGGAAGACCAGGTGCCGGTCGCCGGGCCAGCACCCCGCCCGGGACGGCGGCAGCGCAGTCCGATCGCGCACCCGGACCTCCTCGGACAGCTGTCCGCTCAGCGGACCGGTCCGTTGTAGCAGGTGGCCGGGCGGGCGCCAAGACTGCGGATTCCGGATCGACGGGTGCGCCGCGCGGATCGCGGACCCCCCGGCCAGCCGATTAGCGTCGCCGTCCGCAGCCATGACCGACGGAGGTCGAACGTGACGGACCACGAGCAGTACCCGGTGGTGATCGTGGGTGGCGGCCCGGTCGGGCTGACCGCGTCGATCCTGCTCAGCCGGCTCGGGGTCCGGCACGCGCTGTTCGAGCGCCACCCCGGCACCTCGATCCACCCCAAGGCCGTCGGCCTCAACCAGCGCACCGTCGAGATCCTGCGGGCGGCGGGGCTCGCCGAGGAGATCGCCGCCGCCGGGGCGCCACCGCGGACGGTCGCGCGCACGGCCTGGTACACCTCGTTCGGCGGGCCGACGCCGCTGCACGGGCGCCGGATCGCCGTCCGGGACGCCTGGGGTGGCGGCGCCTACGCCGAGGAGTACGCGCGGGCCAGCCCGGCCCCGTACACGATGCTCCCGCAGATCCGGCTGGAGCCGCTGCTGCGCGCCCGGGCCGAGGCCTCGCCGCTGGCCACGGTCCGGTTCGGGGCGACGGTCACCGACGTCGTGGTCGGACCCGACGACGTCGTCCTGACCGTCGCGGCCGACGACGGCACCACGACGCAGGTGCGCGGGCAGTACGCCGTCGCCGCCGACGGCGGGCGCACCGTCGCCGACCGGCTCGGGGTGGCGATGGAGGGGCCGACCGACCTGGTGGACATGGTCAGCGCGCACTTCACCGGCGATCTGAGCGGCGTGCTGCCCGACGACTCGTGCCTGATCAACTGGTTCGTCAACCCCGACCTGGGCGGCTCGATCGGCAGCGGCTACCTCTACCACCTGGGTCCCTGGGACGACGAGGGCGTCTCGGCGGAGTGGGTGTTCGCCTGCGGGTTCGGGCCGCAGGACCCGCAGCGGTTCGACGAGCAGGGCATGCGGGCCCGCATCGTCGGCTCGCTCGGCGTCCCCGACCTCGACCTCACCGTCGAGTCGATCAGCCACTGGTACATCCAGGCGATCGTGGCCGAGCGGTTCCGGGTGGGCCGGTGCTTCCTGGCCGGCGACGCCGCCCACCGGATCCCGCCGTGGGGCGCGCTCGGGCTGAACACCGGCATCCAGGACGTGCACAACCTGACCTGGAAGATCGCCGCCGCGCTCGCCGACCCGGGCCTGACCGGCCTGCTCGACACCTACGAGGTCGAGCGCCGGCCCATCGCCCTGGCCGTCGCCGAGACCTCCCTGCACAACTTCCAGAACCACGGCGGCGTCGTCGACGTCGCCCTGGGCCTGTCCCCCGCCACGCCGCCGTCCGAGGGCTGGGCGGCCCTGGAGACCCTCTGGTCGGACACGCCCGAGGGCGCGGCGAAGCGCGCTGCGCTGGACGAGGCCATGGCACTGCTGGACAAGGAGTTCCACGCGCACGGCGCCGAGAACGGGTTCAGCTACCGGGCCGGCGCGCTGGTCCCCGACGACGACGCCACCGACCTGCCGCCGGACATGCTCGTCCACCACCCGACCTCGGCGCCCGGGCACCACGTGCCCCACACCTGGCTGCGCACCCCCGAGGGGCCCCGATCGACCCTCGACCTGCCGGCGCCGGGCCGGTTCGCGCTGGTCGTCGGGGAGGACGGGGACGCCGCGGACGCCTGGCGGGCGGCGCTCGCCCGCTGCGGGTCCGCGGTCGCCGCGCTGGTCGACGTCGTCGAGGTCGGCACGGGTCCCGGCGCGGCGGTGCGCGACGAGTCCGGCCGGTGGGCCGGGCTGCGCGGGGTCGGGCCCGACGGCGCGCTGCTGGTGCGGCCCGACACGATCGTCGCCTGGCGGGCCGCCGCCCTGCCGGCCGATCCCGCCGCCGCGCTCGACGCCGCGTTGGCCGGGGTCGCGCCGGTCGGCTGATCCGTTTGTCCGATTCTCAGGGCCGGCTCAGCTCCGACGTGCAGGATGGAGGAGCCGGCGGGTGAAGTCGAACCCCGAGCCGCCGGCGGAGGAGGACCCGATGTCGACGATCGGTTCGCTGCTGGGCCTGGTGCTGCTGCTGTTCGGGCTCGTCATGGTGGCCCGGCTGATCGTCGACTGGGTCGGCGTGCTCGGCAACTCCCGGGCGGAGTGGCTGGTCGGCGCGCGGCGGGTGACCCACGCGATCACCGAGCCGGTCATCGCGCCGGTGCGCCGCGTGCTCCCCCCGGTCGGCACCGGCGGGGTCTCGATCGACCTGGCCTTCACCGTGGTCTTCGTGGCCGTCTGGCTGCTGCGGGCGGTCGCGCTCTCGCTGTGATCGGGGTTTGACGGCGGCGACGCGGGACACACCTCCCCATGCACCCCTCACGAGAGGTCGAGTCGAGCCTCGACCGCCTGGAGCGGACCAGGCGCCTCGACGGCGCGGTGGCGGCGACGAAGACGGCCGTGGACGCCGCGCTGCCCTCGCCGGTCGTGCGCGACGCGCTGCACGGCGTGTGGCTGGGCCACCCGCTGCACCCGGCGCTCATCCTCGCGCCGCTGGGCAGCTGGCTGTCCGCGGCCGTGCTCGACCTGCTGCCCGGCACGCCGGGCAACCGGGACGCGGCCCGCACGCTGGTCGGGTTCGGCGCGCTGACCTCGCTGCCGACCGCGGCCACCGGCCTGGCCGACTGGTCGGCCCTGCACCCGCAGCAGCAGCGGACCGGGCTGGTGCACGCCGCCGCCAACACGGT
Organism: Pseudonocardia sp.; assembly: GCA_030147065.1. GTDB lineage: Bacteria > Actinomycetota > Actinomycetes > Mycobacteriales > Pseudonocardiaceae > Pseudonocardia. The sequence continues at coordinate 22,934 of JASLAP010000124.1, read as the reverse complement.
CGCGCTCGGGCTGCAGGTCGCCTCCTGGCGGGCCCGCCGGCGCGGGGCGCACGGCCGGGGGGTCGGGCTCAGCGCGGTCGCGATGGTGCTCGGCGGGGCGGCGGCGTGGCTGGGCGGGCACCTGTCCTACCGGCAGTCCGCCGGGGCCAACCACGCCGAGCAGGCGGCGCACGTGCTGCCCGAGGACTTCACGCGGCTGTGCCGCCTGGACGAGCTGCCCGACGGGCGGCCGGTCCGGCTGGTCCTGGACGCCAACCCGGTCTTCGTGCTGCGCCGCGGCGACCGGGTGGACGCGCTGTTCGACCAGTGCGCCCACCTGTCCGGCCCGCTGTCGGGGGGCGAGCTGAGCGGCGCCGGGGACGAGCTCTGCGTCACCTGCCCGTGGCACGGCAGCGTCTTCCGGGTCGCCGACGGGCAGGTCCGGCAGGGCCCGAGCACGCACCCGGCCCCGGTGCTGCAGGTGCGCGTGGAGCCGGACGGCACGGTGCTGGCCGCGCTTCCCGAGGAGGACTGAGACCGGCGCGCCCGAGGTCGGGCGGGCCTTCGCGCCGGGTTGCCGGGTCTTGCCGGGTGGCGGCCGAGCCGGCTCAGTCCAGGTCCCGGAGCTGCCCGCGGCGCTGCTGCTCGCGGGTGCTGTAGGCGGCCTGCCGGACGACCTCGTCCTCCTCCAGCCCGGACCCCACCGCCCCCGCGACCAGTCCGAGCACCGAGGCCATCAGCGCGATCCGCAGGTAGACCGGGGGGCCGGCCGGCTGCCCGATCAGCGACCCGACGTACTCCGGTGGGAGCAGCAGCACCGCGGCGAGGAGGTTCGTGCCGACCAGGACGGCGTAGAACACCACCACTCCGCAGGTGACCGTCAGCGCGGTCCCGAGGTTGAGCAGCCGGCGCAGCTGCAGCCCGTCCGACCGGCGCTCCCAGAGGCCGTGCCCGGCGATCAGCCACACCGCGAACGCGGCGACCGCCACCAGCGTGGCTGCCGCGACCCGCCACGGCTGCATCGCGACGGCGAGCGACCACACGTTGGAGTAGAGGATGCCGAACGCGCTGCCGGCCGCCGCCCCGGCCAGAGCGGCGGACAACCCCAGCGCGAGCTGCCACGGCTGGTTCGTGCGCACCATCCCGGCCAGCAGCCGGATCCGGCCGCGCCCCGGGCGCAGGACCAACTCCACGTCGATGTCGGAGGACCCCGGGGTCGCCCGCCGGGCGAGCCGCGCGACGCTGGCCGCCGCGGGCGGGCCCCCGTGCATCTCCGAGACCAGGGCCAGGACGAGGTCGCCCAGGCGCCGGCGCAGCCCGAACCCGCCGAGGGCGGGCAGCGAGACGAGCGCGACGCGGTCGGCGTGGCCGAGCTGGGCCACCACCGGTCCGGCGTCGGCCAGCAGCGGGATGTCGGTGAGGCAGATCGCCACGTCCCAGCGGGTGCCCCGGACCCGCCGCCGGGCCTTGTCGATCACCCGGTCGGCGCTCGGCGCCACCTCGAACGGCTCGCGCACCACGCGGACGGTCCAGTCCACATCGGAGTCGATCTCCTGCGCCAGGCGGGCCGGCAGGGACCGGGCGATGTCCAGGGCGATCGCCGAGGGCAGGCCCGGGTCCGCCAGCAGGCCCACGACCGCCTCGCGCCGCTGCGGACCGCGCTCCTCCTGATCGTCCACGAGTCCGCCTACCCGGCGACGTCCGGGTGAACCGTGCTGTCACCGCACGTCAGTGGTGGCCGCCGTGCCGGCCGAGGGTCTCCACGGGGGTCGCGCCGGGGCGGGTCCACTGCGGCACCGGGCGGCTGGTCGGGCCCCCGGTGGGGTTCCCGTCCGCGTCCGAGCGCCAGGTCCAGCAGGCGTGGCGCCCTTCGGGCCAGCCGTCGGGCGTGTCCTCCCACGCCTCGCCGCGCCCGTAGGGCGTCATGTCGAGCAGGCCCATGGCCGCGTTGACCCGCTCGTTGCCGCGACCGGTCGTGGAGTAGGTGAGGAACACCCGGTCGCCGTCGCGCAGGAAGCAGGCGAGGTAGCCCATCTCGCCACCGACCGGCGCGGCGGCGTCGCGCACCGAGTACCAGGGCTGGGTGTAGCCCATGAACTCGACGTAGGGCGCCACCTCCTCCCAGCGGCCGGTGGTCAGGACGGCGAACGAGACGCCGCGGGCGTTGAGGTAGGCGGCGTCGTCCAGGTGCCAGGCCGTGGTGGTGCAGCCCTCGCACTGCCCCTGGTGCGGCGCGCCGTCGAACCACATGTGCTGGTAGACCACGAGCTCGTCGCGACCCTGGAACAGGTCCAGGAACGGGACCGGCCCGTCGGGTCCGACCACCTCGACGGTCCCGTCGAGCTCCACCATCGGCAGCCGGCGGCGGGCCGCGGCGATGGCGTCGCCCTCGCGGGTGTGGGCCTTCTCGCGGACCAGGAGCTCGTCGCGGGCGGCCTGCCAGGTGGCCCGGTCGACGACGGGCGGGCGGCCGGGCCGGGCGGTGGTCGGGTCGGTCGGGGTGGTCGTCATGGCGTCCTCCGTGGGTCTCGGGCCGGGCCGCGTCGTGCGACGTCCTGGCCCACAACGGACCCGCGGTCCGGCCGGAACTCATCGCGGGGCGTGCCGGCGCGGACCACGCCGGGCCGACGGGCCCGGGCCGGGGCATGCAGGGGGCGCTGCCGGAGGTGGCGACGGGAGCCGGACGTACTGTGCCGGGCGTGGACGCACTCGCCTCCGTCGACGGCACGATCGGTCCCGCCGACCGGATGACCGTCCCGATCACCGACGAGGGCCTGCTGCGCGGCGACGGGGTGTTCGAGGTGGCGCGGCTCTACGCCGGGCGCCCGTTCGCCTGGGACGAGCACGTCGCGCGCCTGGAGCTGTCGGCGCGGAACCTGCGGCTGGCCTTCGACCTCGACGCCGCGCTCGCCGAGGTCGACGCGCTGCTCGCGCGGGCCGGCGCCGTCGACGGCACGGTCCGGCTGCTGATCACGCGCGGCGGGCGGCGCGTCGTCGTGCTCGCCCCTCTTCCCGAGCGGGGTCCGACCGTCGCGCTCGCCAGCGTCGAGTACGCCCCGAGCCGCGTGCTCGACGCGGTCAAGTCGCTGTCCTACGCGGCCAACATGATGGCCACCCGGCTGGCGCGGGAGGCCGGCGCGGACGAGGCACTGCTGGTGACGCCGGAGGGCCGGGTGCTGGAAGCTCCGACCGCGGCGTTCTTCTACGTCCTGGGCGGGCGGCTGCACACCCCGCCACTGGCCGAGCACGTCCTCGACTCGATCACCCGTCGGCACCTGCTGGAGCTGACCGACGCCACCGAGCGCGGCCTCGGCCGGGACGAGCTCGCCGGCCTGGCGGAGGCGTTCCTCGCCTCCACGACCCGCGAGGTGCAGCCCGTCGCGGCGATCGACGGACGTGCGCTGCCCGCCGGCCCGATCACGGCCGCGGCCGCCCGGGCGTTCCGGCGACACGTCGACGAGAGGACGCGCTGAGGTGGAGGCCGCCCGGTCGGTACCGCTTCCGCCTTCCCGGCGTGGCCCCGCGCCGACCAGCACGGCCACTGCCTAGAGTCGGGCCGAGGACCACGTGCCACTGGAGGCAGTCATGGCGTCGATCCTGGACCGGTTCGGGCTGACCGACCGGGTGGCCGTGGTCACCGGCGCCTCGTCCGGCCTCGGGGTGGCGTTCGCCCGGGCGCTGGCCGAGGCGGGCGCCGACGTGGTGCTCGGCGCCCGGCGGGCCGACCGGCTGGCCGGCACCGGCGAGCTGGTGCGCGAGGCCGGCCGGCGGGCGCTGGCCGTGCCCACCGACGTCGCCGCCCAGCCGGACTGCCAGGCCCTGGTGGACGCGGCGATGGCCGAGTTCGGCCGGGTCGACGTGCTGGTCAACAACGCCGGCGTCGGCACCGCGGTGCCCGCCACCCGGGAGACCGTCGCCGAGTTCGAGCAGGTCGTCGCGGTCAACCTGAACGGCTGCTACTGGATGGCGCAGGCCTGCGCGAAGGTCATGCGCCCGGGCAGCAGCATCATCAACATTTCCAGTGTGCTCGGGCTGACCACCGCCGGGCTGCCGCAGGCCGCCTACTCGGCCAGCAAGGCCGGACTGATCGGGCTGACCCGTGACCTGGCCCAGCAGTGGAGCGGGCGCAAGGGCATCCGGGTCAACGCGCTGGCCCCCGGCTTCTTCGCCTCGGAGATGACCGACCAGTACCGCCCCGGTTACCTGGAGAAGGTGATCGAGCGAGTGCCGATGGGCCGCACGGGCGACCCGCGGGAGCTGGCGGCCGCCGTGGTGTTCCTGGCCTCCGACGCCGGCGGCTACGTGACCGGGCAGACCCTGGCCGTCGACGGGGGCATGACCATCGCCTGATGCGTCCGGGAGCAGCTCCCCGGGCCGCGACGATGCGCCGGATCGTCAGTCGAACGCCCCGGCGTAGGCGTTGAGCGCCGGCTGCCCGCCGAGGTGGGCGTAGAGGACGGTCGAGCCGGCCGGGATCTCGCCCGCGCGGACCAGGTCGATCAGCCCGGCCATCGACTTGCCCTCGTAGACCGGATCGATGATCATCCCTTCGAGCTCGCCGGTCAGCCGGATCGCCTCGATCGTGGAGGCGACCGGGATGCCGTAGCGGTCGCCGGCCCAGCCCTCCAGCACGGTGATCTCGTCCGCGCGCAGCGGCCGGCCGAGGCCGATCAGCTCGGCGGTGTGCCGGGCGATCCGGGCGACCTGGTCGCGGGTCCGGTCGAGGGTGGCCGAGGCGTCGATGCCGAGCACCCGGCGCGGGCGGTCCTGGCCGGCGAACCCGGCGATCATGCCGGCGTGCGTCGAGCCGGTGACGGTGCAGACCACGATGGTGTCGAAGAAGACCCCGAGCTGCTGCTCCTGCTCGCGCACCTCGTCGGCCCAGCCGGCGAAGCCCAGCCCGCCCAGCGGGTGTTCCGAGGCCCCGGCGGGGATCCCGTAGGGCACCCCGCCCGCGGCCCGGACCTCCTCCAGCGCGGCCTCCCACGAGTCCTTGATCCCGATGCCGAAGCCGGCCGGGTCCAGGCGCACGTCGGCGCCCATGATCCGGGACAGCAGGATGTTGCCGACCTTGTCGTTGACCACGTCGGGCCAGTCGACCCAGCGCTCCTGCACCAGCCGCGCCTTCATCCCCAGCTTGGCGGCCACGGCGGCGACCTGGCGGGTGTGGTTGGACTGGTAACCACCGATCGAGACGAGCGTGTCCGCGCCCCGGGCGAGCGCGTCCGGGACGATGTACTCCAGCTTGCGGGTCTTGTTGCCGCCGTAGGCGAGCCCGGAGTTGCAGTCCTCGCGCTTGGCCCAGATCTGCGCGCCGCCCAGGTGCCGGCTCAACCGCTCCAGGCGGTGCACGGGGCTCGGGCCGAAGGTCAGCGGGTAGCGGGCGAAGTCGTGGACGGACATGGTGCTCCTGGTTCCTCGGGAGGTGCCCGACCCGACGGACCGGCTACGATATGCAAAATATCGCAGCTCACGCAGACGGGTCAACCGCAGTGCGGAGGCCGGGCGGCCCGCCGGTGCATGATGGGGGCATGCCGGTTCCCGCCGCCGCGCTCGAACCGCGCCAGCTGCTGCGCGACACCGTGTTCACCCGGATCCGCGACGCGATCATCGACGGCACCCTGCAACCCGGCGAGCGGCTGCACGACGGGGAGCTGAGCGGCTGGCTCGGGGTCAGCCGGACCCCGATCCGCGAGGCGCTGGCCCGTCTGGACGCGGCCGGGCTGGTGGAGACCAAGCCCGGCCGCTACACCATCGTCAGCCCGATCGACGCCGGCAGCGTCGCCGACGCGCAGGCCGTGACCGCGGCGATGAACGAACTCGCGGTGCGCACCGCGGTGCCGCTGTTCACCGCGTCGGACCTGGCGGCCATGCGGGCGGCCAACGAGGACTTCGCCGCCGCCTTGGCTGCCGGCGACGTGGCTGCCGCGATCGCCGCCGACGACGCGTTCCACCGGGTCGCCGTCGACCGGGCTGGCAACGGGGCCGTCCGGGCCGTGCTCGACCAGTACACCCCGGTGCTCAGACGGGTCGAGCGGATCCGGTTCGCCTCGCTGCGCGGGCGGGACTCGGTCGCCCAGCACGCCCGGATCGTCGAGCTCGCCGAGGCCGGCGACGCCGGGGCGGCCGCGCTCGAGGCCCGGCGGAACTGGCTGACCCTCGACCCGCACGCCCTCTCCGCGGACTGACCGCCCCGGCGAGGCGTGCTTCGCCGCCGGATCAGGGCGCCGCGGGGGGCCGGGGCCGGCCCTCGCCGAGCTCGCCGCTGGCGGTGAGCTCGCCGCTGGCGGTGAGGTGATCGGCGACGTCGCGCAGCTTGTGGCCGGTGGTCTGGCTGGCCCTGATCAGCAGCCCGAACGCCTGCTCGGCGGTGATCCGGTGGCGTTCCATGAGGATGCCCTTCGCCTGGCCGATCAGGTCGCGGGTGTCGATGGCGGCCTGGAGCTGCTGCTGGCGCTGGGCACCGGCGAGCGCGACGGCGGCGTGCCCGGCCAGCAGCAGCCCGACGTGCTCGGACTCGTCGTCGAAGGCGTCCGGGTCCGGGTTGTACAGGTTCAGCGCGCCCAGGTCCGCACCGCGGACGTACAGCTGGCACGACAGCATCGACCCGATGCCCAGCGCTGCCGCCCGGGCCGCGAAGCGCGGCCACCGGTGCTCGACGCGCGTGTCCACCAGCCGGACCGTGCGCTGGTCGTAGATGGTGCTCAGGCACGGCCCCTCACCGGTGTCGTACTGGGCCTGGTCCACGGCGTGCACCAGGCCGGCGCTGGCCGCGGTCGTGCGCACCAGGGCGCGCGCCTCGACCTGGCTGATACCGGCCCAGCGCGCGCCGGGGATGTTGGCGACCGCCGCCACGACGATCTCGTCGAGCACGTCCTGCACGCTGCGTTCCCAGTGCAGGTCGCGCGCGAGCTCGCCGAGCGTCACCGCCAGGTCGTCCGCATCGGCGAACCGACCCGAGTCGGTGCTCGACGGGCGCCCGGTGTCCGACTCCGCGATGCCCGCCGAGCAGGCGGCCTGCCTCGCTGCGGCCCGCCGGCCCCGCGCCGGGGGCGGCGCGGGCCGCACCCCCGGCTCACCGCTGCGGTCGGGCCCAGCGGCGCGTGGGTCCATCGACATGTCCGGCTCCTGTCTGCTGCGACCCGCACCTGCTGGTCCATCTTCGCGCCGACGCGGTCGGCGGGGCGACCGTCCAGGACGGTGACGGCACTCCCGGTGCGGGCGACTCCGATCTGTGCTGTACTCCATGTTCCCGGTGCTGGTCCTGACACCACAGGAGCACGGCCGGGAAGCCGTGGGAGATCAGGGTGGGCCTCGTCCCCGATCCGGCAGCGCGTCCGTTCACCATCGCCGCGCGGCAGGAGCATCCCGACGTCACACTGATCACGTTGACCGGCGAGGTCGACATGATCACCGCACCCCGGCTCCGAGCCGCGCTGCACGACGCGCGGTCGGACGCGTCGTCGCGCTGTCCGCCGGGTCCGGCCACGGTCGTCGTCGATTGCCGGGCGGTCACCTTCTTCGCCGCCGCCGGGGCGCATCCCCTGGTGGCGGCGGCGCGCCAGGGCGTTCCGGTCCGGCTGGTCCTCACCGAGCACTCCGTCGTGGAGGTCGTGGTGGAGCTCACCGGGCTGCCCGACCTGTGCCCCGTCCACCGGGACGTCCACGAGGCCCTCACCGCCGGGGCCGGCCCGCCGTCGGACGGCTGCGGGAGCGCGCGCCCCTCCCCCGGCCCCGCCGGCGTCCGGGTGCGTCGGGGATGACGGTGTGGGCATCACGCGCAGCGGGAAGTCGAAGACGAGCGGCACGACTGCAGTGGCCCGGCCTCGGCCGGCGCGCACGCCATCACGTCCCGATGGGAGGCCGGCACATGTCCTCGCCCTTCGCCTCATCCGCCGATCGGTCGCCGCTGCCGCAGAGCGCAGCACCCGCCTCGCTCGATGTCGAGGCCGCGAGCGGGGCGCGGGGCGGCACCCGGGTGATGCGGCTGCGCGGTGAGATCGACCTGTCGACCAGGGGTCGGCTCCGGGACGAGCTCTCCACGGCGGTCACGGCGGTCGGCGACGGGACCACGCAGCTGGTGGTCGACCTGCGCCGGGTGACATTCGTCGACTGCGGCGGCGTCGACGTGATCGCCCGGACCGTGCGGCTCGCCCAGGACCGGGGGGTGCGGCTGCGGCTGCTGCCCGGTCCGGCCCTGGAGGACCTGGTCGGGCTGCTGGGCCTGCGGACGGAGGTCGTAGCGGGGCCGGACGTCGCCGAGGTCGAGCCGCAGCCGGCGCACGAGGCCCGGACTCCGCCCGGCGGCAGCCGCGGCGCCTCGGAGTACGAGCACCTCGCCCCCCTGTTCGCCGAACGCAGCCGGCTGCCCGAGGACCACCCGCGGCAGCCGGCGCTGCGCGCCGCCCTGATCACCGGCTACCTCCCGGTCGCCCGCAACATCGCCCGCAAGCACCGCCACCGCGGCGAGAACCTCGAGGACCTGGAACAGGTCGCCACCCTGGGCCTGATCGGCGCGGTCGACCGGTTCGACGCCGACCGGGGCGTGGACTTCCTGGCCTTCGCGGTCCCCACCATCACCGGCGAGGTGCAGCGGCACTACCGCGACCGCTCCTCCACCATCCGGGTTCCCCGCCGGATCCGGCAGCTGCAGGCCTCGGTGCTGCACGCGGTCGACGAACTCAGCAGCGGCGGACACGCGCCGCGGCCCAGCGACCTCGCCCGCCACCTCGACCTGGACCCCGCCGACGTCCTCGACGCCCTGGAAGCCAACCAGCGCGCCCACACCTCATCGCTCGACGAGCAGTTCCCCGGCGACGACGCCGCGGCCGGCAACCCGCGCTACGCCGACGCGCTGAGCACCGACGACTCCGCCCTGGAGATGGTCGAGGTCCGCGAGTCCCTGGGCCCGCTGCTCGACGCCCTGCCCGACCGCGAGCGGCGGATCGTGCTGCTGCGCTTCTTCGGCAACCTGACCCAGTCCCAGATCGCGGCCCGCTTCGGGATCTCCCAGATGCACGTCTCCCGCCTGCTCAGCGCGACCCTCGCCCGCCTGCGCGCCGGGCTCGGCGGCTCAGGCGCCGACGGGTCCTGAGCGCGGGTCGCCCGCCGGCGTCGGGAGCACGCGCAGATGGCCGGTGGACGACCACTCGGCCAGCAGCAGGGTGGCGTCGTCCTGGAGCTGCCCCCGCTGGTGGTCGAGCACGGCGGCCGCCAGCCGGCGCAGCGTCTCCGGCGCCGAGATCTGCGCCGCCGCGGCGTGCTCGGTCAGCTCGACCAGGCGGTCCTCACCGAAGAACGCGCCGTGCTCGTCGCGGGCCTCGGTGATGCCGTCGGAGGACATCAGCAGCCGGTCACCGGGTTCGAGCTGCTCGTGCGCGACCACCACCGGTCCCCGACCCGTCTCCAGGGTCACCCCCAGCGGGGGCCGGTGCGGCCCGCCGAGCGTCCTGACGACCTTGCCGTGCCGCACCAGCAGCGGGGGCACGTGCCCGGCGTTGAGGTACTCCAGCCCTCCGGAGACGGTGTCCAGCCGCGCCAGGACCGCGGTGGCGAACTGCAGCTGTCCCGACTGCGCGGCGATGAGCGCGTCCGCCTGCGCCGCCATCGCCACCAGGTCCTCCTCCGCCGAGCGCCGCGCGTTGCGGACGCCGGTCAGCGCGAGGGCGGTGGTCAGGCTGGCCCGCAGGTCGTGACCGGCGGCATCGAACACCGCCAGATCGACCACATCGCCCTCGACGTTGTAGTCGAAGGCGTCGCCGGCGACGTCCTTGTGCGGTTCGAGCACCGCGGACACGACCACGCGCCCGGTGGCGAACGTGCGCGGCGGCAGCAGCTGCCACAGCAGCTCCGAGGCCGGCGAGAGCGTGCCGCCGCTGCGCCGGCGGCGGAGCCGGTCGCTGTAGACGGTCTTGGTCGCGACGACGTGGCCCATCAACCCGGCCAGCGTCCAGATCCGCCGCCCCAGCCGGGGGTCCTCCAGCACGCCGTCGACCCCGGCGGTGCGGTCGTCGAGCCCGACCCGCAGCACGCCGACGCGGTCGGTGCCGTCGAGCATCGGCACCCACAGGAGCCGTCCGCCGTCCTCGCCGGTGCCGGGCAGGATCTCCCCGAGCTGGTAGGCGCGCCCGGCGACGGTGCTCACCACGTCGACCTGTCCGACCGGGCCCGGCCGCACCGTCGTCAGCACGCGCTGTGCGGTGTCGACGACCAGGACCTCCGCGGTGAGCCCGAGCGGGCTGACCGCCTCGTCGAGCACGCCCGACAGCTGCTCGCCGGTGGCCAGGTGCGCGGCGTCGATGACGTGCGCCAGGGCCGCCTCCCATGCCGCCGCCCGCTCGCCGTCCGTGCCCACCGCGGAAAGCTACCTCCCCCCGCCCCGGCCCATCGGTGTCCGCGCCGCCGCGATCGGGCCACGACAGCCGCGCGACAGCGGGCTGGCAGCCGGCCTGCCTAGCGTCCGGCGTGGCCGGACCGTCCGGCCGGCACACCCTCGGGAGACCCGTCGTGACTCCGTCCCGGAACCGGCACAGCACCCCACCCGACAGGCCGCACCGGAGCCCGCTCGTCACCATCGTGGCGGTCGTGGCGGTCGGGTTGTCGGTCCTGCTCGCCAACGTGGCCAGGGGTGATCCGGCCGTCGAGGTGGCCGCCGACCTGGCCGCGGCCGCACCCGCGCCGGTCCCCTCGCCCGAGGCCGCACCCCCGGAACCGGTTGCGGCGACCCCGACGGAGGTGCCCGACGCCGCTGCCGCGGGCGGGCTGTTCGCCGGCCGGACCGCCGGCAACGAGCTGACCGTCGCGGTCGCCACCGACGGCACCCGCGCCGTGGCGTACGTCTGCGACGGCGCGCGGGTGGAGGACTGGCTCGAGGGCACGCTCGTCGGGGACCGGCTGTCACTGCGGGGCGACGCCGGCTCGGTCGAGGCCGTCGTCGACCGGTCCGCCGCCGCGCTGCTCGGCACCGTCACGGTCGGGGACCGGGCGCTGCCCTTCGCCGCCGGCGACGCCGCCCCGCCCGCGGGCATCTACCAGGGCCGCGCCGACGTCCGCGGCGTCACCGCCCGGATCGGCTGGATCGTCCTGCCGGACGGCACCCAGGTGGGCGTCGCCGACCTCGGCGGCGACCGGCGGCCCGCGCCGGCTCTGGGGCCCGGCGCGACCGCGGTCGTCGACGGCGTGCCCGTCACCGTCACCCCCTTCACCGCAGGAGAACCCCGATGAGCACCGTCCACGCCGGGGCCACCCCGGACCCGACCGCACCGATCCCGGCCCGCGCCCCGGAGGACACCGCGCCGACCCCGACCGCCGCCCCGCCGGGCCGGACCGGGACCGCGGCGGTGCTCTCGCCGCTCGCGGCGGGTGGCCTGGTCGCGGTCGCGATGGGGGTCTACGGCCGGCTGCACGAGCCGACGTCCTTCGCGCTGTCGCTGGCCGGGTTCTCCTCCGGCGTCGCGGTGAAGGCCTGGCTGACCACGGCCGCGTTCGCGCTGGCCCTGGTGCAGCTGTGGTCGGCCGCGGTGCTGTACGGCCGGGTGCGACCGCGGCCGGCCCCGCGGTGGACCGGGGCGCTGCACCGCTGGAGCGGGCGGGCCGCGGTGCTGCTCACCGCCCCGGTCGCGGTGCACTGCCTGTTCGCGCTCGGCTTCCAGGGCGGCACCCCCCGGGTGCTGGTGCACTCGCTGGTCGGCTGCCTGTTCTACGGCGCCTTCGTCGCCAAGATGCTGCTGCTGACCCGCCCGGACGCCCCGCGGTGGAGCCTCCCCGTGCTCGGCGCCCTGGTGTTCACCGGGCTGACCGCGCTGTGGCTGACCGCGTCGCTGTGGTTCTTCACCACGACCGGGCTGACCTTCTGAACAGGTCGTGCGTGGAAACGGTGCTCGGGCACTGTTTCCACGCACGACCCCTGGTCAGTGGGTGCGGTCCCCGCCGAGGGTGGTGTCGTCCAGGGCCAGCACCGCGGCCAGTCCCGCGACGAGGACCAGCGCGCCGGCCACGAACACCACCGACAGCGAGGCGGAGAAGCCGTCGAGGATCGGCCGGGCCAGCTCCGGGTGCAGCCGCCCGAGGAACGACGAGTCCTCCAGCAACCGCGCCCCGGCCCCGTCGGGGTCGGCCAGCGAGGCCGCCAGCTCCCGGTTCGCGGGCTCGGCGAGCACCGCGGGGTCGGCGAGCAGCGCGCGGAACTCCGGCGTCGCGGCGGCCAGCCGGAACGCCGCGGCGACCCGGTCCGCCACGATGCCGAACAGGATCGCCAGGAACACCGCGGCACCGGTGCTGCCGCCGAGCTGACGGGCGAACGCACCCGTCGAGGTCGCCACGCCCACCTGGGCGGCCGGCAGCGCGTCCTGCAGGGCCAGCGTGCCGGTCTGCAGCGAGGCGCCGAGCCCGACGCCGAACATCGCCATGCAGACCGCGGTCACCCCGAACGGGGTGTCGGGGCCCAGCGTGGACAGCCAGAACAGCCCGATGATCATCGCCGTGGAGCCGCCGACCAGCCACCCGCGCAACCGCCCGGTCCGCCCGATGACCCGGCCGGACACCGCGGTCGCCACCATGATGCCGCCGACCAGCGGCAGCATCAGCAGCCCCGCGGCGGTCGGCGTCTCCCCGCGGACGACCTGCAGGTACAGCGGCAGCGCGGTCAGCGCCCCGAACATCCCGAAGCCCAGCACGAACGTCGCGAGCACCCCGAGCCGGAAGGTCGGGATCCGGAACAGCCGCAGCGGCAGCAGGGCGTCCGCGCCGCGCCGGCGCTCGACGACGACGAAGGCCGCCAGGCCCGCGAGGCCGAGCCCGACGCAGCCCAGCGAGGCCGGCTCGGTCCAGCCCCACCGGCGGCCCTCCTCGGCGACGACCAGCAGCGGCACCACCCCGAGCGCGAGCGCTCCCGCCCCGGCCCAGTCCACCCGGCCCGGGCTGCCGGGCACGGGCCCGCCGCGCGGCAGCACCGCGACGATGACGGCCAGCGCGACCAGCCCCACCGGAACGTTGATCGCGAAGACCCACCGCCACCCGGTCAGCCCCAGCAGCTCCGGAGTGCCGGCGAAGAACCCGCCCGCCACCGGTCCGAGCACGCCGAACACCCCGTAGACGGCGATCAGCAGGCCCAGGTGGCGGGCCCGCTCGCGGGGTCCGGCGAGGTCCCCGACCACGGTCACCGACAGCGAGAACAACCCGCCCGCCCCCAGCCCCTGCAGGGCCCGGAACACCGCGAGCTGGTGCATCGAACCCGCCGCGGCGCACGCCGCCGAGCCCAGCACGAACAGGCCGACGGCGACGATCAGCAACCGCCGGCGGCCGTGCAGGTCCGACAGCCGTCCGTACAGCGGGGTGGCCACCGCCGCGGCGATCAGGTAGGCCGTGGTGGCCCAGGCCTGCAGGCTGGCGTCCCCGAGGTCGTCGGCGATGGTGCGCACCGCCGTCGCCACGATCGCCATGTCCAGCGCGGCGAGGCTGACGCAGAGCACCAGCCCCACCAGCACCGCCCGCAGCCGCCGGGCGTCGGTGCGCCCCCGCTCCTCGGTGACCTGCGACATCGTGGACTCCTTCCGGTACGGCGCAGGTCCTCCCGCGCTCGGGGCGAACGGTGCGCGAGGGCGCTGGCACCGGGCGTTCAGCGCGGTGTCAGCGCCCGTCGGCCGCTGACAGCGGCCGGACAGTGCCCGCCCCCGCGGGTGCGGGGCCGGGGTGCCGGTCCCCGCGATCGAGCAGGAACGCCGGGACCGGGTCGGTCCGGCCCTTGAGCCGCAGCGGTTCCAGGGCCCGCAGCACGCCCGCGTCGTGCAGCAGCCCGCGGGTCGCCGCGCCGACGACCACCTCGCCCGGGGGCGCCGCCGACTCCAGCCGGGCGGCCAGGTTCGTGGTGTCCCCGATCGCGGTGAAGGTGCGCATCGTGTCGCTGCCGACGTTGCCGACCAGCGCCGGCCCGGAGTTCACGCCGACCCGGAAGACCGGCCAGTCCTCCCGGGCCACCGCCGCCGCGGCGGCCTGCAGCGCCGTCGCCGCCCGCACCGCGCGGTCGGCGTGGTCGGCCTGCCGGGCGGGCGCGCCGAAGATCGCCATCATCGCGTCGCCGACGAACTGGTTGACCACGCCGCCCTCGGCGAGCACGCAGGGCACGACGGCCCGGTAGTAGGTGTTCAGCATCGCGACGACCTCGTCGGGCGGGGTCCGCTCCGCGTAGGCGGTGAACCCCACCAGGTCCGCCATCAGCACGCTGACCACGGCGAGCTCGCCGCCGAGCGCGGCGCGGCCGGGCTCGGCGACCAGCGCCGAGGCCACCTCGCCGGGCAGGTAGGTGCGCAGCAGGCCGTCGAGGCGGCGGTAGAGCCGGACGTTCTCCACCGCCAGCGCCAGCTGGCCGGCGAGGGCCTCCAGCACCGCCCGCTCCCGGCCGGTCGCCGCGCTCGCCCGCAGCACCCCCAGCACGGTGCCCTTCACCTCCAGCGGGAGGTGCAGCAGGCCGTCGGCCTCGACGGGTCCGGCCACGGCGACGGTCGTGTCGACCTCGCACCGGTCGTCGCCGAAGGCCGCGCGGACCACCGCGACCGCGCCGTCGAGCAGGGTCCGCTCGTCGGTGGCGACGCCGGCCAGCCGGCCCGCCTCGACCAGGCCGGCCAGCCGGTCGGCGTGCCGGCGCTCGTCGGCGACCGCGGCGGCGCCCCGCTCCAGGACGTCGAGCTGGGCATCGGTGAGGTCGAAGCGCTCGGCGAGCCGCTCGCGCACCCGCGGGAACCCGCGGCCCCCGCGCAGCGCCGCGACCAGCTCCTCCAGCGCCGCGGAGTGGTCGCGGCGCAGGTCGGCGACGGTGGCGGCGAGCGCGACCCCGCGGAACAGGCCCGTGGTCGTGCCCTCGCGGCGGTAGCGCAGCCACCCCGCGTACCCGACGAACCCGAACGCGGCGAGCAGCAGCACGTGCCAGACCCACCACGACAGCTGCCAGCTCGGCGCCGGGCCCACCGCGAGGGCGGCCTCGGTGAGCAGCGCGTCGGCGGTGATGACGCTCAGCAGCACGACGTCCGGCCGGTGGCGGTGGCGGGCGAACAGCCGCCAGGCTGCCACCGAGTACAGGGCAGCCGCCGCCACCCCGATCGCCGGCAGGACCACCGGGACGCCCAACGGCGCCGGGTGGGCCAGCGCCGCCACCGTCCCCGCCCCGGCCAGGGCGGTGAGCACCGGCGCCGTCCCGCGCGGCGGGCGCGGCTGCGCCGCCGAGGCCAGCACGGCCAGCGCGCCGCCGAGCAGCAGCCCGACCGGCACCGACAGCGTGAAGCCGGCACTCCCCCGCGGGGTGAGCAGACCGGGGGTGAGCAGCGCGTGCACCACGAAGAACAGCGCCGGCGCCAGGAACGACAGCGCGACCGCCCGGAGCCGGGCGTCGCCGTGCCGGCGGGCGGCCTGCTCGACCCGCAGGGCGAGCGCCAGCGCCGCGAGCGCGGCGGCGAGCACCAGCCCGGCGTGCGCGCCGCGGTGCTCCCAGTGCGCGTCCAGCTCGGGTCGGGCGAGCAGCATCCAGAGCCCGGCGAGCGGCAGCGCGAGGTGACCCGCCCACACCACGACCCTCATCGTCGCGCTCCCAGCACCGGCAGCAGGGTGGGCAGGGCGGCCGCGGCGGCCGCCCGGCCGCGCTCGACCAGCTCGTCGAGCCGGCCGAAGTCGAACAGCCCGAACCCCTCCAGCCGCGGCACGAGCACGGCGGCCGCCCGCTCGTCGGACCGGCGGGCGGCGGTCATCGACCCGATCACCATGGCCCGGCCGATGGTGTCCATGATCGGCGGCAGCCGGCCGGGATCGGTGGCGAACGGCACCGCGACGTCGACCCCGACCACCGGCCCCTCCCCCTCGGCGGCCATCTCGCCGATCGGCAGGTTGTCCAGCACGCCCCCGTCCACGTGCAGCCGGGCCCCGACCCGGCGCGGCGGCGCGATGCCCGGGATCCGCACCGACAGCGCGATCGCGTCGGCCATCCGGCCCCGGCGGTGCACTACCTTCTCGGCCGCGACGAGGTCGGTGCTGACCGCGAAGAACCGGCGCCGCTGCTCCTCGACGAGCGCGTCGCCGAGCAGCCCGGACAGGGTGGCCTCGGCCCGGCGACCGCGGATCAGCCCGTGCCGCGGCCACCCGACGTCGCCGAACAGCCGGCGCGGGACGAGCTCGGTGCGGGCCAGGTCGAGCAGCTGGGCGGGGGTCCGCCCGGCGGCGAACAGGCCGGCGACGACCGCGCCCATGCTCGTCCCGGCCACCCGGTCGATCGCCACCCCGGCGCTGGTCAGCTCGTCGAGCACGCCGATGTGCGCCAGTCCGCGGGCACCGCCGCCGGACAGGACGACGCCCACGGCGCGCCCGGTCTCGCGGCGGACGAGCCGGCCGAGGTCGTCGTGGTCGTCGTGGTCGTCGGCCAGCAGGTGGTGGGTGCGCGGCGCGACGACGTCGAGCCAGCGGGCGAGCCCGGTGGTGCCGAGCGCGACCAGCCGCACCCCGGGCGAGGACACCTGGGGGCGGACCGGGCGCCGCGTCGGGTCCGCCACCAGCAACGGCCGGTCGGCGTGGCGCAGGCAGAACCGCGCCCACGGGCCGTCGGCGGCCGGGGCGACGAGCAGGGTGGGGCCGGGCCGGGCGTCGGCGGTGTCGAGCAGGGCCGGCCACCGGGCGGGATCGCCGCCGGGATCGCCTCCCGCTCCGGCATCACCGGCGGGATCGCCGCCGGTGACGCCGGGACCGAGCCGGGTGAGCGGGCCGAGCCGGGCGGCCAGACCGGCCGCCAGCCGGTCGACCCGCTCGGCCAGCCCGTCGTGGGCCGCGACGACCGCGTACACGGGCGAGGTCGTCCCCGCGGGTGCGGCGTCCAGGCCCGGCAGGCGCCGCGCCAGCTCGCGGACCAGCGCGAGCGCCACCTCCGGGGCACCGGTCAGCAGCCCCTCGACGTCCGCCCGGTGCAGCTCCAGGAGCCGGGTGTCGCGCACGGCCCGGACCGTGGCGGTGCGCGCTCCCCCGGTCAGCACGGCGAGCTCCCCGAACGCCTCGCCGGGGCCGTGGGTCCGCACCGCCGCGTCGCCGACCAGTACCTCGACCCGGCCGGCGACGACGACGAACAGGCTGGTCCCGGGGTCACCGCGGGCGAACAGCAGCTCACCGGCCCCGACCGCCACCGGTCGGGTGAGCGACGCGAGATCGGCGAGCCGGTCCGGCGCCAGCCCGGCGAGCAGCGGCACGCCGGCGAGCAGGGCGGCGTCGGTCGTGGTCGGCACGCTCATCCCGATCTCCTCCTCCCGCGGTCGTCGGTCAGGTGGTGCAGCGGGTCGGGACGCGCGCGCAGATCTCCTCGGCGGTCAGCGACCGGGAGCTCACCCGCTTCGCCTGGCGGACGGCGTCGATCTTGCGGCTGAGCTCGGGGACCGGCTTGGGCCTGGTCGGGGCCGCGGTGGGGGACGCGGGGGCGGTCGTCGGGGCGGTCCTGTTGCCCCGCGAGCGGACCTCGGACCGCTCCCCGACCGGCGCCACCTTCCGCGCCTCGCCGTTCTCCCGGGCGGCCCCCTCCTGGGTCCCGTCGGCCAGCACGACCCAGCCCGCGCCCCAGCGGACGCCGTCGGTCTCCCCGTCGGCCAGGTAGACGCCGGCGTCGCCGGTGGCGGCCGTGGTGGTGAAGGCGATCGGGGTGGTCTGCCCGGCCGGGATGAAGCTCCCCCCGGCGCCGGTGCCCGCGACGGTCAGCGCGAGCACCGCGCCGCCCTCGGACCGCAGCTCGGCCCGGCCGGCGGCGTCGAGCGTGCCGGCGAAGCGCTCGCCGGCCCCGGTGTCGCCGTCGCACACGTAGGCCACGACGTCGGTGCCGTTGCTCACCACGCCGACCAGGCCGTCGAAGGAACCTCCGGTGAGCCTCCCGACGGACCCCGCGTCGGTCGACCCGGTGGACGTCGCGGCCGACGCCGCGGGCACCGGCCGGGCGTCCGGGGCGGTCGAGCAGCCGCCGAGCACGAGCCCGACGGTGAGGGGGGCGGCGAGCAGCGCCGTCAGCCGGACCGTCCGGCTCGTGCTGGTGGGGGTGCGCATCGTGGCTCCTGGTGCTGTCCGGCCGCAGCCGGGTCCCGTCCGTCGGGACGCCACGGAGCGTGCGGGACCGCGCTGACACCTGGCGTGCACGCGGGTGTCGTCGGGCGGACGGGGGTGACAGCGAGCTGACAGCGGCCGGCCAGCGGGGATCGCCATCGTCGGCCCACACCCACCGGGAGGAGCACCCCCATGACCACCCGCCGCCCCGCCGTGCGGCTGCGCGAGCTGCGCCGCGACGACACCGCGACCCTCGACGCGATCATGACCGGGCTCTCGCCGCACAGCCGCCACCTGCGGTTCCACACCCCCCTCGGGCGGCTCACCGGGAGCATCCGCGACGCCCTGCTCGACGTGGACGGCCACGACCACGTCGGCCTGGTCGCGACCGCCGGTCGGGACGGGCCGATCGGGGTCGCCCGGTTCATCCGCGACCCCGTCCGCCGCACCGAGGCGGAGATCGCCTTCGCCGTCGTCGACGCCTGGCACGGCCGCGGCGTGGGGCGGCTGCTGGTCCGCGACCTGGTCGACCGGGCCGTCGCCGCCGGGATCGGCCGGATCCGGGCCCGGGTGCTCGCCGAGAACACCGCCGCCCTGGCCCTGCTGCGCAGCGTGCTGCCGACCGCCCTGCTCCACCGCGACGCCGACGTCGTCGAGCTGACCGCGCTCGTCGGGTCCGCGCAGTCCTGGGAGATCACGATGGAGGACATCCTCGTCGACCTGGTCGGCTGAGGGGTCCGGGCCACCGCGCCTCAGCGCGGCGCGGCCACCGCCGCGCGCACCTGCCACGCGGTCTCCTGCGCCGGGGCGTAGGAGCACCGCGTCCCGGTGCGGACGGCCGCGCGCAGGTGCCGGCCGAGCGCCGGGTGCACGTCCTCGACGCGGCGCAGCGCGGCGCGGATCCGCCAGGTCACCGCGCTGCGGGCGCGCTCGGTCGACCCGCCCGTCCGGCGTGGTCGACCGGCCAGTCCGTCGGCGGCGGTCAGCTGGTCGACGAGCAGGTCCAGCTCGAGGCGGGCGGCCTCGGCCCGGCCGAGGTCCCCGTCGTCCTCGGCCGCGGTCAGGACCTCCTGCAGCTCGACGACCCGGGCCCGGTAGCTGCGCCGGGCCTGCGCGTCGAGCAGCTCGCCGGTGTCGGGCTGCTCCACCAGCGCGCCGAGCAGTTCCGTGCAGGGCACCTCCGCGCCCGGCCTGCCGAGCAGCGCCGCGAGGTCGTGCAGGCCCTTGGCGTCGGGCAACCGGGCGGTGTGCCCGGCGAACGAGACCGTCCACACCGCCCCGTCGAGCACGAACCGGTTGTCGGCGGCGGGCGGCGCGGCGATCGCCGCGAGCTCCTGGCGGGCGAGGGCGACGGCGTGGCGGACGGGGACCCGCGAGGGCTCGGCGGGGACGGCGGGGGCGGTGAGCCGGTCCCGCCACTCCCACTCGTAGAGCGTCAGCGTCCGGGCGGTGCCGGCGGCCTCGCGCAGGACCGTGCTCGCGGCGGTGTGCCCGACGGCCCCGGCGAGCTCCGCGATCCAGCGCAGCGTGACCTGCAGCGGCACGGCGTGCCCGATCCGGACGAACACCTCCAGCGCCGCGGCCAGCCGGCCCGCGGCCGCCGCGGTGCGGCCCTCGCGCAGCGCGATGCCGGCCAGCGTCCAGTAGCAGGGGCCCTCGACCAGGGGGTGGCCCGCGGTCCGGGCGCGCTCGGCCAGCGCGTCCAGGGTCGACCGGCCGCGGTCGGGGTCGTCGATCGCCAGGAGGTTGGCCCCGGCCAGCGCGGCGAGGGCCTCGGGGAAGCCGCCGCCGGCCGCGACGGCCCTGCGGTGCGCGTCGTCGGCCTGCCGGACGGCCTCGTCGAGCCGGCCGAGGGCGGCCAGGGCGCTCGCCCGGAAGGTGCGCATCTCGCTGGCCCAGCCCGGCTCGTCCCCGGCGTCGGCGCGCTCGACGGCGCGGTCGGCCCAGTGCAGCGCCCGGCCGGGGCGGCCGGCGAGCAGGTCGTGGAAGTACCGGGTGCGCAGGGCCAGCACGGCGGCGAAGGGGCCGGGGTCGGCGTCGAGGACCTGGCCGGCCAGCTCGGCGGCGCGGCCCGTCGACCGGACGACCATGTGCGCGAACGCGGTGACGGCCGCGAACTCCGGCCACGCCGGCGACCCCCGGTCGGGCCAGCGGCGCAGCAGGACCTCGCCCACCTCGATGACCGGCTCCGGGCGCGCCCCGTGCACGACCACGACGGCCTGCCGCACGAGGGCGGCCGCCCGGTCCGGGGCGTCGTCGTGGGCGGCGCACCAGTGCAGGGCGTCGAGCAGGTCGGTGTGCGCGGCCCGGGTGACCGACCGGGCCCCGGGGTCCTCGGGCGACGCCGTGCCCCACCGGGTGCCGGCGGTCAGCGCGACGAGGCGGTCCACCCAGCGGTCGTGCACCTCGTCGAACTCGCCGCGCTCGGCCAGCCGGGTGCGCGCGAACGCCCGCAACGTCTCCAGCAGGCCGTACCAGCTCCGCCCCTCCCGCTGCGCGACGGTGAGCAGCGACTGCCCGACGAGGTGGTCGAGGTGGTCGGCGACGGTCAGCGGGTCGGTGCCCGGGTCGCCGGCGACCGCGCGGGCCTCGTCGGCGGTGAACCGGCCGGCGAACACGCCCAGCCGGTCGAAGAAGCGGGCGGTCGGGTCGGGCAGCCGGTCGTAGGACCAGCCGATCGCGGCCTCCAGGCTGCGGTGCCGGACCGGGCCCCGGTTGCCCGCCCGGCTGAGCAGGTCGAGCCGGCTGTCGAGGTGGGTGAGGATCTCGCCGGGGGTGAGGCTGCGGGTGCGCGCCGCGGCGAGCTCCAGGGCCAGCGGCAGGCCGTCGAGCCGGCGGCACAGCGCGGCGACCGCGGCCGCGCTACCGGCGTCCAGGACGATCTCGTGGCCCGCGTCCCGGGCGCGGGCCAGCAGGAGCGCGGCCGCGGGAGAATCGGCCAGGCGGTCCGGGTCGTCCGCCGGCGGCAGCGCCAGCGGGGTCAGCGGGAGCACCCGCTCCTCGGGCAGCTGCAGCGGTTCGCGGCTGGTGGCGAGGACGGTGAGCTGGGGGCGCCCGTCGAGCAGCCGGCGGGTGGTGTCGGCCGCGGCGTCGAGCAGGTGCTCGCAGTTGTCGAGCACGAGCAGCCGCGCGTCGCGCCCGGGGGCGAGCAACGCCACGGCCAGCGACGGGAACCCCAGCGTGGCCGCGACCGCGTCGGCCACCTCGTCGGGCCTGCTCACCTCGGCCAGCTCGCACACCACCGACGACGGCCGGGCCGCGGCGGCCGCCCGGGCCAGCGCCGTCTTGCCGACGCCGCCCACGCCGGTCACGGTGACCAACCGGTGGTGGGCCAGCAGGTCGCGCAGGGCGACGACCTCGCCTTCTCGGCCGAGCAGCACCGGGCCAGTGTCGCGCGCCGGGCACCGGACCGACAGCGCGGTCAGACCAACCCGATCGGGTCCCCGCGGTCGGGCACCCGGACGGGCATGCCCATCTCGGCGCACTCCAGGACCACCCCGTCAGGCAGGGCGACAGCGAGGCGCTCGACCTCGGCGAAGCCGTAGGCGGCGTAGAGCGGGACGCCGGGCAGCGTCGCCACCAGGGTCATCGTGCGGAAGCCCTGCCGGTGGGCCGCGCGCTCGCTCGCGGCGAGCACCGCGCGGCCCAGGCCGCGGCGCGTCCAGTCGCCGCGCACGAACATCGCCCGGATCCGCGCCGGCTCGGTGGCCGGGTCGAGCGGGCGGTCGTCGTCGGGCCCGGCCGCGGACCCGGCGTGCAGCCGTCCGCGCCGGCTCCAGCCCCCGCACGCGACGATCTCGCCGTCCGCCTCGTGCACGAAGTAGGTGCCGTCCTCGATCAGCGCGGTGTCGGGCTCGGTGAGGTAGCGGGCGGCGCTCGCGGTCTGCTCGGCGGAGTAGAAGCGGGGGAACAGGAGCTGGACCGACGCCGCCATCAGCGCGGCGATCCGGGGAGCGTCGGCCGGTACCGCCGGCCGTTGCGGGACGTTCATCGGGTTCCTCCTGCTGCGGGTACGGGAATGGTGGCGGTACGGGGGTGGGCGGGAGCAGCACCCAGGGCCGCCCATCCGACCAGCGCGGCCGTGCCCGCCAGGACGATCGCCGCGCCCGGACCGCCGGTCCACGCCGTGACGGCGCCGGCGGACAGCGGCCCGAGCAGCGCGGCCACCGCGGACGCGGTGTGCAGCAGCCCGAGCCGGGCCCCGAGCCCGGCGGGCCCGTGCAGCTCGACGAGCAGCTCCGGGACGAGGGCGACGTAGGCGCCGTTGGCCAGGCCGAACGCCACCGCGAACGCCACGACGAGCAGCGGGACGGCCCCGGCGGCCAGCCACAGGCCGAGGGCGGCGACCAGCCCGAGCGCCGCGGCCCGCAGCCCGGGCCGGGCGCCGATCCGGTCGGCGGCCACCCCGGCGAGCAACCGCCCGACCACGCCCGCCACGCTCAGCGTGGAGAGCATCGCCGCGGCGAACGGCAGGCCGAGCCCGTGGGCGGTCGCGTACGCGGGCAGGTGCGCCAGCGGCACGAACACCGCCACCGACAGCGCGACGCTGCCCAGGTAGAGCCGGCCGAGCCCGGACATCCGGGCCGGACCCGGCCGGGCGCCCGCCCCGGCGGGCCGGGTGCGGACCGCCGCCGCGCAGCCGGCCAGCAGCACCGCCGACGCGGCCGCGAGGACCAGCAGAGCGGCCCGGGGGCCGTCCCGCTCGGCCAGCCCCACCGCGACCAGCGGCACGATCGCGGTCCCGACCGAGCCGCCCGCGGACGCGACGCCCAGCGCGGCTGCCCGGCGCCGACCGACGCCGACCCCGACCGCGGTCAGCACCGGCACCAGGACGCAGCCCGCGCCGGCGCCCACCCCGAGGCCGGCTCCTTCCCGTTCGCGCTGCTCGGGGCCGGCCTCGGGGTGGG
>JASLAP010000098.1 GCA_030147065.1 Pseudonocardia sp. | reverse complement strand
GCGGACCGTGTCGAGCACCGGGACCCGCAGCGCCGGGGTCTGCGGCGGGTGCCGCGGGTCGACCGCCGCGACCAGTTCGACGCCGGGCAGCGACTGCAGGACCCGGGCGTGGCTGCGGCCCATCATGCCCAGCCCGATCAGCCCGGCCCGCAGGGTTGGGGTTCCGCTCGTCGGCTCGTTCATACCGCCACCGCCTCGGTCAGGACCTGCGTCAGCGCTGTGACGACCCGCTCCCGCTGCGCAGGCACCAGCGCGGGGTGGACCGGGAGGGACACGACCTCGCGGGCCGCGGCCGCGGTCTCCGGGAGGTCGAGGTCGAGGTCGTAGGCGGGGAGCCGGTGGATCGGCGTCGGGTAGTAGACGCCGGTCGCGACGCCCAGCCGGGCGAGCGCGGCGACCAGCCGGTCCCGCTCCGGGACGCGCACCGTGTACTGGTGCCACACCGGCTCGGCCGCCGCCGCCACGGCCGGCAGCACCATGCCGGCCCGCTCGGCCGGCTCGCGCAAACCCGCGGTCAGGAACGCCGCGTTGGCCCGCCGGGTGGCGGTCCACCCGGGCAGCCGCCGCAGCTGCACCCGCCCGATCGCGGCGTGCAGGTCGGTCATCCGGGCGTTGTAGCCGACGACCTCGTTGGCGTAGCGGCGCTCCATGCCCTGGTTGCGCAGCAGGCGCACGCGCCGGGCGACGGCGTCGTCGGCGCAGACCACCAGCCCGCCCTCACCGCAGGTCATGTTCTTGGTCGGGTAGAAGCTGAACGCGGCGGCCGCGCCCGAGGTGCCGACCGGCGTCCCCGCCCAGTGGGCGAGGTGGGCCTGCGCGGCGTCCTCCACCAGCGCGAGGCCGTGCCGCCGGGCGATCCCGGCAAGGCGGTCGAGCTGCGCGGGGTGCCCGTAGAGGTGCACCGGCATGATCGCCGCCGTGCGCGGGCCGATCGCGGCGAGCACCGCGTCCGGGTCGAGCCCGAAGTGCCGGGGCTCGATGTCGGCGAACACCGGCCTCGCCCCGGCCAGCACGACCGCGTTGGCGGTGGCCGCGAAGCTGAACGACGGCACGACGACGTCGTCGCCGGGCCCGATCCCGAGCGCCAGCAGCCCCAGCAGCAGCGCGCTGGTGCCGGAGCTGACCGCCACGCACGGCCGGCCGTCCACGGTCCGGGCGAACTCGGTCTCGAACGCGGCGACCTCCGGGCCCTGGGCGAGCATCCCCGAGGCCAGCACCCGCTCGACCGCGGCCCGCTCCTCGGGCCCGATCAACACGCCGGTCGCCGGCACGGCCCCGGCCGACGACTCGTCATCGGCTCTCATGCAACCGGCCCTCCTCCTCGACGTACCTCTCCCCGGTGAGCGGGCAGCGCCAGCCGGCCCCCCCGTCCCCCTCCAGCCGGGCGCCGGCCCGGCCCACCCAGCCGATCCGCCGCGCCGGCGACCCGACGACCAGCGCGAAGTCCGGCACGTCGGCGACCACGACGGCCCCGGCGCCGACCATCGCCCAGCGGCCGACCACCACCGGGGCCACGCAGACGGCCCGGGCGCCGATCGAGGCGCCCTCCAGCACCCGCACCCCGACCGGCGTCCAGTCGTCGCTGCCCTTGACCCGGCCGTCCGGGGCGACCGCGCGCGGGCGCAGGTCGTTGGTCAGCACCGCGGCCGGGCCGACGAAGACCCCGGGGCCCAGCTCCGCGGGCTCGTAGACCAGCGCGTAGTTCTGGATCTTGACGTGGTCGCCGACCCGGGCACCGGGCCCGAGGTAGGCCCCCCTGCCCACGGTGCAGGCCGCACCGAGCACGGCGTGCTCGCGGACCTGGGCGAGGTGCCAGACCCGGGTGCCGGCGCCCAGGACCGCGGAGGCGGCCACGTCGGCCGAGGCCGCTACGGGTTCGGTCATCTGTCCTCCACCTGTGGCTGGATCGGCTCAGCCGAGCAGCACGCCGGCGGTCCGGGCGAGGATCCGCAGGTCCTCGCGCAGCGACCAGCCGCGCACGTAGCCCAGCTCGATCTCGAGCTTCGCGGGCAGGATCTCGGTGAGGTAGAACGCCTCGGTGTCGGCCGGGCAGGCCCGCTCGATGAGGTCCTGCTCGTGGCCGAACCGGAGGAACGCGAGGCTGGTGACGCCCGGCCGCACGGACAGCACCTGGCGCTGCTCGGCGGTGTAGGTCGCGACGTAGCGGGGGTCCTCGGGGCGCGGCCCGACCAGGCTCATGTCGCCGCGCAGCACGTTGAGGAGCTGGGGCAGCTCGTCGAGCTTGGTCGCCCGCAGCACCCGCCCGACCCGGGTGATCCGGTCGTCGCCGGCCCGGGTCACGCCGGGACCGCAACAGCCCGGGCGCATGGTGCGGAACTTGAGCACCACGATCGGCCGCCCGTCCCGGCCGACCCGGTCGGCCCGGTGCAGCACCGGGCCGCGCCCGCCGAGCCGGACGGCCAGCGCGAGCACGGCACCCAGCGGGAGGGTGAGCGGCAGGGAGGCGACGCACAGGGTCACGTCGAGCACCCGCTTGGCCGTCGTCCCGGCGTGGTGGGTCCGGCGCTGCAGCATCACGACCGCCTCCGGTTCCCGGTGACGACGTCGCGCACCGCAGCGACCACGTCGTCGACGTCGCGGTCGGTCATCCGCGGGTAGATCGGCAGCGACAGCAGCCGGTCGAACTCGGCGATGGTGACCGGGAAGTCGTCGCGGGCGAACCCGTACCGGTCGCGGTAGTAGGGCTGGGTGTGCAGCGGGATGAAGTGCACGCTGGTGCCGATGTTGCGCAGCCGCAGCTGCTCGACGAACTCGGCGCGGTCGATCGTCAGGGCCGGCAGGTGCAGCCGCAGTGGGTAGAGGTGCCAGGCCGGCGTGACGTGCGGGCGCGCGAGCGGGAGCTGGACCTCCTCGACCGAGGCCAGCAGCGCGGTGTAGCGCTCGGCGATCTCGGTGCGCCGGCGCTGGAACGACCGCCAACGACGCAGCTGGGTGAAGGCCAGCGCGGCTTGGATGTCGGACATGTTGTACTTGAATCCGGGCACCACGACCTCGTAGTCCCAGGAGCCGCGCGGGCCGTAGCGCTGCCAGGAGTCCCGGCTCATCCCGTGCAGGCTCCACAGCCGCGCGGTGCGCACCAGGCCGGGTGCGCCGGTCAGCACGCCGCCCTCGCCACTGGTGATGTTCTTGGTGGCGTAGAGCGAGAAGCAGACCGCCCGTTGCTCCTCGTCGGCGGCGACGGCGCCGATCGGGGTACCGCGGAAGGCCGCCCCGAAGGCGTGCGCGGCGTCCTCGACCACCGGGATCCGGTACCGGCGGCCCAGCTCGAGCAGCCGGTCGAGCTCGACCGGGTGGCCGGCGTAGTGGACCGGCAGGATCGCCCCGACCGGGGTCCCGGCCCCGGCCAGCACCCGCTCGACGGCCACCGGGTCGAGGTTCAACGTGTCCGGCTCGACGTCGACGAACAGCGGGCGGCAGCCGCTCTGCTCGATCACGTGCGCGGTCGAGCAGAAGGTCATCGGGGTGGTCACCACGGCGCTGCCCGGCGGCACCTCCAGGGCGCTGAGCGCGACGTGCATGGCCCCGGTGCCGGAGTTGAGCGCGAGCGCGGCCGCGGCGTCGACCTCGGCGCGGAAGGCGGCCTCGAGCTTGCGGATCTGCGGCCCCGAGGTCAGCCAGCCCGACCGGAGCACGTCGACGACCTCCTCGACGTCCTCCTCGTCGACGGTCGGCAGCGCGAAGGGCAGGAAGCTGCGGCGGCGGGTGAGCATGGTCATGCCGGCTGCCTCCAGCGGTCCGGCCCCTCGACCCGGCCGGGGACGGCGGCCCGGGTGAGCGCGACCATCGCTTCCCGCGCGCCGAGCCGGACCGCGTACCCGTCGGCCTCGGCCGGGTCCAGCTCGGGGACCTCGACGTGGGAGACCGCGGGGTGGATCGGCCGGCGGTCGACCTCGCCGTCGCCGAGCAGTTCCTCGTGCAGCTTCTCCCCCGGGCGCAGCCCGGTGTAGACGATCGGGGTGCTGCGCCCGGTCATCACCATCAGCTGCCGGGCGACGTCGGCGATGCGCACCGGGGACCCCATGTCCAGCACCAGCGCCTCCCCGGGCCGGCCGATCGCCGCGGCGTACACGGCCAGCTGCACGGCCTCGGGGATGGTCAGGAAGAACCGGGTCACGTCGGGGTGGGTCACGGTGATCGGGATCCCGGCCGCGATCTGCTCGGCGAACGTGCTGAGCACCGAGCCGCGGCTGCCCAGCACGTTGCCGAACCGCACCGACAGCAGGACACCGTCGGCCTCCCCGGCGACGTGCGCGACGAACCGCTCGCCGATCCGCTTGGACCGGCCCAGCACGCTGACCGGGTTGGCCGCCTTGTCGGTGCTGATGTTGACGAACCGCTCGACCTCCACCAGCCGGGCCGCGTGCAGCACCGTGCGGGTACCGATGACGTTGCTCTTCCACGCCTCGTCCGGGTACTGCTCGAGCAGGGGCAGGTGCTTGAGCGCGGCGGCGTGGAACACCACCTGCGGCCGGCGCTCCTTGAAGATCGCCTCGACGCTCTCGGTGTCGCGGATGTCGGCCAGGATGATGTCGGGCGAGTCCAGCAGCCCGCTGCCGTAGAGCGAGAGCTGGGTGGCGTGCAGCGCGGACTCGTCGCGGTCGAGCATCAGCAGCTCGGCCGGGCCGAAGCGGTGGATCTGGCGGCACAGCTCGGAGCCGATCGAGCCGCCGGCCCCGGTCACCAGCACCCGCCGCCCGCCGAGGTAGCCGGCGATCGCGGCCAGGTCGATGTCCACCGGGCGCCGCCCCAGCAGGTCGGCGATGTCCAGGTCGCGCAGGTCGCCGTGGCCGACCCAGGGGCGCAGCAGCTCCGACAGCGGCGGCAGCACCTTGACCCCCAGGCCAGCCTCGGTGGCCGCGGCAGCCAGCCCCCGGACGGTCCCGGCGTCGGCCGCGCGGCGGGCCACCACGAGCAGGTCGGCCCGGGTGGCGGCGGCGACCGTGGTGACGTCGTCGTGCGTGCCGCACACGGTGACTCCGCAGTGCCGCCGCCCGCGCAGGTCGGGGTCGTCGTCGAGCAGGGCGACCGGCAGGTAGCCGCTGTTCGGGTCGGACACCATCGACCGGACCAGTTGCTGGCCGTCGGGGCCCGCCCCGAAGACCACCACGCGCTCGCAGGCGCCGCGGTCGGGCCGGGCGTGGCGCTCGCGGTACAGCCGCACCGCGAGCCGGGCCCCGACGGCCACCACGAGGGCGACCGGCGTGGCGATCAGCGGCACCGACCGCGGTACCGTCGTCGTCGCGGGCAGCAGGTTGACCACGAAGACGACCGCCCCGACCAGCAGGGTCGCCGCCCCGACCAGGATCGCGTCGTCGACGGTGCCGACGTTGTAGCGGCCCCCGTACACCCGCAGGGCCAGGCCGAACCCGAGGACGGCGGCCGTCGCCACCGCGAGGGCCGGCACCAGGCCGGGGTCGATCCGGGCGAGGTCGAACTCGTGGCGCAGCGCGGTGGCCGCGACCAGCGCGCCCGCCCAGCACCCGGCGTCGAAGGCGACCAGCGCGATGCGGCGCCGCCGCCATGCAGGTGATCTCCGCGATTCAGACGACCTCATGCAGTCCTCCCCCGCAGCGGTCGGAAGAATGATCGTGAATGCCTACCGCCGTGCCGGCCCCCCGACGACCGCTGTCAGGCTTAGTCGAGCGTTCACCGGACGGCGTTACACGGAATTCACACGATTCCGGGCCTTCTCGAAGATCTTTTCTACCGATGATCACGACGACCCCGGCGGCCGGTGGCGATCTCGTCGGGTCCCATTCCGGCGGGATGATCGAGATCTGGGCGAAATCCGCCCGGCCCGGGTATCAGCGGCCGGTTCTCTGGCATCCTCACCAGCCGTGAGCGTGCAGCCCCGGATCCTGTTCGTCGGCGCGGTCGAGGAGGGCCGCCGCTGCCTGGCGGCCCTGCTGGCCGAAGGGGAGCGGTTCGCCGGGATCGTGACCCTCGATCCGGCGCTGGCCGCGACGACCTCGGGGTGGGTGCCGTTCGACCATCTGGCCTCAGTCCACGGCCTTCCGCTGCTCACGGTGCGCGACCTCAACGCGCCGGAGAACATCACCCGGGTGGCCCAACTGCGCCCCGACCTGATCCTGGTCGTCGGCTGGACCCGGCTGCTCGGGCCGGAGCTGCTGCGGCTGCCGCCGCTGGGGGTGGTGGGCTTCCACGCCAGCCTGCTGCCGCGCTACCGCGGGCGCGCCCCGGTGAACTGGGCATTGATCAACGGTGAGCGCGAGACCGGCAACACGATGTTCTTCCTCGACGAGGGCGTCGACACCGGCGACGTGATCGACCAGCGGCGCATCCCGATCACCGACCAGGACGACTGCGCGACGCTGTACCGCAAGGTCGCCGACGCCGCGGTGGACATGCTGCGCGAGCACCTGCCGGCGCTGAAGACCGGAACCGCTGCGCGCACCCCGCAGGACGAGGGGCTGGCCACCGTGATGCCGCGCCGCCGCCCCGCCGACGGGCTGATCGACTGGACCCGCGACGCGCGCGGCCTGGTGGACTGGGTCCGGGCGCTGACCCACCCCTACCCGGGGGCCTTCACCGTCCACCGGGACCGCCGGCTGTTCGTCTGGCGGGCCGCGCCGGCCCCGGCGGGCCCGCCGGGCGCCCGGCCGGGGCAGGTCCTCGCCGACGACGGGCAGGTGTGCGTCGCGACCGGGCGGGGGGCGCTGCGGCTCGACCGGGTGCAGTGGGAGGGCGGGCCGGAACAGCCCGGCCACGCGGTCGCCGAGCTGGCCGGCGCCGTGCTCGGCGAGCGGGCCGGACGGTGAACGTGCTGGTGGTGGCCGCGCACCCGGACGACGAGGTGCTCGGACCCGGCGGGACGATCCTGCGCCACGTCAAGGCCGGTGACGCCGTCACGGTGCTGATCGCCTGCACGGGCACGAACCTGCGCTACGGGTCGGCGGCGGCCGCGGAGGTGCTGGCGGCCGCGGCGGAGGTCGCCGGGCAGCTCGGCGCCCGACTCGTCCTCGGGGACCTGCCCGACCAGGCCCTCGACACCCTGGCGCTGCCGACCGTGGTGACCGTGGTCGACCAGGAGATCCGGGCGGCCGGGGCGGAGCTGGTGTACGTCCACCACTGGGGTGACATCAACCGCGACCATCGGATCCTGTGCGAGGCCACCGCGGTCGCCACCCGGCCCTACGCGGCGCCGGGGGTGCGCACGGTCCGCTGCTTCGAGACCCCGTCGTCGACCGAGTGGGGCGCCCCCGCCGGGCTGGCCCCGTTCGCCCCGCAGCTGTTCGTCGACGTCACCGACACCGTCGAGGCCAAGATCGCCGCGTTCGCCCGGTACCGCAGCGAGGTCCGCCCCGCCCCCCACCCCCGCTCGCCGGCCGCGCTGGCCGACCGCGCGAGGTACTGGGGCTCGGTCACCGGGCTACCGGCGGCAGAGCCGTTCGCCGTACTGAGGGATCGGTGGTAGCCACCCTTTCGTGGGATGATGGCCTCCTCTCGAGGGAGGCGGTGGCGATGGGCCGGACGCGCGACGACGGGCTCGCCCCGGCCCGCGACGCGGCCGCCGCCGAGCAGGCCGACGGCACGCCCGCGGCGGTCCTCCCGCCGGACCGCTGCCGGCTCTGCTGGCCCGACCGGCCCGTCCGGCGCGGCGGCGTCTGGATGCTCCAGCACCGCGGTCCGTTCGCCGACTGCACGCATTCCTGCCACGACGAGGAAGCGTTCCTGCCGTCCACGAGCTGAACCGGAAACGATTCAGCCAGCCGCCCGGCCGGACCGGTACGATCATTTCCGGCCGACCACGAATCGATGATCATGCGTTTTCGACGGCGGATTTCATGGTCGTCGGAGAGCGCCGGTCGCAACTACTATTCGCGCTCGTCCGAAGCCGCAGTGTGATCGTCCAGCAGCACGTCGATCATTTCGTCTCCGAATTCGTCCGGATCGTCGGGATCTGCGCGACGGGGTCGTCCGGGCAGGGCCGCCCGGAGGAGGACGACACGGCCGTCGAACCGACGACGTCCAGCGCACCGGGACGGCGCACCCCCGCACACCGGACCGTCGGGGCGACCGGGTACCCGGCTGAGCGCCGGAGCGTCACCCCATTCCGGCGGCGGCGAGCGCTTCCTTCAGCCCGCGGAGCGCGAGGCGGTCCGCGCGCTCGTTCTCCGGGTGCCCGGCGTGGCCCTTCACCCACAGCCACTCCACCCGGTGCCGGGCCGCGGCCGCGTCCAGGAGCTGCCACAGGTCGGCGTTCTTGACCGGCGTGCGGCCCGAGGTGGTCCAGCCGTTGGACTTCCACCGCGGCAGCCAGCTGAGGATGCCGTTGCGGACGTAGGTGCTGTCGGTGTGCAGCCGGACCGCCGAGGGCCGGGTCAGCGAGTTCAGCGCCCGGATGGGGGCCATCAGCTCCATCCGGTTGTTGGTCGTCGGGTCGGCCTCGCCGCCGCAGATCTCCTTCTCCACCGTCCCGTACCGCAGCACCGCACCCCAGCCGCCCGGCCCGGGGTTCCCGCTGCACGCCCCGTCGGTGTAGATCTCGACGAACCGCTCCGCCGCCCCCGCCTCCGCCACCGGGCGAGCATAGTGCCGCCCCACCGGCGGCTCCCGACCTCAGGTGGTGGCCCCCGGGCCGCCCGCGGCCTCGCGGCGCAGCACGAAGGCGAAGGGCCGGTCCGAGCCGCGCAGGTCCATCAGGCCGAGGACGGTGTCGTCGTCGACCCGGCGGAACACGTCGTGGACCGGCAGCGCGTCGTAGCAGAGGGTCGCGGAGACGACCCCGCGGTACTCCGTCATCCGCAGCCGCGCGCGCGGCTTCCGCGTCCGCACGATCCCGCGCAGCAGCCGGAACAGGCCGGCGGCGATCGGGTTGCGCAGCAGTGGCGCGTACCGGACGACCAGCGACAGCGGAACCACGGCCGGGTTGACGGCGAGCACGCCGCGACGCCCGCCGTCGAACAGCAGCGGGTGCACCCCGTCGGGCCCGTCGACGCGCTTGCCGTACCAGCCGAACCGCTCCAGCAGCCCGTCGAGGCGGTGCCCGGTGGGCAGCCCGGACCCCTGCCACACCCCGGTCATCTCGGCCACCCGCACCGGCGGCAGCGCGTCGAAGAAGGCCACCACGTCCTCGGTCGTCGCCCCGCGGGCGAGGGCGCGCAACCGCTCACCGGCATCGGCTCCCGCCCGTCCCACGCCCGCCATCCTGCTCCCGCCGACCGGTCGGCGCCGGCTCACCGGGTCCCCGCCCGCGGCAGGACCTCCTCCAGCAGCAGCCGGTGCACGGCGTCGGCCTGCTCGAACGCCACGGCGTGGGCGGCGCCCTCGTAGGTCACCAGGCGCTTGACCGGGGCGTCGAGCCGGTCGAACCACTCCAGCGCCGGCTCGCGGTGCCCGTCCAGCTCCGCCGCGCCGTCGAGCAGGTAGACCGGCACGTCGAGGCGGGGTGCGCTGCCGCGCAGGTCGACGCCCTGGATCTGCGGGTACATCACCGCGAACGTGTCGATCAGCCCGCGAAGCACGTTCGCCTTCTCGATCAGCGCGTACTCGGTGCCCAGCACGCCGAACGGGTCCAGCCCGGACGCCGTGCCGCGGGCGAGGTACCCGTCCGAGGGCGTG
>JASLAP010000080.1 GCA_030147065.1 Pseudonocardia sp. | reverse complement strand
CACCGCGCTCGGCGCAGACATCGCCCTCGCGGACAGGCCGGTGCCCCGATACCGGGATCGAACCAGTGACCTCTGCAGGACGGCGTCGTTGACCGCCAGCGCCCGACTCGGCGACCGGGAGACGCCGTCGGCTCCGGCCGTGATGGAGCGGTGCCAGGCCGCAGCACGCACGCTGTCGCGCCGCGGCTTGACCATGCCGCGACGGCACGGTGTTCCGTGGTGCTCACCGACGACCTGCACCTGGACGGACTCGATGACCACTGCACGACCTGGAACACCGCTGGCCGAGCTGATCGATGTCGAGGAGTTCTTCGCCGACCCGCGGTTCGCGAACCCGTCGATCTCGGCCGACGGCACCCGGATCGCCTACCTCGCCCCGCACGAGGGGCGGCGGCAGGTGTGGGTGCGCGGCGTCGACGAGGACCATTCCGACGCGGTCCGCGTCACCCACGACACCCGCCGCGGGATCACCAGCTACCACTGGACCGACGACCCCCGCTGGCTGCTGTACCTGCAGGACGTCGACGGCAACGAGGACTGGCACCTGCACCGCGTCGACCTCGACGACCCCGATGCGCCAGCCGTCGACCTGACCCCGATGGACCCGGGCTCGCGGGTCGTCGGCGTCGAGCCCTTCCCGCCCGTGCCGGGGACCGTGCTGGTCGCGATGAACCGGCGGCCGCTGTTCTTCGACGTGTTCCGCGTCGAGGTCGCCACCGGCGAGACCAGCCTGCACCTGGAGCAGGACGACCCGACCGGTGGCGTCCTGTTCGACCGCGAGGGTGTGCCCGCCTTCCACACGGCGCTGGCGCCGGACGGCACCGTCGAGTTCTCCGCGATCGGCCCGGACGGGCAGCGGCGGCTGCTGCGCCGCACGGGCGGCGCGGAGCACCCGATGGGGGTGCACCCCCAGCTGGTCACCGCCGACGGCACCGGCCTGCTCGTCGGCTCCTTCTCCGGCGGCGACGACCTGCGACTGGTCCGCATCGACCACGAGACGGGCGAGGAGACCGTCGTCGCCGCCGTCGAGGGCCACGACCTGGACATCACCGGAGCGATGCTGCCCGGCGTGCTCCCGCCCGTCGTCTACACCAGCCGGGGCACCGGGGAGGTCCTGGCCGCCCGTTTCGTCGCCGACCGCCCGCACGTCGAGGTGCTCGACCCGGAGTTCGCCGAGGTCCACACCGCTCTGCAGAAGCTGTCCGACGGCGTGCTGGGCACGCTGTCCTCCGACGAGGCGGGCCGGCGCTGGGTCGCCACCTTCGTCCACGACCGCGACCCCGGCGTCACCTGGTTCTACGACCACGCCACCGGCGAGGCCCGGTTGCTGTTCCGGTCCTACCCCCACCTCGACCCCGCGGCCCTGGCCCCGATGACACCGGTCGGGTTCCCCGCCCGGGACGGCCTGCCGCTGCCCGCCTTCCTGACCCTGCCGGTCGGGGTCGAGCCGCGGGACCTCCCGCTGGTCCTGGTGCCGCACGGCGGCCCCTGGGCCCACGACACCTGGGGCTACAGCCCCGACGTGCAGTTCCTCGCCAACCGCGGCTACGCGGTGCTGCAGGTCCAGTTCCGCGGCTCCCTCGGGTACGGCCGCCGGCACCTCACCGCCGCGATCGGCGAGTTCGCCGGCGCGATGCACGACGACCTCATCGACGCCGTCGACTGGGCCATCGCCCGGGGCTACGCCGACCCGGGCCGCATCGGCATCTACGGCGGCTCCTACGGCGGCTACGCCGCCCTCGTCGGCGTCACCGTCACGCCGGATCGGTTCGCTGCCGCTGTCGACTACGTGGGCGTCTCCGATCTGGCCAACTTCCTGCGGACCCTGCCGCCGTTCACCCGGGCCTACAACGTCAACAGCTGGTACCGCTACCTCGGCGACCCGGACATCCCCGAGCAGGAGGCCGACATGCGGGCCCGCTCGCCGATCACGATGGTCGAGAAGATCCGCACCCCGCTGCTCGTCGCCCAGGGCGCCAACGACGTCCGCGTCGTGCAGGCCGAGTCCGACAACATCGTCGCGTCCCTGCGCGAGCGCGGTGTCCCGGTGGAGTACCTCCTCGCCGAGGACGAGGGCCACGGCTTCGCCAACCCCGAGAACCGCATGCGGCTCTACCGCGCGATCGAGCGCCACTTCGCCGAGCACCTCGGCGGGCGCCGCGGCCTCCGCTTCGCGGATGGCCGAGACGACCGATCCACAACCTGATCGAACGGGGACCACCATGAGCACCACGAGGAAGACCGAGTCCCACGGCGTGCCGTGGGAGACCGTCAACGGCTACGTGCAGGCGATCCAGCACGGGGACACCATCTACATCTCCGGTCAGGTCGCCCACGACGGCCCCGACCTGGTCGCCCCGGCTCCCCTGGACGGCGACGGGCGGATCACCGACACCGGCAACACCGCCGCCCAGATGCGCCAGTGCTACGCCAACGCGGCTACGCTGCTCGCCCGCTTCGGCGCCTCGCTGGACGATGTCGTCGACGAGGTCCTCTACGTCGTCGACATCGACGCCGCGAGCGCCGTCGCGGGACCGGTCCGCAAGGATGCCTACGGCCGGCCCGACCCTCAGGTCGCCAGCACGTGGATCGGGACCCCGCGCCTGGCGTTGCCCGAACTGCTCGTCGAGGTCAAGCTCGTCGCGCGGATCTGAGCCGTCGACGACCCACAGCGACGGAACGAGCCCGCCGCACGGTCGAGACCGCGGCCGGCGGACGCGCGCTACGACACGGCCGCCTTCGCTGGCCGGTGGGGGTCGGTCAGCTCGATGACGGCCTTGCCGTGCAACCGCCGCCCGAGCAGCGCGGCGATGGCGTCGTCGACCTTCTCCCAGCTCGCCCGCCAGGCGATCTGCGGGTCCAGCTCGCCACGCGCGACCCGCTCGGCCAGCCAGGCCAGGTCCGGCCCGAAGGGCTCGGTGTCGGCGAGGCAGAAGGTCACCAGGCTGCGGTCGTGCCGCCCGCCGTTGCCGAACAGGTCGCCGAACCCGAAGTTCTCGCCCACGTCGTGCCGGCGCGCACGTCGTTGGTCGAGGAACGCGACCGGCTCGACGCCCACATCGCCGAGCTGATCCGGACCCGGGACTCCCTCGACGAGGTGATCGCCGTGAACCGGCGCACACGACCGGGGTCACCGCGGCTGCGGGCTTGAGTGTGCCGTGACGGCACGGTGTCCGATCGGGCGGAACCGACGATCGGAGACACCGTGACCACGACCGAACGCCCGACCGACGGGCGACCCGCGCTGATCGACATCGAGACGCTCTTCGCCGACCCGGACTTCGCGTCCGCGTCGATCTCCCCGGACGGCACCCGGATCGCCTACCTGGCGCCGCACCGGGGGCGGCGCAACGTGTGGGTCCGCGGCGTCGACCAGACCCACGACGAGGCCGTCCCGGTCACCCACGACGCACGCCGCGGCATCACCAGCCACTACTGGACCGACGACCCGCGCTGGCTGCTCTACCTGCAGGACACCGACGGCGACGAGGAGTGGCACCTGTACCGGGTCGACCTCGACGACCCGGGCGCACCGGCGGTCGACCTGACCCCGATGGACCCCGGTGCGCGGGTGTTCGCCGTCGACCCGGAGACCACGGTGCCCGGCACCGTCATCACCTGGATGAACCCCCGCCCCCTGTACGTCGACGTGTTCCGGGTGGACGTCGCCACCGGCGCGACCACCCCGCTCGTGGAGCGGACCGATCCGGGCGAGACCTTCATCGTCGACCGGACCGGCCGGGCGTCCTGGTTCCTGGCCCTGGACGCGGACGGCGACTACGAGATCTCCGCCGCCGACCCCGACACCGGCGAGCGGCGCCCGCTGCACCGCGCCCGCGGCACGGAGCACCCGATGGGTGTGTTCCTGATCCCGCTCCCCGACGGCAGCGGCGCGCTGCTCGGCGACTACGGGGACGGCGACGACCTGCACCTGGTCCGGCTCGACCGGGAGACCGGCGAGCGGACCGTGGTCGCCGCCGTGGACGGGCACAGCCTGGACACCCTCAGCGCGGCCTCGGACACCCTGCCGCCCACCGTGTTCACCAGCCGCCGCACCGGCGAGGTCATCGCCGCCAGGTTCACCGGCGACCGGCCCCGCATCGTGCCGATCGACCCCGGCTTCGCCGAGGTGCAGGCCGCGCTGGAGAAGCTCTCCGACGGCGTCCTGGACTCCGTGACCTCGGACCTGGCCGGGCGGCGCTGGCTGGCCACCTTCGTCCACGACCGCGACCCGGGAACGACCTGGTTCTACGACCACGCCACCGGTGGTGCCCGCGTGCTGTTCCGCAGCAAGCCCGACCTCGACCCGGCCGATCTCGCGCCGGTGGTCCCGGTCGGCTTCCCGGCCCGCGACGGCCTGCCGCTGCACGGGTTCCTGACCCTGCCCGTCGGGGTCGCACCGGCGAACCTGCCCCTGGTGCTGCTGGTGCACGGCGGACCCTGGATGCACGACACCTGGGGCTACAACAAGGCCGTGCAGTTCCTGGCCAACCGCGGCTACGCCGTCCTCCGGGTCAACTTCCGCGGCTCCACCGGCTACGGGCGCCGCCACCTCACCGCCGCCATCGGCGAGTTCGCCGGCAGGATGCACGACGACCTGATCGACGCCGTCGACTGGGCCGTCGCCCGCGGCTACGCCGACCCCGACCGGGTCGCCATCGCCGGCGGCTCCTACGGCGGCTACGCCGCCCTGGTCGGCGTCACCGTCACCCCGGACCGCTTCGCCGCCGCCGTCGACTACGTCGGCATCTCCGACCTGGCCAACTTCCTGGCCACGCTGCCCCCGTTCGTCCGGGCGAACATGACCCACAACTGGATCGCCTACGTCGGCGACCCCGACGACCCCGCCCAGCTGGCCGACATGCGCCGTCGGTCCCCGATCACCATGGTCGACCGGATCCGCACCCCGCTGCTCGTCGCCCAGGGCGCCAACGACGTCCGCGTCGTGCAGGCCGAGTCCGACAACATCGTCGCCCCGCTGCGCGAGCGCGGGGTACCGGTCGAGTACCTCGTCGCCGACGACGAGGGCCACGGCTTCGACAACCCCGAGAACCAGATCATGCTGTTCCGGGCGATCGAACGACACCTCGGCGAGCACCTCGGCGGGCGCAGCTCATGACGACCTCGCGCAGCTCGGTCGCCGGGACGCCGGAGCGTTCCCGGTCGGCCGTCGACAGCTCCCGGCCCTTCGGCGCCCACCTGCGCATGAGCTGGTGGAAGCCGCTCGTGCTCATCGGCGTGCCGCCGCTCGTGCTGGTGGCCCTGCAGATCCTGCTGTACCAGGTCGTCGGCGTCCTCGAGGGCAGCGACGACCCGCTGGCACCCACCTTCACGCCGTTGAAGTTCCTGGCCGTCAACCTGAGCGTGGGCGCGACCGGCCTGCTGGCGATCCTGCTCCTGATGTGGATGACCGGCGTGCCGTGGCGCAGCCTGATCAGCTCACCCCGGGCCTTCGACGCGCGCCGCCTTCATGACCGTCAACACGCTGATGGCGGGCGGCGGGGCCGTGGCCGTCGACCGCTCCACCGGTTCCGGTGACGCGTCCCTGCTGATCCTCATGGCCGTCAACATCGGCATGGTCGGGCTCGTGTGGGTGCGCGAGCGACGAGCGGGGGTCCGCCGGTAGGGCGGTTGTCCGCGAGCCGGAACCGGTGGTGATCACCGTTCTCCGGCCAGCAGGGCCTGGACCCGGCGGATCTCGTCCCGTGCTCGGACCATCGTGCGGACCGCTCGGCCCCGCCGGGGGGTGGCGGCCCGTGACGCAGGGGATCGAGTGCGCTGCGGGGGCAGGTACCGGTCTCGTTCCTCGTCGACCTTGTACCGTCCTGCGGCGGAAGCAGGGTCGGTCGAGGAGGGTGCGGTCGTGGCCTGGAGCACCCGCGAGATCGCGGAACTGGCCGGCACCACCTTGCGCGCGGTGCGGCACTACCACCAGGTCGGGCTCCTGCCCGAGCCGGAGCGCCGCTCGAACGGCTACAAGCAGTACGGCGTGGCGCACCTGGTCCGGTTGCTGCGCATCAAGCGCCTGGTCGACCTCGGGTTCTCGCTGCCGCAGATCGCGGACCTGGGCGAACTCGACAGCCACCCCGCCGAGGCCCTGCGCGGTCTCGACGCCGAGCTGGCCGCCACCATCGAGCGGCTGCAACGGGCCCGCGCCGAGCTCGGCGACATCCTGAGCCGGGCCGCGCCCACCGACCTGCCCCCCGAGCTCGCCCCCACCGCCCGCACCGAGCTGTCCGACGCCGACCGCTCGTTCGTCGTGGTCCTCGGCCGCGTCCTCGGCCCGGAACGCCGACAGGCCTGGGCAGAGATGCTGCAGGACCTCCCCGACGACCCCGTCGCCGCGGAGTTCGACGAGCTCCCCGACGACGCCGACGAGCCGACCCGCCAGGACGTCGCCGAGCGCATGGTCCCCTACATCCGCGCGCTGCGCGCCCGGCACCCGGACCTGCACGGGCCGCAATCCGACGACCCGCGCGACGCGCGCTTCGTCGAGCGGACCGTGCGCGAGGCCCTGCGCGACCTGTACAACCCGGCCCAGCTCGACGTGCTGCAGCGCGCCGGCGCCCTGCTCCGCGAGGGCCGGGGCACGCCGCCGACCTGACGGCCCCCGGTCAGGCCGGGGTGAGCAGCCGCTTGCTGCTGCGCCGGAACGCCCAGACCACGACCAGCGCGGCCAGGACGGTCAACGGCCAGCCCATCGCGATCCGGGCGACGCCCAGCCAGCCGGTGGCCTCGCTGACGTAGAGCCACTGCTGGACGCCGAACCGGGCGCCGGACACCGCCGCCGCGGCGAGCGTGGCGACGTCATGGGCGCGCAGCACCTCCCGGTCGGCCCGCCAGGCGTGCGTGCCGCCGTGAACGAGGTTCCACACGACGCCGGTCAGCGGCCGGCGGGCCAGCACCGAGCCGAGGGTGACCACGAACCCGGCCAGGTACGCCCAGATGCCGATGACGAAGAAGTCGCGCGCCGACCCGGTCAGGCTG
The DNA here is from genome assembly GCA_030147065.1 of Pseudonocardia sp. GTDB lineage: Bacteria > Actinomycetota > Actinomycetes > Mycobacteriales > Pseudonocardiaceae > Pseudonocardia. The sequence goes on along the minus strand of JASLAP010000080.1, from coordinate 2,344 downwards.
ACGATGCCGATGGCGGCGGCGAGTCCGAGCAGCCCGCCGGCCGCCATGCTGAAGCGCTCCCCGCGCAGCAGCCGGTAGCCGGCGATGGCCAGGGCGACGGCGATCGACACGACGATCGTCGCGGGCAGGGACAGGAAGGCGTTGGCCGCCACGAACACGATGACGGGGACGGTCGAGTAGACGAACCCCATCGGGCCGCCCATCTGGTCGAGCAGCGTCGGCTGCGGCGCGGTGACGGACGCCGGGACGACCGGCTCCTCGCCGGCCGAGCCGTGGTTCCGGTCGGGCGTGGTCATGTGTCCTCCTGGGTCACGCGGTCGTGTGCGTCCAGGGAAGGCCGTGCCGCCGCGGCACACTCAAGCCGCTGTGGCGCGGGCCACGCGGGGCCCGCCAACCGGGGCCCGGCCTCGCTCTACCGCGACGGGGTCCAGGTCCTGCGCGGCAACGTCCCGGTGGCCTTCCCGGTGCCGGGCGGCGACGGCCGCGAGCAGGTGCTGAGCCCGCACCCGCGCTCCCCGGAGGGGCTGCGGGCGCGGTTCGACCGGCGGTACCCCCGCACGAGCGCGCTCATCGGTGCCGTCGGCCTCGTCGTGTCGGCCGCACCACCCCCCGCCGACGTCCTGACCCCTCCGCGCCGCGGTCCGGCGTGATCCCGGTCGGGGCAGCCGCAGATCCCGGAGCTGCCGGCGGGACGTCGTCCTGCGCCGGATCGGGCTCCTGTCGTCGCCGGGCTCCCGGGTGACCGCGCTCCGCCGAACCGGCTCTTGATCCTTCCCAGATGCACACCGGCGTCCCCGGAAGGACGCTCCGGTCGATCTCGGAAGGATCATCGCAGGTGGCGGCCACGGTCCCGCTTCCGCCGGTGGGCGTGACGGACCGCGCACCACCGCCGTCCTTCTACGTCACGTAGAATTTCTACGGGCGGTAGAACCGGATGGTCCGGCGACCGTCGAGCGGAGGTGCCGTGGACGCCCTGGACCTGGCCCGGTGGCAGTTCGGGATCACGACCGTCTACCACTTCCTGTTCGTCCCGCTGACCATCGGCCTGTCGGTGATCGTCGCGACGATGCAGACGATCTGGGTGCGCACCGGCCGGGTCGAGCACCTGCGCGCCACCCGCTTCTTCGGCAAGCTGTTCCTGATCAACTTCGCGATGGGCGTGGTCACCGGGATCGTCCAGGAGTTCCAGTTCGGGATGAACTGGAGCGCCTACTCCACGTTCGTCGGCGACGTCTTCGGGGCGCCGCTGGCACTGGAGGCGCTGCTCGCGTTCTTCCTGGAGTCCACCTTCATCGGACTGTGGATCTTCGGGTGGGACCGGCTCCCCCGGCGCGTGCACCTGGCCACGATCTGGGCCGCGGCCATCGGCTCCAACCTGTCGGCGTACTTCATCCTGGCCGCCAACGCCTGGATGCGGCACCCGGTCGGCTTCACCGTCGAGCCCGGGGTGGACGGCAGGCCCGACCGGGCCCGGATGACCGACATCTGGGCCGTGCTCACCAACGACCAGGCCTGGTCGACCTACCTGCACGTGCTCGGGGCGTCGTTCGTCGTGGCCGGGCTGTTCGTGGTCGCGGTGAGCGCGTACCGGCTGTGGCGCCACCGCGAGACCGACACCGCCGCCGGCGACCACGAGACGTTCCGCGTCGCGCTGCGGGCCGGCCTGCTGACCACGGCCGTCGCCGGGATGGTCGTCTCGCTGTCGGGCCACCACCAGGCCCAGCTGATGGCCGAGTACGAGCCGATGAAGCTGGCGTCGGCCGAGGCGCTGTGGGACACCGAGGCCCCGGCCGGGTTCTCGATCTTCGCGGTGGGCGACACCGTGGCCCGCGAGCACATCATCGACGTCCGGGTGCCCTCACTGCTGTCGGTGCTGGCCACCGACTCCCTCGACGGCGAGGTCGAGGGCGTCAACGACCTGCAGGCGCGCTTCGAGCAGCAGTTCGGCCCCGGCGACTACGTGCCGAACGTGCCCGTCCTGTACTGGGCGTTCCGGCTGATGATCGGGCTCGGGATGGCCGGCGTGGCGGTCGGCGTGGTCGGACTGTGGCTCACCCGCCGCGGGCGGCTGCCCGAGCGCGACTGGATGTACGCCGTCGCGGTCCTCGGCCTGCCCGCCGCGCTGGCCGCCAACATCTGCGGCTGGCTGCTCACCGAGCTGGGCCGCCAGCCCTGGACGGTCGTCGGCGAGCTGCTGACCGCGGCCAGCGTCTCCCCCGGGGTCTCCCTCGGCGAGGTCGCGTTCTCGCTGTCGGCGTTCACGCTGGTCTACGGGGTGCTCGCGGTCGTCGAGGTCCGGCTGCTGTGGACCTACGTGCGCAAGGGCCCGGGGCACGTGACCCCG
>JASLAP010000038.1 GCA_030147065.1 Pseudonocardia sp. | reverse complement strand
GCAGGCCCAGGATCCGGTCGCAGCGGTCCTCGAGGACCGACCGGCGGTCGGCCGTCCAGCCCCGGGCGGCGCGCGCGTCCCACCCGTCCGCGCGGGACAGGAACGATCGGATCGCCGCGACCGCGCGGAAGTCGTGCAGGGTCTCCGCGCGGGTGCCCAGGTGGCCGAGGAAGGCCTCCACCGCGTCGGCGCCGTCGGCGTAGTCGTCGAGGTTCTCGGCGGGACCGCCCGCGACGAGCGCGGCGAGGATCTCCCCGGCCGCGGTCAACAGCTCCCGGTCGACGTCCGCCCCGCGCAGCGCGGCCAGCAGGCCGCCGGTGGTGGCGGCGATGTGGGCCAGGTACTCGTCCATGACCGAGTTGCGGAAGCCGTGCCGGAGGATCCAGGCCCGGATCTCCGGGTCGGTCGTGTCGCGCAGGCGCTCGACGCAGTGGATCCGGCCCCATCCGTCCACCGAGGCGGCCAGCGCCCACAGCTCGGAGTCGGGCTCGGCGAGGCCGCTGACCAGCGCCACCGCGGCGTAGAGGGTGAACTCGTCGTGCGCGCCGAGCGCACGCACCACGCCGACCGCGGACCCCTCCGGCGAGTCCGCGGCGGGCTCCAGCCCGGTGCTCCCGAGCAGCGCGATGCCCAGCTTGACCGCCCCGCGGTCGGCCGCGCCGGTGGCCAACCACCGGCCCACCGCGTGCAGCGCGGCCCGATCGGTGCCCCGCTCGGCGAGCCCAGCGAGCACCGGGTCGACGAGCTCCAGCACGTTGTCGTCGCGGACGGCGTCGTAGAGCCGGGTGAGGGTGGCCGCCGTCGGGTCGGCGCAGGCCGCGACGGCCGCGTCGACCACCGCCGCCACCCGCTCGGCCGACCCGCCCGCGGCGGCGTGGTGACCGAGCACGCCGTCCGCCGCCCCGGGGGCCCAGCGCACACCGCCGGTCGTCTCGGCCTCGTCGGGCAGGACCAGGTCCGGGTCGTCGAGCCGGCCGGCCGGGTCCAGGTGAGCCCGGATGAACTCGTGGATCGAAGGGCCTTCCGTCACCCGCGGGAGATCGGCGGTCACGGCGGGCACCCTCTCACGCCGGCCGGCGGGCCGGCGCCGGCTTTCCGCGGTCAGGCCGCGTCGAGCCGGGGCACCAGCACCTCCCGCACGATCAGCAGCAGGGCCGCGGTGACCGGGATGGCCACGATCGCGCCGACGATGCCGAGCAGCACCCCGCCCAGCAGCAGCGCGACGATGGTGAGCAGGGCGGGCATCTGCACCGCGTGCCCGATGATCCGGGGGACCAGCAGGTAGTCCTCCACCAGCCGGTAGACCACGAAGAACGCGGCGGTGGCCAGCCCGACCGGCAGCGAGACCGTCATCGCGACCAGGGTGACCACGACACCGGCGGTCGTGGTGCCGACCACCGGGATGACGTCCAGCAGCATCACCATGATCGCCAGCAGCAGCGGGTAGGGCACGCCCCAGGCGAGCGTCCAGACCAGCGCCGCGCTGCCGGCGATCACGCAGAGCACCATCAGGCCCAGCACGTAGGCGCCGACCTTGGCGAAGACCTCGTCGCCGATGAGGATCACCCGTGGCCGCCGGGAGTGCGGCACCAACCGGTACATGCCGCGCCGCAACCGGGGCAGGTCGGCCAGGAAGTAGATGGTCAGCACGAGCACGACGAGGGTGTCCCAGAGCGCGCCGAGCACGACCACACCCGCCCCGAGCACCCCGCTGACCAGGCCGGTCCCCCCGGCGGCCCCGCCGAGCGCCTCGCCGACCGCATCGGTGACGCCGAACCGCTCGTTGAACGCCCCCAGGGTGGTGCTGCGGTCCTGCAGGTCCTGCAGGTAGACGGGGACCTGCTCGGCGAACGCGCTGGCCTGGGCGGCCAGCTGCGGGATGGCCGCCGAGAGGAACCCGCCGACCGCGCCGAACAGGCCCAGGAACACCCCGGTCACCGCCAGCCACCGCGGCACCCGGTGCTGGACCAGCCAGGACACCGCCGGTTCCAGACCGATCGCGATGAACAGCGACAGCCCGATCAGCACCAGCGTCCCCTCCGCGGTGATGATCACCTCGGCGGCCAGCACGGTGACCGCCACGCCCGCGGCCCCGGCCATCCCGATGAAGAACGGCGAGCGGCGGTTCAGCGGGCGGCCGGGCCGCCCGAGCGGGGTGTCCTCGGTGCTGATCGAGGCCGCGGCCGCCTCCGCCTCGGCGACCGGTCCCTCCTGCTCGTCGTCGTGGGGCTGGGCGATGCGGTCGTGGTGCCCGTCCGCGGCCGTGCTGCCGGTGGCGGAGCGGTCGGGGCGGGGTCCCGGGTTCGGGGTGCTGGGCATGAGCGGGACTCCACGCGGAGAGGACGACTGTCGGACGGACCAGTCAACACCAGCGCGGGCGGCCCCGCTGGCCGCGGTGCCCGGGCGACACGCCCGGTCATCGGGCACCCGGGGTCCCGGCCCGGCCTAGGCTGCGCGGGGTGAGACTCTCGCCCCGCGACCAGGACCGGTTGACGATCTTCACGGTCGCCGAGCTGGCCCGCCGGCGGCGGGCCCGCGGGCACCGGCTGGGGCACCCGGAGGCGGTCGGCCTGATCTGCGACGAGGTGCACGAGGCGGCCCGCGACGGGATGTCCTACGAGGCCGTGGTCGAGTTCGGCTGCCGGGTGCTGACCCGCGACGACGTCATGGACGGGGTGGCCGAGATGATCCCGCTGCTGCACCTCGAGGTGATGTTCGCCGACGGCACCAAGCTGGTCGCGCTGCGCGACCCGGTCCGATGAGCGGGCCCGCGGGCGGACCACCGGCGGCGCGGCGGCAGGTCCGGGTGACCCCGGTGGACGGCTGGCCCGGGCGGGTCCGCCCAGCGGCGGAACCGGTCGTGCCCGCGGCCGGGGACCGCGCGACCGCCGTCGTCCGGGTGCGCAACCACTCCCGGTGGCCGGTCGTGGTCACCTCGCACTTCCACTTCTTCGAGGCCAACCGGCACCTGGAGTTCGACCGGGCGACCGCGTTCGGGATGCGACCGGACCTGCCGGCGGGGGAGTCGGTGCGGTTCGAGCCCGGCGCCGACGTCGAGGTCGCGCTGATCGCCTACGCCGGCGACCGCGCCGTGTACGGCTTCAACGGCCTCACCGGGGCGACGCTGTCCGACGGGCGGTTCGCCGAGCACCGCGCCGCCGCCCTGGTCCGGCTGCGGGCCGCGGGGTTCCGCGACTCGGGGACCACCGACGAGGGGACCGCCTGATGCCCCGCCCCATCGAGCGGCCCACCTACAACGCCCTCTACGGCCCCACGGTCGGCGACCGCGTCCAGCTCGCCGACACCAACCTGGTGGCCGAGGTCGAGGCCGACCACACCGCCTACGGCGACGAGCCGCTGTGGGGGTTCGGCAAGACCATCCGCGACAGCATGGCGATGTCCAGCCACCGCGACCAGGACTCCACCATGGACCTGATCATCGCCAACGTGCTGGTCATCGACCCGTTGGTCGGCGTGGTCAAGACCAGCATCGGGATCAAGGAGGGCCGGATCGTCGGGCTGGGCCGGGCGGGCAACCCGGACGTCACCGACGGGGTCGACCTGGTGGCCGGGGCGAACACCGGCTGGATCATGGGCGAGGGCATGATCGCCACGGCCGGGATCGTCGACCCGCACGTGCACCTGGCCACCACCAGCCTGATCCCGGCCGCGCTGTCCGCCGGCACCACCACGGTGGTCGGCATGGGCTACGGCCACGTCTCCGACCTGGGCGTCAACCCCGAGTACCACTTCCACCGGCTGATGGAGGCGTGGGAGGGCCACCCGATGAACGTCGCGCTGCTCGGCCGGGGCAGCGCGTCGAGCCGCGACCCGCTCGAGCGCAACATGGAGATGGGCGCGGCCGGGCTGAAGATCCACGAGGACTCGGCCAGCTTCACCTCGGTCATCGACACCGCGCTGACCGTCGCCGACCAGTACGACGTGCCGGTCTGCATCCACACCGACTCCAACCAGGAGGGCGGGGAGCTCGAGGACACCCTGGCCGCGATCGGCGGCCGGACCATCCACGCCTACCACATCGAGGGCCTCGGCGGCGGGCACCCGAACGTGCTGGAGCTGGCCGGGGTGCCGCACGTGCTGGGCTCCTCGACCACGCCGACCATCCCGTACTCGGTCGGCACCTACGCCGAGTACCCCGAGATGAAGATGGCCGTGCACCGCATGCACGCCTCCCTGGAGGAGGACCTGGCCTCGCTGAACTGGCGCGGCCGCGGCGGCACGGTGGCGGGCGAGAGCGTCCTGCACGACCTCGGGGCGATCGCGATGATGTCGTCGGACTCGCAGGGCATGGGCCGCATCGGCGAGGTCTCCATCCGGACCTGGCAGCTGGCGCACCGGATGAAGGAGGTGTTCGGCCCCGAGGGTCCGAACGACAACGCCCGCATCCTGCGCTACCTGGCCAAGCTCACGATCAACCCGGCGATCGCCCAGGGCATGTCCCACGAGATCGGCGCGCTGCGCCCCGGGCTGCTCGCCGACGTCGTGCTGTGGCGCCCGGAGTTCTTCGGGGTGAAGCCGCAGCTGGTGCTGAAGAACGGGTTCGTGGCCTGGAGCCCGGTCGGCGGCGGCAACGACTCCACCCGGCTCGGCCAGCCCCAGGTCTACCGGCCGATGTTCGGCGGCCAGGGCGCCGCACCGGCCTCGCTGGGGGTGGCCTTCGTCGGCCAGGCCGCGATCGACTCCGGGCTGGCCGGCCGGCTCGGCATCCGGCGCAGGCTCTCGGCCGTGCGGGGTGCGCGCGGCCTGACCAAGGCGGACATGGTGCTCAACGGCGCGTCCCCGCAGGTACGGGTGTCACCCGACACCCTGGAGGTGGAGATCGACGGGCGCCCGGTCGACCTGCCGCCGGCCGAGGTGCTGCCGATGACCAACAGGTACTTCCTGTAGCTCGACCCGGACAGCGATGACTCTCGCCGGCGGCGGCGGTCATCCCCTCCGACAGCCCCACGGAACCCAGGAGCACGCCATGTCCTTCCAGGCCTACCTCGACGCCATCGAGGCGAAGACCGGCAAGATCCCCGCCGAACTGGTCGCCGAGGCCCACGGCCGCGGCTTCGGCGCCTCGACCAAGGCCGGCGAGATCACCGGCTGGCTCAAGGACGACTACGGCCTGGGCCGCGGGCACGCCATGGCCCTGGTGCACGTGATCAAGAACGGTACGGGGATCAGCGACAAGCACGTCGGCTCGGCGGGCAGCCACCGCGACGAGTCGGCGACCCTCCGGCTGGACGGTGTCGCCCGCCGCGCGGACCCACCGGCCTGACCTGCGGCAGCCGGTCGCGATCGAGCGCGCCCGGAAGAACAAGACTGGTTCTGCACGCGGTCGGGAGGCACCCTGCACCGGTGCCCCCCACCGAGATCAACACCGAGATCACCACCGAGATCGCGCGCGAGCAGGCCCACCTCACCGAGCTGTACGCGCTGGTGGACACCATGCGGGCGGAGGCGGCCCAGCGGCTGTCGGCACTCGCCGACGCGCTGCGCGAGGACGGTGAGGACCCGGACCGGGAGGCCGAGCGGGCGTGGACCGCCCGCCAGGCCGGTCGCCTGGCGGCCGTCGAGCGGGGGCTGTGCTTCGGTCGGCTGGACACCGAGGACGGCGTGGCGACCCACATCGGGCGGATCGGGCTGTTCCGCGACAGCGACGACGCCACCCTGCTGCTGGACTGGCGGGCGCCTGCGGCCCGGCCGTTCTACACCGCCACCGCCCGCGACCCGCAGGGCGTGCGCCGGCGCCGCCGGATCAGCACCCGCGACCGGACCGTGGTCGGTGTCGACGACGAGCTGCTGACCGGCGTTCCGGACGGTGGCACCGACCTGGCCGGGGACGCCGCCCTGCTGGCCGCGGTCACCGCCGGGCGCAGCGGGCGGATGCGCGACATCGTGGCCACCCTGCAGGCCGAGCAGGACCACATCGTGCGCTCCGAGCAGGCCGGGGTGCTCGTGGTGGAGGGCGGGCCGGGAACCGGCAAGACCGCGGTCGCCCTGCACCGCGCCGCCTACCTGCTCTACACCCGCCGCCACCTGCTGTCCCGCGGCGTGCTGGTGGTCGGCCCCAGCCGGGTCTTCATCGACTACATCGGGCAGGTGCTGCCCGGGCTCGGTGAGGACGGCGTGGTCGCCGCGACCGTCACCGATCTGCACCCGGCCGTGGTCGACCGGGTCGATCCGCCGCCGACCCGGGTGGTCAAGGGCGGCGCGGCGATGGCCCGGCGGCTGGCGGCCGCGGTCCGCGACCGGGTCGACCGCGCGGACGGCCCGCTGGAGGTGGTGTTCGAGGACCAGGTGCTGCGCCTGGACGCGGCACGGGTCCGGCGAGCGGTCCGGGCCGCCCGGCGCGGCGGGCTGCCGCACAACCGGGCGCGGCTGGTGTTCCAGCGCGAGGTCGTCGGGCTGCTGGCGAACCGCATCGTCGAGGCCATGGAGGCGGTCGTGGTCGACGAGGCCGGCAACGCCCTCGACGGCGGCGACCCCGACGGTCGGCTGAGCGCCGCCGACCTGCGCGCCATGGCCGCGGCCGGGGTCGTGGTCGGCCCGGACGACAGCGGCCCGGCCGAGATGGTCGACGAGGCCGACCGGGCGGCGCTGCGGGACGCGCTGCTGGCCGACCCGGCCGTCGGCGACGTCCTGGACGCGCGGTGGCCCGAGCTGTCGGCCCCCGAGGTCCTGGCCGACCTCCTGGCCGACCCGGCCGCGGCCTTCCCGGACCTCGCGCCGGACGAGGTCCGCGCCCTGCTCTCCCGGCCCGGCGGCTGGAGCGCCGCCGACGTGCCGCTGCTCGACGAGCTCGCGGCCCTGATCGGCCAGGACGCCCCCGCCGCCGGCTCCGGGACCCTCGCCGAGCGCGCCGCCGCCGACCCGACCTGGGTGTTCGGCCACGTGGTCGTCGACGAGGCCCAGGAGCTGTCGGAGATGGCCTGGCGGATGCTCATGCGCCGGTGCCCGTCGCGGTCGATGACCGTGGTCGGCGACCCGGCCCAGGCCGGCGACCCGGCCGCCGCGGCGTCCTGGGAGCAGGTCATGGCCCCGCACGTCGGCGACCGGTGGGAGCTGGTGCGGCTCACGGTCAACTACCGCACCCCCGCCGAGATCATGGACGCCGCCGCCGCACTGCTGGCCGCGTACCCGGGCGCCGCTCGACGGGGCGGTCCGGCGACCCGCTCGGTCCGCTCGGTCGGCACCGGACCGTGGCGGCTGCCCGTCCGTCCCGCCGACCTGCCACTCCGGGTCGCCGAGCTCGCCGGGGCCGAGGCCGCGGCCCTGGACGAAGGGCGCGTCGCCGTCATCGCCCCCCAGGAGCACGTCCCGGCACTGGCCGCGACCCTGGGCGTCCCCGCCGAGCCCGACCCGGAGCGCCCGATCGCGCTGTTCACCCCGGAGCTGGCCAAGGGCCTGGAGTTCGACGTGGTGCTGATCGCCGACCCGGCTGCGGTGCTGGCGGGGTCGGCGCGCGGACCGAGCGACCTGTACGTCGCGATGACCAGGGCGACCCGCCGGCTCGGCATCGTGCACCCGGGCCCCCCACCCCCCGGCCTGGCCGACCTCCCCATCCGTTGACCTCGGAGCGACGTCGCAGGGCCCGGGTACGCGGCGCAGGGTCCGTGGAACCTGCGCCGCGTACCCGGACTCTGCGAGGTGGCCCCAGCGCCCCTACGCGGAGAAGCGCGTCTCGAGCTCGGCGAAGAACGCCCGGGCGAGGTCCTCGAAGCGGTCGGCGGTGAGCCGGATGCGGTCGCCCGGAGCCAGGCCGAGGACGGTCTGGTCCGGCTTGAGCCTGAGCACTTTGCTAGCGCTCAGCACTCCCTCGCCGGTGATCACCGACTCGGCGAGCAGCTCGACCTCGTTGAGCGCGTTCGAGCCGTTGCCGCTGATCAGGCGCACGCGGTGGACGAAGAACCGGTCGAGGGCCAGGACCAGGTTGGCGAACAGCACCGGCTCGAGCGCCTCGACCGCGGCGCTCACCCGCGGGTCCGCCGCGGTGGTGGCAGCGTCAGCGAGGTTCCGGTAGGTCGTCAGCTGCTCGTCGACCGCCTTGCGGGCGTGCGCGAACTCTTCGGGGGTGTAGGTCTTGCGACCGAGCATGGTGCACCGTCCTCAGTAGTGGGTCCTGACGGTCCGACGCGCCGCGGCGCACGACTGTGACAGTCAGCGCTCGTGGACGGCCAGATCGCCGTACCGGGCGAGGTCGGCGGCCGGGTCGCCGGGCGCGCCGCGCAGGACGTGGTCGAGGAAGGTCGCGGTGGCGTCGGCGGCGATCCGGGTGCCGTCCGCGCGGCCCAGCGATCCGGCCACCGCCGGCAACGGCGGCAGGAACAGCGGCAGGTCGGTGAAGCTGAAGTGGGCGGTGCCGGGGACGGTGAGCCGGTAGCTCGGGGCGCCGGCCAGGTCGAGGGCCCGGTCCAGCCCGACCGCGTAGTCCGGGTTGCCCTCGGTGTCGTGGTAGGCCGGGCTGGTGATCGCCAGCACCGGCTGCGGGAAGGGCCGCTCCAGCGGCACGCCGAGGCCGCCGTCCAGGTCCACGGCGGCGTCGAAGCGGGGGTCGGCCCCGGCGACGGTCAGCGCGGTGGCACCGCCGAAGGAGTGGCCGGTGACCGCGGCCCGGTCGACGTCGAGCCGACCGGCGAGCGGTCCGCCCACCTCGCCGCGGTCCAGCCGGCCGAGCCGGGTCAGCGTCGAGCTGAGGTCGGCCGCCCGGAGGGCGACGAACTCCGCGGTCACCCGGTCCTCGGCCGCCGGGTCGGCGCTCGCCCAGGCCTCGGCGTAGGCCGCCGGCATCCGGCTGCGGACGACCTCGCCACCGGCGAGCACCACGGCGGCGGAGTCGTGGAGGTGGTCGACCGCGGCCACCACGTAGCCGCGCCCGGCCAGCTCCTCCGCCCAGCCGGTGTTCTGGGTCCGCACGCCGCCGGAGCCGGGTGAGAACAGCACCACCGGGAACCGCCCGGCGGCCGGTGGGGCGTCGGGCACCGCCCGGGTGCGCGCCCGCGGGACGGAGCCCAGCAGGAAGCCGGGCAGGCCGGCGTCGGTGGCCATCGCCGCGGCGACGATCCCCGCCTCCCGCTCGGTGCGGCCGAGGTAGGGGGCCCGGTCGGCGTCGGAGGGCGCGTCCCGCGCCGGGTACCACAGCGTGGCCGCCATCCGGCGGCGGTCCGCGGGGTCCGGGGTCGCGGGCTCCGGCCGGTCCCGGTCGGTCCACTCGTGCACCGTGCTGCCGACCGTGTACGGGCCGGTGGGCTCGGGGAACTCGGGCACCGGGAACGCCCACGCCGCCGCCGGCCCGGCGGCGATCGCCCCGAGGCAGATCACCGGGACCAGCACCGCCGGCCACCGCCGCCGCGCCGGGGCGTCCTGCCGCCGGACGACCGCGACCAGGACCGCGAGCGCCGTGCCCACCAGCACCGGAACCAGCTGCCAGCGCAGGTCCGCGAGGAGCGCGGCGCCGACGACCCCCGCGGCGACGATCGTCGACACCCGGCGGACCGGCGGCGGTGCCCACTGCGCCACGACCGCACCGACGGCACCCACCAGCGCGAGCATCTCCAGAACGGTCACGACCGGACTCCCGCGTTGCCCACCCACCGATCCTGGGACAGGGACCGGCGGTGCGCGTCGGTGCAACGGCCGATCCGCCTCGGCCGGAAGTGCGACCCGGGAGCGACGACGGTGGGGGCAGTCAGTGCTTGGCGGCGGTGCGGGTGAAGTCGGCCGGGATCACCAGGTCGTCCGGACCGAGCTGGTGGATCGAGGACTTGGCCAGCCCGAACAGGGTCTCCTCGACCCCCGACCGCAGGATGCTCAGCACGTTGGTCACGCCCTGCTCGCCGTTGGCCGCCATCCCCCAGAGGTAGGCGCGGCCGATCAGCACCGCGCGGGCCCCCAGGGCCAGCGCCTTGACCACGTCGGAGCCGCGGCGGATGCCGCCGTCGAGCAGGACCTCGATCTGGTCGCCGACGGCGCCGGCGACGGCCGGCAGCAGCCGGATGGTCGCCGGGGTGGAGTCGAGGTTGTTGCCGCCGTGGTTGGACACCGAGATCGCGGTGGCGCCGATGTCGACCGCGCGCCGGGCGTCGTCGGGGTGGGTGATGCCCTTGACCATGAACGGCCCGCCCCACTGCTCGCGCAGCCAGTTCAGGTCGTCCCAGGTGACCGGCTCGGTCATCATCCACTGGCCGTACGCGCCGAAGAACGTCGGCACCTCCTGGCCCGGCGCCACCAGGTTCGGCACGCCCAGGTCGGGCAGCTTGCCGTGCTTGAGCCAGCGCAGCAGGTAGCCGGGCCGCAGCGCGACCTGCGGGGCGTAGCGGGCCATGGCCTTGAGGTCGAGCTTCTCCGGGATGAACGGGCTGCCCCAGTCGCGGCGGGAGTCGAAGACCCAGTCCAGGGTGACGATCAGGCCCTTCGCCCCGGCGGCCCGGGCGCGCTCGGCGCGGGCGAGCATCGCGTCCCGGTCACCCACCCAGTAGGACTGGAAGAAGAACTTCGGGTTCGCCGCCGCGACCTCCTCCACCGGCTTGGACGCGAACGACGACAGGCCCATCACCGTGCCCGCGGCGGCCGACGCCCGGGCGACCGCGACCTCGCCCTCGGGGTCCACGGCCTGGACGCCGGTCGGGGAGATCAGCACCGGGAAGGCGACGTCCTGCCCCATCACCGTGGTGGCGACGTCGCGCTCCTTGGGCAGGTCGGCCACCCGCGGGCGGAACCCCAGCTCGGCGAAGGCGGCGGTGTTGTCGCCCATCGTGGTGCCGGCCTCGGCCCCGGCGACCAGCGCGAGGTAGACGCCCCTGGGCAGGCGGCGCTTGGCCCGGCGCTGGGCCTCGGCGACGGTCTCGAACCAGTCCCTGGTGCTTGCCATGCCTGGACCCTAGATCCTGTGGCGACGCCGGACGCCCTCCGTCCGGACAGGCGCCGGGGTCCGAGCGGTCGGGGAGCACCCCGGACGGACGGGTCAGCGGCCGGGGCCGAGCCGCCGCACCACGATCCCGAGCACCCGGTCGTGCGCCAGCGGGCCGAAGGTCCGCGAGTCGTGGCCGCCGTTGTCGCCGAGCACCGCCACGGCCCGGGGCGGCACGGCGGCGGTCCGGTCGTAGGGCAGCCGGTCACCCGGTCCGGCCGCTATCCGTTTGACCAGCCACGGGTGCCCCGGCCGCGGGCGGCGCCCGGGCGGCTCGCCGGTGCCGTCCGGCGGGGCCAGCACGACCACGTCGCCGACGGCCAGGGCGGCCGGGTCGCAGCGCCGGGCGAGCACGACGTCGCCCGGGGCGAGGGCCGGGGTCATGCTGGTCCCGACCACGGTGACCACCAGCCACCGCCGGCGGACCGCCGCCACCACCACCGCTGCGGCGCAGAGCGCGGCGACCGGCACCGCCCACCTCACGGCGCCGCCGCGGGCTCGTGGTCGGCCTGGTAGCCGGCGGCCTGCAAGCGGAACAGCCGCGCGTAGGTGCCGCCGGCCGCCATCAGCGCGTCGTGGTCGCCTTCCTCGGTGACCCGTCCGTCGGCCAGCACCAGGATCCGGTCCGCGTCGCGGACGGTGTTGAGCCGGTGCGAGACCAGCACGCTGGTCCGGCCCCGCCGGTGCTCGCGGATGCGCCGGTGGATGCGGTGCTCGGCCTCGGCGTCCAGGCCGGAGCTGGGCTCGTCCAGGATCAGCAGGTCGCGGCGCCCGCGCCGGAGCGCCCTGGCCAGCGCGAGGCGCTGCCACTGCCCGCCGGACAGCAGCACCCCCGGCGCGTCGCTCCCGCTGTGGTCGACGAACATCCTCGACAGCAGCGTCCGGTAGCCCTGCGGCAGCCGGTCGACGGTGGCGTGCACCTCCGCTCCCCGGGCCGCGTCCTCGATCGGGCCCGGGGCGAGGTCGAGCTCGGCACCGCCGTCGGCGCCGCCCAGGGCGATGTTCTCCGCGGCGCTCAGGTCGTAGCACATGAAGTCCTGGAACACCGCCCCGATCCGCCGGCGCAGCTCCTCCAGCGGCAGGTCGCGCAGGTCCACCCCGTCCCAGCGGATGCTGCCGCGGGTCGGGTCGTAGAACCGGCAGAGCAGCTTGACCAGCGTGCTCTTGCCCGACCCGTTCTCCCCGACCAGGGCGACCGCGCGGCCCGGCGCGATGGTGGCGCTCACCCCGCGCAGGACCCAGGGCTGGTCCTCGCCGTAGCGGAACCAGACGTCGACCAGCTCCAGCCCGCGGCCTTCCGCCCCGACCGCGTCCGCGGGCTCGGGCGGTGCCGTGTCCTCGTAGTGGGCCTCGACCACCGCGCGGTAGTGGTCGAGCAGCAACCCGGCGTGGTGCGCGGTGGAGATGTGGCCGACCGCCCCGCCCAGCGCCGCCTGCACCCCGCTGACCGCGACGATCACCGCCGCGACGTCGCCGGGGGTGAGGGTTCCGCCGGCCGCGGCGAGCAGGACGCCGACCAGGGCGGCGCCGACGAACACCGCCGACACCGCGGCCAGGCCGACCTGCACCACCGCCTCGCGCCGGTCGTAGCGGCGCTGCTCGGCGTTGGCCCCGGTCAGCTCGGTCAGCATGCGGTGGCGGAACAGCCGCCCGCTGCCGAACAGGCGGATCTCCTTGGCCGCGCTCAGGTCGGTCAGCAGTTCGCTGTAGAACACCTCGCGACGCTCGGCCGGGCTGATCCGCCAGGCCAGATCGGCCCGCTGGCGGCTCAGCCGGATCTCCGCCACCAGCGCCGGCACCGCGCTGACCAGCATCAGCAGCGCGACCCACGGGCCGATGACGGCGACCGCGACGATCATGCCGGCCAACGTCACCACCGACTGGGCGAGCCCGACGGTGCTCTCCACGACCTGCCCCGGGCCGCTGCGGCTGGCCTGCTCGGCCAGCCGCAGCCGGTCGCGGAAGGCCGGCACCTCCAGGGTGCCCAGCAGCGGGATCCGGTTCACCGTCCGGTACAGCAGGTCCTTGGCCCGGACCGTGACCGACCGGTCGAGCTCGGCCTGCAGGTAGCGCAGCGCCGGGGGCACCGCGGCGACCGCGAGCCCGGTCACCGCCAGCGCGACCGCCCCGCCCCACACCCCGGCCACGCCGGCCCCGGTGGTGATCCGGTCCAGCACCAGCTTGGTGAGCAGCGCGGCGGCGACCGGGAGCACCCCGGCGAGCAGCGACACCGCCACGAAGGCGGTGAACACCGCCGGGGCGGCCCGCCGCGCCAGGTCCACCGCGACGCGGGTGCGGGTGGCGGTCGCGGCGAATCCGGCCCGCAGCCGGGCGGGCGTCCCCACGGCGGTCAGGGTGCGGTCAGCGGCAGCTCGTACCCGCGGGCCCGGATGGTGCCCTCCGCGTCGAGCAGGGCGAACGCCGGGAACCCGCGGACGCCGAACGCGCTGCTCAGCGGGCCTTCCGGCGCCTCGAGCACGATCGTGGCCGAGTCGTCGAGATCGGCGACCAGCTCGGCGGGGTCCTTCCCGTCGCGGACCACGACCGCCAGCGCCGAGCCGTCGTGGTCGGCGGCGGCCTTGCGGAAGTCCGGGATGCGCTCGTGGCAGCTGTCGCAGCTGGGGGAGAAGAAGCCGACCAGGGCCGGGCTCTGCAACGAGGTCCGGTCCAGCCGCCGGCCGTCGACGGTCTCGGCGGTGAAGTCCTCGACCCGGTGACCCACCGGCGCGATGATCTCCGGCAGCGGCGGGGCCACCGCGGCGCCCTCGGCCAGCGCGGCGATCCGGGTCTCGTGCTCGCGCAGCCGGCGGACCACGGCCATCACCATCGCGATGTTCAGCAGGGTGAGCGCGGTCAGCAGGATCACCGCGCCGACCAGCACCCCGGTCACGCGCCGGCCCCCGGTCGGGTCGGCAGGGCGGTGGGGCGGAACAGGGCCACCAGGTCCTCCAGGCTCACGAGCAGCAGGCCGAGCGCCAGCCCGGCCGGGACGGCCAGCAGCGCGACGGCGGGGTCGGCGACGCCCGTCGTGGTGAGCGCCAGCGCGAGGCCGGCGAACGCGAGGACGAGCAGCGCAGCGGTGCGGAACAGCGTCAGCGGGCCGACCGGGGTCTCCCGGCGCCCGAAACAGGCGCAGGGCACCGACCGCCCGCGGGCGACGGTCACGGCGTGCGCCGTGGTGAAGGCGGCGAGCAGTGCGGAGGCCACCGTGAAACCGGGGACCAGCCACTGCGGGTGGGAGAGCACGGCGAGCGCGGTCCCGGCGGCCAGCGCGGCCGTGCCGAGGACCTCGGCGCCGAGGACGGCGAGGGCGAGCAGGTTGCGGGCGGTGGGGGAGAGCCGGCCGGGACCGGGCCACAACCGGCCGACCCCGAGCCGGAACTCGCCGAAGCCGGCCGGGCTGAACTTGCCGGCGACGGCGACCCCGAACACGAGCGCGAGGGCGCTCGCCAGTGCGACGATCAACAGGAGCCCGTCTTGGTGCAGCCGTAGCAGTGGTTGGGAACGCCCGGACAGCCGTACATGCACCGGCGCGTGTAATAGCCCACCCGGTAGATGCAGTAGCAGTACTCGGAAACGTACGAACAGCCGGCCGATGCCTCCACTCGCGGAGCGATCCGGGCGAGCACCCGGTCGGCGATCCTGGACACGGTTCTGGTCATTCAGCGCCCTTTCGTGCCGTCGGTCACATTCCGCTCCCGACTGTGCCCGACCGAGGTCAGATCGGTCAAGACCGCCGATGCGGGGTGTGCGGCGGGCGCCTTCGACGCGTTCCGCGGATTCGCAGAACGGTGTCGCCGCAACAATTGACCGCGCACATTCCTCTGTGCCGTTCAGCGTTTGTCGGTGGGCTGCCCGGCGGTTCCGCACTGCACTGTTCGGCAGCGCGGCGGGGAAATGGCGCAGCGCGCTGACCCATTTCGGCCAACGCCACCGGTCGCGCTCGTGGGTGGGCGTCGACCGGTGTCGGTGGGGCGTCCCCCGGTCAGGGCTTGCGGCCGACCGCGCCCACGATGCACTGCTGGACCGGGTACAGCGGGCGCACCCGGGGGCCGTCGGGCCACCAGTCCGCGCACAGCACCAGGCCGGGCTCGACCAGCTCCAGCCCGGGCAGCATGCTCTCGATCTCGGCCCGGGTGCGGAACATGCCGCTGCCCATCGGGCTGTGCAGGAACACCTCTTCCATCTTCCGGGCCAGCGCGCTGAACTCCGGGCTCTGCGGGTCGAAGAAGTGGCTCAGCGCGACGTAGGAGCCCGACGGCAGGGCGTCCACGTAGGCCTGCATGATCTCGGCGAACCGGTCTCCGGTGTAGTGGTGCATCGTGCCGCACTGGTAGAGCGCGATCGGCTCGGTGAAGTCGAGGTGGCGGCGCACGACCTCGTTCTCGAGCACCGCGGCGGGGTCGAAGATGTCCGCGCCGACCAGGTGCGTCTGGTCGTTCTCCTCCAGCAGCGCCCGCCCGTGGGCCAGCACCACCGGGTCGTTGTCCACGTAGACCACCCGGGAGTCCGGCTGGACCCGCTGGGCGACCTGGTGGGTGTTCTCCGCGGTCGGCAGCCCGGAGCCGCAGTCGAGGTACTGGGTGATCCCGGTCTGCGCGGCGATGAAGCGGGTGGCCCGGATCAGGAACTCGCGGTTGTCCCAGCCCAGTTGGGTCGCCTCGGGCGCCACCTGCTGGACCCGGCGCAGCACCTCGCGGTCGATCTCGTAGTTGTCCTTGCCGTTGAGGAACGCGTCGTAGACCCGCGCCACGCTGGCCTTGGAGACATCGATGTAGGCCGGGATGACGTCCTGGGCACTGGACATGGGCGCCTCTTCACGGGTGTCGGCAGGAGGGGACGGGTTCGGATGGTAGGGCAGAACCGGTGCCGGGTTAACCCCGTGGAGTGACCTTTCGCTGACACGTGGTCACGTGTAGCGTTCGCCGCCGACGCCGGGGGACGCCCGCGCATCGCGGGGGACGGTCACCATTCCGCCCGGTCGGGCACACGGGAGCAGCGCACGATGGTCGAGGGCGGACGCCCGGCGGCAGCCTCCGGCGGGGAGGGGCCGGTTCGGGGCGCGACGGCACGCCGGATGGTGCTCGGCGCGCAGTTGCGACGGCTGCGGGAGTCCGCCGGGGTGGCCAGGTCCGAGGCGGCCTACGCCATCCGGGCCTCGGACTCCAAGCTGTCCCGGGTGGAGCTGGGCCGGGTCGCGTTCAAAGAACGCGACGTCGCCGACCTGCTGACCATGTACGGCGTGCTCGACCCGGGCGAGCGCGAGACCTTCCTGGACATGGTCCGCCACGCCAACCAGCCCGGCTGGTGGCGGCGCTACCACGACGTCATGCCCGGCTGGTTCCAGGACTTCGTGGGCCTGGAGGAGTCGGCGTCGCTGATCCAGACCTACGAGCTGCAGTTCGTGCCCGGGCTGCTGCAGATCGAGCCGTACGCGATGGCGATCGCCAGCCGGGGCCGCCCGGAGTACGCCGCCGAGGACGTCCGGCGGCGGATGGCGCTGCGCATCGAGCGGCAGAAGATCCTGGTTGGGGTGCGCCCGCCGACGCTGTGGGTGGTGATGGACGAGTCGGTCCTGCACCGGCCGATCGGCGGCCGCGCGGTGCTGCGCGACCAGGTCGAGCACATGCTCGAGCAGTCGCTGCGGCCCAACATCAAGATCCAGGTCGTGCCCTACCACCTGAGCGGGTACGGCGCCGAGGGCTCGTTCACGATGCTGCGCTTCGCCGAGCCGGAACTGCCGCACGTGGCCTACGTCGAGCACCTCGGCGGCGCACTGTACCTGGACGGGCTGTCGGAGATCGAGACCTACAGCCGGGCCTTCGACCGCCTGATGGTCGACGCGGAGACCCCCGAGCGGTCCCGGCAGTTGCTGACCAAGCGGCTCGCCGAGATCTGACCGGTCCCGGGGCCGCGAACGGGCCCCGGCCCGCGGTGCGGGCGGGGCCGCCCGATCGGCCGGCGGACCGTCAGCCGGTGTGCGTGTCGGGCAGCGCGAACTCGGCGCGCTCGACCCCGCCCAGGAACGCCGACCACTCGGCCGGGGTGAACACCAGCGCGGGGCCCGCCGGGTGGCGCGAGTTGCGCACCGCTACCTCGCCGCTGCCCAGCATCGCCACCTCGACGCAGTTGCCGAGCTGACCGCTCAGGCTGCTCTTGCACCAGTCGGCGTCGGTGAGCAGCTCCGCCGAACACCCGTTGCGCGCCTCGCTCGTCATGCCGCCTCCCACGCCGTGGTGCAGTACCTCCACCTGCCGTCGAAGTTAGCAGCTTGCAGATGCACATGCATATGACTTCTTCACGCCGGATCGTACGCGGGCGGCTCCGATACGTGACGAGATCGACGAGATCCCCCCTCACCTGCTGGTCAGGAGGTTGCCGACGACGAGCATGCATTTGCACGTGCATCTGCACACTGCGACCGAGTTGTGCATCCACAGCTTGCATTGGCGCGGGGTAACCGGCAGACTCCGCAGCGTGCGCAAGATGATCCGGGTCACACCGATCTTCGTCATCGGACCGCTACGCACCGCCACCAGCGGGGACTCGCCGACGGGGTGGTGCGGGACCAGCGCGCACGCCCCGGCCGACCGGCCGGCGCGTCCACCGATGGGGGAGTCCGCACCCGATGGCCAGCGACCCGCCCGACCCGGGACCGAGCGACCAGATCCACAGCATCGCCGCGGTGCTGGCGAGCGCGCTACCGGCGGCCGGGGTCGACCGGATGCTCGACGACCACGTGGCCGACTCCACCGGCCACTGCCGCGGCTGCCGTTCCCCGACGACGGCCTCCCCGGTCTGGCCCTGCCGGATCTGGGAGATCGGCCACGAGACCAGCCGGCTGCGCCGGGCCGCGCGCCGTCCCTGACCGTCCCGGCAGGCCCGCCGGAGCGAGCTGACCGATGACCGTGCCCGACGGGCACCCTGATCTCGTGGAGGGGCGAGTCTCGGGATTGCGTGGCCGTGCGCTGGCGGCCGCGCAATCCCGGGAGTGGGCCGCTGCCGGTCCCGGCCGAACCCGGCTCCGACCGCCCTGACCAGGAGAGGTCGTCAGCAACTGCCGACGGGGGTGGCGCTGGCTGGAACTGTTCCCCACCGGCCGAATCATCGGGGCCCGGCGTGCTCGGTCACCAGCGGCGGGGCCGGGGCCAGCCCGAGGGTCCGCGCCACGGCCACCGCGAAGTGGTCGGCCACGCCCTGCGCGGTGGCGACGTACTCGCCGTCCAGGCTGGTCGGCCGGTCGTAGTACATGCTGATCGTGGCGACCAGTGACTCGCCGTAGAGCATCGGCAGGGTGAGCAGGCTGACGTAGCCCTCCGCGCGGACCAGGTCGTGGGCCGCGGCCATCAGGGGGTCGGTGCGGGCGTCGGCGACCACCACGTGCAGCCGGGTCGCCCAGACCCGCTTGATCACGCCCTCGGTGCGGCCGTCGGCGATCCGCTCGATCAGCGCGTCGAGGTAGCGCTGGGAGATGCGCCGCCGCTTGGCCGGGGTCGCGGCGAGGTCGGCCCCTGGCGGGCTGGTGGTGATCAGCGCCCGGTCCGCACCCAGCCCGATGGTCACCGCGTCGCAGATGGCGTCGGTGAGCTCGTCGAAGTTGCCGTAGCGGGGCGGACCGATCATCAGCGCGGCCAGGGTCTCGGTGTCCACCCGCGGGGCGAGCGGCCCGCCGCCGCGGGGTGGGCCGCCGACCTGGTCGATGAGGTGGCAGGACTGCGCCGTGCGCACCCCGGGGTGGCTCTCCACGGTCTGCACCCGGAAGCGCAGGGCGGCGGCGTCGTCCGGGAACGACGCGGCGACCAGCACGTCGGCCGAGCCGGTGACCAGGTGCACCGAGTCGACCGGGCTCGACGATCGCGCTGGACCGGGCCGAGGAGCACATCGCCGGCTACATGCTGCTGTGCGACTGGAGCGCCCGGGACCTGCAGATGAACGAGATGGCCCTGCGGCTGGGCCCGGCCAAGGGCAAGGACGGCACCAACACCCTGGGCCCGATGCTGGTCACCCCGGACGAGATCGAGCCCTACCGCAGCCGCAACGCCTTCGACCTGGGGATGACCGGCTACGTCAACGGCGAGCTGGTCAGCGAGGGGCGCTGGGACTCGATCGACTGGGGCTTCCCGGACATGATCACCTACACCTCGCGCGGCACCCACCTGCGCCCCGGCGACGTGATCGGCTCGGGCACCGTGCCGTCGGGGTGCCTGTTCGAGCACTTCGCGCTGGACCCCGAGCACTTCCGCGGCTGGCTGCAGCCCGGCGACGAGGTGCGGCTGGTGGTCGAGCAGCTCGGCGAGATCCGGCACCGGGTGGTGGCCGGGGTCAAGCCCGAGCCGCTCAGCTCGGGGTACTGAGGTGGCGGTCCCCGGCGCTACGGTCACCGCGGTGACCGACCTGGCCCCGCCCGAGCTGACCCTGCGGCAGCTGTTCGTCGGCGCGCTGGACCGGTTCGGCACCCGCCCGGCCGTGGTCGCCGGGGGCCGCACCTGGACCTACGCCGACCTGGTCGCCGACGCGAACCGGCTGGCGCACGTCCTGGTCGCCGCCGGGGCCGGGCCCGGCGTCCCGGTGGCGATCATGATGTCGAACCGGGCCGAGTACCTGGTGGCCGACCAGGCCGTGCTGCGGATCGGCGCGGCCAAGGTCCCGGTCAACGACATGCTCTCGGCGGCGGAGATCGGCTACCTGCTGCGCGACTCCGGCGCGGTGGTCGCCCTGGCCGACGAGGGACTGGTCGACGCCGCGCTCGGCGCCGGGTCGCCCGACCTGACCACGGTGATCGTGACCGGTGCGCCGGTACCGGGCACCCGGTCCTGGGACGACGTGCTCGCCGGCGCCCCGGAAGGCGGGCCGCCGCAGGTCGCCGTGTCCGGCGCGGACGTCGGGCTGATCGCCTACACCGGCGGCACCACCGGCCGGCAGAAGGGCGTGGTGCACACCCAGCGCGGGCTGGCGGTGAACATCCTCGCGCACGTGGTCGAGATGGGCCTGCTCGACGACGAGCGGCTGCTGCTGACCTCGCCGCTGCCGCACTCGGCGGGCTACCTGGCCCAGGCCGGCCTGCTCAAGGGCGCGCTGCACTTCGTCGAGCGGCGCTTCGACCCGGACCTGGTGCTGGACCGGATCGACCGGGACCGGGCCACCTTCCTGTTCATGGTGCCGACGATGATCTACCGGGTGCTCGACCGGGCCGAGCGGCGCGCGGTCGACCTGTCCTCGCTGCGCACCATCCTCTACGGCGCGGCGCCGATCACCCTGGAGCGCCTGGAACAGGGCCTGCGCCGGTTCGGGCCGGTGTTCATGCAGCTCTACGGGCAGACCGAGGCGCCGAACTTCCTCACCCGGCTCACCCGCGAGGACCACGACCTCGACCACCCCGAGCGGCTCACCAGCTGCGGGCGGGCGGCCGCGCTGGCCGAGATCGCGGTGCTCGACGACGACGGCGAGCCGGTCGCGCGGGGGGAGGCCGGCGAGATCTGCGCCCGCGCCCCGTACGTCATGGCGGGCTACCGGGGGATGGCGGAGAAGTCCGCGGAGACCCTGCGCGGGGGGTGGCTGCACACCGGCGACCTGGGACGGATGGACGCCGAGGGCTACGTGCACCTGCTCGACCGCAAGCACGACATGATCATCTCGGGCGGGATGAACGTGTACTCGACCGAGGTGGAGAACGTCGTGCAGACCTGCCCCGGCGTCGCGCAGGTGACGGTGGTCGGCATCCCGCACCCGGACTGGGGGGAGGCCGTCGTCGCCTTCGTGGTTCCCGCCCCGGGAACCGACTCCGCCGGGTTCGACGAGGCCGCGGCGGTCGCGACCTGCCGGGCCGAGCTCGCCGCCTACAAGCGGCCCAAGGCGTTCCGGACCCTGGCCGAGCTGCCGGTCACCGCGTTCGGCAAGGTCGACAAGAAGGCGCTGCGCGGGAGCTGGCCCGGCTGGTGACCCCGGCCGGTGACCCCGGCCGGGTCAGGACGCCCCGGCGGCGGTCTCGCCGGCGCCGTCCGCGGCGCCGTCCTCCAGGACGGCGGAGCAGGCGGTCAGCAGCGCCCCGGCCAGCCGGCCCGGCGCGTCCAGGAACACGTCGTGGCCGCCGTCGATCTCGATCACCGTGGCGCCCGGGATCGCGCGGGCCAGCTTGAGCTGGCGGCGGGCCGGCACCACCCGGTCGTCGCGGGTGAGCACGACCGCGACCGGGACGTCCACCGCGCCGATCCAGCTGTGCGAGCTGAACGAGCACACCGCCTGCACCGCGGCCAGGGCGTCGAGCAGCGTGGTGCGCCGCATCTGGGCCAGCGCGAAGGCGCGGTCGACCGGGTCGGTGTCGTGGTCGAGCAGCGCCGAGCCCACCAGGTCGGCGCGCAGCGCGTGCATCGGCGGCATCAGCGTCGCCGCGGTCAGCAGGCCGGGCAGGGTCAGCGCGATCGACCGCTCCCATGGCGAGCCGGCCACGTTGCGGGCGGTCGAGCAGAGCACCAGCCCGGCGGTCAGGTCCGGGTGCCGGCGCCACAGCAGCTGGGCGACCAGGCCGCCCATGGAGTAGCCGACGGCGACCAGGCGCGTGATGCCGAGCCCGGCGGCCACGGCAGCAACGTCGTCGGCGCAGTCCTCCAGTCGGAAGGCGCGCCCGCGCAGCCCGTCGCCGTGGCCGCGCAGGTCCAGCGCCACCACCCGGTAGTGGCGGGCGAGTGTCCCGATGACGCCCGACCAGTTCAGCTCGGCGGTGAGGGTGACACCGTGCAGCAGGACCAGCGCGGGGGCACCGGGCGGGCCAGGGGCCTCCCAGACCACCGTGCGTCCGCGGCCGGGCAGGGAGACCGGGATCCGGCGCACTGCCGGTGGGGGCGACGAGCCGATCACGTCCACACGCCACCTCCGCGTTGAGGTCACCGCTGACCGGCGGTTCCGACAGGTCTTGCTGACCTTGAGTGTCGGTCACCGGAGCCCGCAAGACCAGTGCGGGTGACGACCAGGGTCTTTCGGCACCCGGATCCCGACCCCATCGGAGGTTCCGCCCGGCCGCCGGCCGGACCAGGATCGGTGGGTCCGCGGCCGGTGACGACCACCGGCCCCGCTCCTGCCCCTACCGGGCACAAGCCGAGAAGGACGTCATGTCCCGGACCCACTCCGCCCCGCTCGCCCCCGCCTACGGCCGCGACGCCGACCGCTACGACGCCCGTACCGGCTCGTTCGCCCAGTACCGCCGGGCCGTCGTCGACCTGCTGCCCCTGCGCCCCGGCGACGTCGTGCTCGACGTCGGCTGCGGCACCGGGCTCTGCTTCCCGCTGCTGCAGGAGCGGATCGGCCCGACCGGCCGGCTGGTCGGAGTGGACGCCGCGGCCCCGATGCTCGACCTGGCCGCCGCACGGGTGGCCGACGCCGGCTGGGACAACGTCGACCTGCTGGCGTCCCCGGTGGCCGAGGCCGCCCTGCCCGCCGCCGACCACGCGCTGTTCTGCGCGGTGCACGACGTCCTGCAGTCGCCGGCCGCGCTGGACGCCGTGCTGGCGGCGGTGCGGCCGGGCGGCACGGTGGCCGCCGGGGGCGGCAAGTGGGCGCCGCCGTGGGCGTTCGCGGTCAACGCCGGGGTGCTGGCCCTGCACGCGCCCTACGTCACCGACTTCGCCGGGTTCGACCGGCCCTGGGCCCGGCTGGCCGAGCGGGTCCCGGACCTGGTCGTCCGCGAGACGGCGATGGGCGCCGGGTTCACCGCCGTCGGGCACGCGCCCGGCCGCTGATGCCCCGGGCTACCGCATCAGCCCGTCTATGTAGTCGGCGCCGATCCCGACCTTGTCGTAGTGCTCGCGGCACAGCGTGATGTAGTCGAACACGTCGAAGGTGCCGTCGGGCTGCCCCTGCTCGTCGAGCCAGATCAGCGGCCCGGTCACGTTGAAGGTGACCTTCATCGGCTGCTCGTGCTCGTAGGCGACCAGGGTGTGCGCCTCCCCCGGGGCCTCGTAGACCCAGTCCCCGGCGGTGGCCACCCAGTCGTGTTCCAGGTATCCCCACTTGCCCGAGATCGTGTAGGCGAACACCTGCTGCGGGTGGTAGTGCCGGTTGACCAGGCCCGCCCCGCGCGCGTACAGCACGTCGCACCAGCGGTTCTGGCTGGGGGAGATCCACAGCGGCCGGGAGCCGACGGTCTCGGAGAACGGCACGTAGTAGCGCTCGTCCTCGGTGGGGGCGTCGGCGATGTAGGCCTCGGGCAGCGCCCCCGGCCGGAACACCTGCTCGATGGGGGACAGGTCGCGCCAGAACTCGCGCTGCGGGGTCTCCCCGGTGAAGTCGGTCTTGGGCATCTCGGCCACGGCGCTCCCCTTTCCGGATGTGACGGGCGTCGCTGCTGCCCTGCCACGCTGGCCCGGCTCCGCCCGCGGGTCAACCGCGGGCGACGATCGTCGGCAGGGTGGAACGCCACGGCTACGCCCGGCGCCGCCAGTAGACCAACCCCAGCACGCGCAGACCGAGGATCGTCGACACCACCAGCAACAGGTAGCCGAACAGCTGGTGCAGCGTCATCGTCTCGCTGATCCGCGGCCCGCCACCGGCCACCAGCAGCAGCGCGGCCATCAGGCCGGTGGTCGCGGCGATCGCGGTGGCGAGCAGGGCGTTGAGGCCCGCCCCCGGGCCCACGGCGGGCAGCGCGGCGACCCGGACGGTGAGCTGACCGGCCTCCAGCGCCGACACGACCCGGTCCACCCGCCGCGGCAGGCCCCGGACCAAAGGGACCAGCCCGAGCAGCTCGTCGGTCGCGGCGCGGCGCAGCGCGGCGGGGGAGAGTTCGGCGGCCATCTGCCGGGCGGCGAACGCGCGCGACCCGGCCACCACGTCGAAGGTCGGGTCGAGCGCGGTCAGGGTGCCCTCCAGGGTGCCGATCGCGCGCAGCACCGCGGCCAGCTCCGGCGGCGCGGCGATCCGGTGCCGGCCCAGCAGCCCGAACAGGTCGCCGACCAGCGCCGCGGACAGCGACGTGCCCGGCCCCAGGTGCCGGGCCAGCAGCCGGCCGGTGTCGCGCTGCAGCGCGCGCTCGTCGAGGCCGTCGGGCGGGTCGGTGATCTCCAGCAGCGCGGCGACCGCGGCCACCGGGTCGGCCCGGTCCACGGCCATCAGCAGCCGGGCCAGCCCGGCCCGCAGCACGGCGTCCACCCGGCCCACCGACCCGAGGTCGAGCAGGCCGATCCGGCCGTCGTCGAGCAGCAGCAGGTTGCCCGGGTGCGGGTCGGCGTGGAACACCCCGTCCACCAGCACCTGGGTGAGCAGCAGGTCCAGCAGGGCGCGGGCCAGCGCCGGCCGGTCGACGCCGTCGGGCGCGGCGTCCACCGGCACCCCGGACAGCCGCTCCATGACCAGCACCCGCCGTGTCGTCGACGCCGCCTGCACGGCCGGCACGCGCACGGTGCCGGCGCCGTGAGCAGCAGCCGCGGCGGCGACCGCGGCGATGTTGCGGGCCTCCACCCGGAAGTCCAGCTCCTCGCGCAGCGCGGTGGCGAACCCGTCGGCCAGCGCGGCCACCCCGAGCGAGCGGCCCCAGCGGGTGCGGATCTCCAGCCGGCGGGCCAGGCGCTCCAGGATGTCCAGGTCGCCGGCGACGATCCGGGGGAGCCCCGGCCGCTGCACCTTGACCACCACCGGCCGCCCGTCCCGGGTCGTCGCGGCGTGCACCTGGGCGATGGACGCCGCGGCCAGCGGGACCGGCTCGATGTGCGCGAACACCTCCTCGGGGTCGCCGCCGAGCTCGGCGCTCAGCACCGCGCGGACCTCGTCCCAGGGCACCGGTGCGGCCGCGGTCTGCAGCCGGCCCAGCTCGTCGACGAACTCCGCCGGCAGCAGGTCGGCCCGGGTGGCCAGGATCTGCCCCAGCTTGACGAAGGTGACCCCGGCGTCGTCGAGCGCGGCGGCCAGCGAGCGGGCCAGCCGGCGCCGGCCCTCGGGGGCGGACAGGTCGGGGCGCTGGCGGGTGAAGACGTAGGCGGCCAGCCCGTGGCGCGCCAGGATCCGCGCGATCCGCAGGTATCGCCGGGTCCGCCGCAGCCAGCGCGGCATCGCCCGGACCAGCGCGACCGGCCCGGGCAGCGAGCCGCTGGGCACCAGCGCCTCCACCACGACCAGCAGCACCATCGCCACCACCACGCTGATCAGCGTGCCGAGCAGCAGGTACCAGAACGCCGGGAAGTTGCCGCCGTCGGCGACGACCGAGTCCGGGGTGATCGCCCGGATCACCGAGGTGGTCATGGCGAACGCCAGCAGGCCCGCCCCGAACCGGCGGACCACGGAGAAGTCCAGCCCGAGCGGGCGGCTGATCACCATCCCGAGCAGCCAGACGACGGGCAGGGACAGCAGGCTCGCCACGATCATCCCGGCATCCTCGCCCGGGCCCCCGCCGGTGGTCGCGCGGGTCCCCACGTCCCGTCAGGCGCCGGCGAAGACCTTGCGCAGCACCGGCAGGTCGCGGCGACGACCGGGACCCCGGCGGCGAGCGCCTCCATCGAGGCCAGCCCGAAGGGCCGGGCGGTTCGCCGCGGTGCACGGGCCCTCGCAGAGTCCGTGTACTCGTCGCAGAGTCCGCATCATCTGCGACGAGTACAGAAACTCTGCGAGGGCGACCCCGACCCCGCCAGCCCGCCGGCCCGGGGTCAGCGGGTGGTCGCGATGCCCCCGTCGACCGGGATGACCGCGCCGGTCACGTAGGCCCCGGCGCGGGAGGTCAGGAAGACCATCACCCCGGCGATGTCGTCCGGCCGTCCGATCCGGCCCAGCGGCGACCGGGCGGCGATCTCGTCGCCGTGCTCGGCCAGCGTCGCGGCCATCATCTTGGACTCGAACGGGCCGGGCGCGATCGCGTTGACGGTGATCGAGCGCGGTCCGAGCTCGGCGGCCAGCACCCGGGTCAGGTGGTGCAGCCCGGCCTTGCTCGCCGAGTAGGAGTAGGTGGGCAGGGACGGCACCCGGAGCCCGTCGATGGAGCCGACGTTGACCACCCGGGCCGGGTCGTCGGCGGTCGCGGCCGCCTCCAGCTGCGGCAGCAGCGCGCGGGTGAGGAAGAACGGCGCCTTGAGGTTGAGGTCGACGACCTTGTCCCAGGCCGACGCGGGGAACTCGGCGAACGGCGCGCCCCAGGTCGCGCCGGCGTTGTTGACCAGGATGTGCACCGCACCGGCGCGGTCGGCGACCTCGTCGGCCAGCCGCCGGCACTCCGCCTCGGTCGACACGTCGGCCGGTACCGCGGAGATCGGGCCCAGGTCGGACAGCTCGCGCACCGCCTGGTCGCAGGCGTCGGCCTTGCGCGAGCTGATGATCACTGTCGCCCCGGCGGCGAGCAGCCCGCGGGCGGCCATCAGGCCGATCCCGCGGCTGCCGCCGGTGACCACCGCGGTGCGGCCGGACAGGTCGAACAGGGGGGTGGTCACGCGCAGTGCTCCCGGGGTCGTGGGGGTCGTGGGGTGGTGGTCAGAGTCCGGCGACGAAGTCGTGCACGCCGGTCACCGTGCTGAGGTACATCTCCGGCATCGCGGCGCGGAACATCAGGTCGCCCCCGTGGCAGACGCCCGGCACGACCCTCAGCGTGGACGGGACTCCGGCGCGCTGCAACGTCTCGTAGTAGGCGATGCCCTCGTCGCGCAACGGGTCGAGCTCGTTGACCGAAATCACGTGCGGGGGCAGGCCTGCCACGTCCTCTACGGAGGCGTGGTACGGCCAGCACAGTGGGTCGGTGGCGTGCGCGCCGCCGGGGTCGTAGACCGAGACCATCACGTCGGTCATCGCGCAGCCGATGAAGTAGCCGTCGTTCTCCACCAGCGAGGGCAGCGCGCGCTCGCGCTCGGCCTCGGTGCCGCCGTAGAGCCCGGAGATGTAGGGGACCATCGCGTACACGCCGTCGATCACGTGCAGGTGGCCGTCCTGCTTGGCCCGCAGGGTGGTGGCCAGGGTCAGGTTCGCCCCGCCGGACTCGCCGGCCACGGTCAGGGTGCTGATCCCGAGCCGCTCGCGCTGGGTGTGCACGAACTGCAGCGCGGCGGTCACGTCGTCCAACCCGGCCGGGAACGGGTGCACGCCGAGCACCCCGGCGGCGTTGCGGTACTCGACGCCGATCACGACGGCGCCGGTGTGCGCGACCTCGTCGCGGAACCGGGCGTAGGCCGGGCCGGCCGCGGACAGGATGACCATCCCGCCGCCGTGCACGTGCAGCACGCCGGGCAGCGGGCCGGTGGCGCCGGCCGGGCGGCTGATGAACAGGGTGATGTCCGTCCCGCCGGGCCCGGTGATCGTCTCGGTGGAGCGCTCCAGTCCCTCGACCGGCGGCAGGCCCTCCATGAGCGCGGCGAACACGGCCTCGAAGCCGGCCTCGGCCTGCCCGACGTAGTCCAACTGCTCCTGGCGGGTCGAGTCCCGGGAGACCGGCGGCGGCGCACCCGCCCCGTCGAGCCCGAACGGGGCCAGCGCGGCGACCATCCGCGGGTCGGCGCGCGGGTCGGTGCGCAGCTCCATGGCCGGGTCGCCGAGGCGGCCGGGCCGGTCCGCGGGGTCGGTGGTGGCTCCGGACGTCGTCGTCATCGGATCTCCTCGGCGTGCCGTCGGTGGCGTGCGAGCGGACCCACGGTAGGGCGGTTGTGCATCATTCTCAAGAGTTGTTACATCCGGTGGCTCACCGCAGCAGCGCGTGCAGGACCCGGCGGGGTCGCTCGGGGTCGGGGTGCTCGCCGGTGATGCTGTTGATGTGGACGAACGCCTCCACGATCCGGACCGCGGCGTAGGCCAGGTCCTCCAGCGGCACCGAGAGGTCACGGGCGCCGTCGTCGACGTCCTCGCGCAGCAGGTCGGTGACCGCGGCGATGATCAGCGGCTGGAACCCGGGCTCAGCCACGGTCAGCAGCCGCGCGGCCAGCTCGCCCTCCTCGGTGAGCAGCCGGTTCATCCCCGGGTTCGACAGGATCTCGCCGATGTAGCGGCTGAGGATCCCGGCCGTCCGCGCGGTCCGCGGCTCGTCGAGGGTCAGCGCCAGCTCGCGCTGCCGGCGCAGGGTCTGCTCGGTCAGCGTCCACAGGACGCGCAGCAGCAACTGCTCGCGCCGGCCCACCCAGCGGTACAGGGTGACCCGGTTGACCCCCAGGTCGGCGGCGATCGCGCCCATGTCGATCCGCAGGCCCTTGAGGAACAGCCGCCGCGCGTGCCGGAACGCCTCGACCGCCCGGGTCCGGCGCTGCTCGGGCGGCAGCGCCACCTCG
This sequence comes from Pseudonocardia sp., assembly GCA_030147065.1. Classification (GTDB taxonomy): domain Bacteria; phylum Actinomycetota; class Actinomycetes; order Mycobacteriales; family Pseudonocardiaceae; genus Pseudonocardia. The sequence continues at coordinate 11,436 of JASLAP010000038.1, read as the reverse complement.
CGGTCGAGGACCGTCCCGGTGAACCCGGTGCTCGCCAGCAGGGTGGTCTCGGCCATCAGCGCGGAACCTACCCGGTCGGCCCGTCACCGCCTCTCGGCGTCACCCGAACCCGGCAACCCGGGCGAGATCGCCGCCAGGCGTCGAGCTGGTGTCGATCATCGCCGCCGAAACCGACCACCGGCGGCCGTCCGTCACGGGCCCGGGCCGCGATCCGGCCGATGAGCCGGGTGCCCGGAACCCGTCCGGCCGACGGTCCCGGCCCCGCGGTGCCGGTGTCCGCAGCGCAGCCCGTCCCACCGGCCGGGTGCGGCCCGCGGCTACCGGCCCAGGCGGCGGGACGGCCCCGGATCGCTGCGGTACCAGTCGAGGGTGCGGCGGATGGCCTCGTCGTGGGGGGTGGGCTTCGCGCCGAACCGGCGCGCGAACCGGCTCCCGTCGACCACGAACGGGGCCTCGAACTGGTAGACCATCTCGGCGCCTTCGCGGGCCAGCGACGAGAACAGCCCCAGGGTGCGTGCGGTGGCCGTGCCGTGCGCGGTGACCCGGTGCCGGGTCCCGGCGGCGTCGAAGACCTGCCGGGTGAACTCCCGCCCGGTCAGCGCGTCCGCGTGGAGGATGTGCCACGCCTCGCCGTGGGCGTCGGGGCTTTCGCCCAGCGTGATCAGCCCGCGCGCGAAGTCCTCGATGAACAGCGGGGTGACCGGCACGTCCAGCCGGCCGATCCAGCGGGCCGTGCGCCCGCGCAGCGCCGCGCCGAAGATGTTGGCGCCGAACACCGATTCGACCCGGGGGCCGTAGAGCTCGCCGGCCCGGCCGATGACCGTGCGGACCTTACCGCGGTGATGAGCGGCGAGGACCTTCTCGGCCAGCCACGCGCGCAGCACGCCCCGGCCGCTGACTGGCCGGTGCGGCAGGTGCTCGGTCATCGGGCCGGTGACCCTGCCGTACATCCAGGTGTCGTCGGCGAACACGTGCACGGCGCCCGCGGCCGCGGCGCCGGCGAGTACCCCGTCCACGGCCGCCGGGAACAGCCCCCGCCACTGCTGGAACGGCGGGTTGACGCAGTTGTAGACCACGGCGGCGCCCGCGCACGCCTCCCTGATGCGGTCGGCGTCGACGGCGTCCGCGGCGACCGTCTCGACGCCCGACGGCACGGTCATCCGCCCGCTGCGGTTGACCGCGCGGATCCGGCGCCCCGAGCGGTGCAGCTCGCCGACGATCGCGCTCCCGGTGCCACCGCTGGCCCCGATGACGACGTGCAGGTCCTCCTGGTCCGACATGATCCCTCTCCTGATTAAAACGAATCCTCGTTCTCTTAGATTGCTCCTCTGGAGCGGCGCTGGTCAAGAACGAGCGCTCGCTTTAGGTTGGGCCGGTGCCGAAGGTCAGCCAGCAGCACCTGGACGCCCGCCGCGCCGAGATCGTCGCCGCCGCCGGTCGCTGCTTCGCCCGCCAGGGCTTCCACGCGACGACGATGCAGGACGTCCTGCGCGAGTCCGGGCTGTCGGTGGGTGCGGTCTACCGCTACTTCCGCAGCAAGAACGAGCTGATCGTGGCGGTGGCGCAGGAGGCGCTGGGCGCGGCGAGCCCGCGGCTGGAGACGGTCCTGCTCGCCGACCCCGTGCCCGCCCCGGCGGAGGCCGTCGCCGGCGTGATCGCCGCCATCGATCCCTTCGCCGAGACCGACGGCAGCCTGCGGATGGCCGTGCAGATCTGGGGGGAGGCGCTGCGCGACCCGCGTCTCGCCGCGCTCGCGCAGACCGGCTACCGGAAGCTGCGCGAGCTGTTCATCGCCTACGCCGAGCGCGCCGTCGGCGCCGGAATGCTGCCCGCGGGCACCGACGCCACCGCGGCCGGACGCGCGTACTTCGCCATGGTGCCCGGCTACATCCTGCAGCGGCTGTTGCTGGAGGACGTCGAGCCGGTGTCCTACGCCGCCGGGTTGCACGCCGTTCTCGGCCCGCGGTCCGTGGCCGTCCCGGCCGCGAGGCGCTGACCGGCCTGGCCGGCGCGGCGGATCAGGGCAGCGCCGGCCCGGCCCGGCCGTCGTCGATGAAGCTGCGGGCGAGCGCGGCCATCCCGGACGCCAGGTCGACCCGTGGTTCCCAGCCCAGGACCTCCCGAGTGCGGCGCTGGTCGAACCAGTGCGCGGTGGACAGCTGCTCGGCCAGGAACCGGGTCATCGGCGGGTCGGCCGCGCGCCGCAGGACCGGCAGCACCGCCCAGGCCGCCTCCACGGCCGCTCCGGCGGCGCGCGCCACGGCACCGGACATGGCGAACCGCGGCGGGTCGACGCCGGCGGCCCGGCAGATCTGCCCGAGCAGCTCGGCCACCGGGCGGGGCTCGCCGTTGGACACCACCAGCGCCTGGCCGCGGGCCGCCTCGGCCCGGTCGAGCGCCGCGACCAGGGCGTCGGCGGCGTTGGTCACGTAGGTGGTGTCGATCAGCGCCGCACCGGACCCGACGACCGGCAGCCGCCCGCTGCGGGCGCGGGCCACGATGCGCCCGACCAGCTGGGTGTCGCCCGGACCCCAGACCAGGTGCGGTCGCACCGCGACCACGGCCGGGCCGCCGCCATCGGCGCCCGCGGCCAGCGCGATCCGCTCGGCCACCGCCTTGCTGCGGGCGTAGTGCCCGCGGGCCCGGACCGGGTCGGCCGCCCCCGCCGGCGCTCCGACCAGCGCGGATCCGGCGTGCGCGACCGACGGCGTGGACACGTGGACCACCCGCCCGACGCCGGCGGCCCGGCACGCGGCCAGCACCGCGCGGGTGCCGGTGATGTTGGCCCGGACGAACTCCGCCCACCGCCCCACCACGTGGACCTTCGCGGCCAGGTGCACCACGGCGTCGTGGTCGCGCACGGCCGCCGTCACCGCCGCCGCGTCGGCGACATCGGCCAGCACCTCGGGGTGCCCGCGCCCCGACGGCCGCCGCTGCAGCACGGTGACCCGGTCGCCGCGCGCGGCCAGGGCGTCGACCACGGCCGCGCCGAGCATCCCGCTCGCCCCGGTGACCAGGACCCTCACGGTCGCCGACCGGTCCGGCCGCCGGCCAGCACCCGCTCCGCCCAGCGCGCCACCCGCGTCCGGTCGACCTTGGCGGCGTGCCGCACGTCGACCGGCAGCGCATCGGTCACCAGCACCGCGGCCACCTCGGTACCCGCGGCCGCGCGCACCGCGGAGGCCACCGGCTCGGCGGCGAGCCGCGGCGCGCCGCGCGTCCTGCTCGCGGAGCCGGTGACCACGACGACGACCTGCTGGGCGCCGGGCGGTCCGACGCCGACCGCGGCCGCGGCCCGCACCCCGTCGACGGCCTGCACCCGCTGCTCGACCCCGACCGGGGTGACCGGCCCGCGGGCGGTGTGCACCACGTGCCCGAGCCGACCCTCGACCCAGAGCCGGCCCTGCTCGTCGAGGTGCCCGACGTCGCCGGTGGCGTGCCACCCCTCGGCGCTCGCCGCGTCCCGGCCGGTGGCCCACAGCCGGTCGTAGCGGTCCTTGACGTGCGCCGCGCGCACCCGGATCTCGCCGCTCACCCCGGGGTCCGTGGTGAGCGGGCCGTCCCCGGCCAGCGGGGAGATCCGCAGCTCGACCCCCGGCACCGGCCGGCCCACGCACACGCCGTTCCCGGGCCCGGCGGCGTCGATCCCGGCCAGGGTGATGTCGGTGACCGGCAGCGCCTCGGTCATGCCGTACGGGGCGTGCGCCTCCGCCGCGGGCAGCACGGCCCGCAGCGCGTGCAGCAGAGCGGCCGGTACCGGAGCGCCGGCCGAGATCAGCAGGCGTACCCGGCCCAGCGCGGACCGCTGCGCGGGGGTGAGCCCGTCGGCGGTGGCCACCAGGCTGCGCAGGACCGCAGGCGAGGCGAACACCACGGGCGCCCGGGCCGCGGCGACGGCGTCGGCGAGGGCGGCGGCGGTGAGCGTGCCCGGCGCCGCTGCGGCGGGCACCGCGGAGGTGACCCCCAACGCCGGCCCGTACAGCACGAACGGGGGGAACGCGGCGACGACGTTGTCGTCGGCGCCGAGCCCGAACGTCGCCCGCAGGGTCGCCAGCTGGGCCACCAGCTGGCGGTGCCGGTAGACCACGCCCTTGGCCGGGCCGGTGGCCCCGGAGGTGAACAGGACCGCGCACTCGGCGTCGGCCGTCGGGGCGGGTGGCGGTTCGCGGTCGCGGCCCAGTCGGGCCAGCTCGGCCAGCCGGTCGGTCGCCCCGAGCAGCCGCGCGGTCGCCCGGCCCACCGGCCCGGTGACGATCCGCCTGCCCGGCACGGCCAGCGCGCGGGCCAGGGCCAGCCCGCGCGGGATCCCCACGACGTGGTCGGGTGCCGCTCCACGCAGCGCGCGCACCAGACCGGTCGGGCCGAGCCCGGCGTCGGCCACGACGACCACGGCGCCGACCCGCCAGCACGCGTAGGCGGTGGCGACCAGGTCGGCGCCCGGGGGGACCAGCAGCGCGACCCGGTCGCCCGCCCGCACGTCGACCGCGGCGAGACCCGCGGCCAGCTCGCGCACCCGTCGTTCCAGCAGGTCGAACGGCACGCTGCGGTGGCCGTCGGCGGTCATCTCGACCACCGCCGGGGCGGAGTCGCCGGCCCGCTTGACCAGCTCGGTCCACAGCGGACGGTGGAGGTCCGGCCGGACACCGGCCGTCGCCGTGCTCCCGGCCCCATCACCGGTCGGGTCGGCGCCGCGCAGGGTGCCCGCCCACCGCCAGGCGTGCTCGGCGGCCTCCGGGGCGTCCTCGGTGACCAGGTGCGACGCGCCCCGGTAGCGGTGCACGTCGGCGTGCGGGAGCCGGCCGAGCAGGTCGCGGAAGTAGCGGTCGGAGAACACCGGGTCGCGCGGGCCCCACAGCAGCAGCACCGGCACCCCGGCCAGCCGCTCCAGCCCGGCGGTCACGCCGTCCAGGGCGGGCGCGCTGACGTGGCCGGGTTCGAGCGGGATGTCGGCCACGAAGTCGCCGACCGCGCGGCGGCGGTCGGGGGAGGCGTAGGGCGCGGCCAGGGCGTCGCGGACCGGGCGGGGCAGCGCCGGGCGCGACAGCGCGCTCGTCGCCCGCACGAACGTCGGCGTGCCCGTGCACACCGCTCCGCGCAGCAGCGGCAGCCGCGCCAGCCGGATCAACGACGGCGCGGCCGCGCCGGCCGGCTGGTGCACCGCGGTGTTGCCCAGCACCACGCCGAGCAGCCGGTCGGGGTGCGCCACGGCCCAGCCCAGCGAGATCGGCCCGCCCCAGTCGTGCCCGACCGTGAGGACCGGACCGGTCACCCCCAGCGCCTCCAGCACGGTGTCCAGGTCGTCGATCCGCCGGGCCAGCGGTCGCGGTGCGGCGAGCCGCTCGGAGAACCCCATGCCCAGCTGGTCGACCGCGACCACCCGCCACCCGGGTGGTGCCTGGGCGAGGAAGCGCCGCCACAGGTAGGCCCAGGTGGGGTTCCCGTGCACGCACAGCATCGTCCCGGCGGTCGGCTCGGCGCCGTTGTCGAGCACGTGCCAGGTGCGCGCGACGCCGTCCGCGTCGTCCGCGGTGACCAGGCGCGACCAGGCCGGGTCGAGCCCGGGCAGCCCCGGCGGCGGCAGGGTCGCCGGGGCGACCGGGCCGGTCACCAGGCCAGCTCGAGGCAGCAGGCGTTCAACCCGGAGCCGGCGCCCATGAGCAGCACCCGGTCGCCGGTGTTCAGCGTGTCGACCTGGGTGGCCAGCGTGAACGGGATGGAGGCCGGGCCCATGTTGCCGCGGTCGGGGAAGGTCAGCGGCACCCGGGCCGGGTCGAGGCCGAGGGTCCGACACGTCGCCGCGGTGTGCACCTTGGACACCTGGTGGACGACGTAGCGGTCCATCTCCGCCCAGTCGAACTCGGCCTTGGCGTCGGTCCAGGTGTCGAGGGAGAGCTCCATGCCCGCGTCGAGCAGGCCCTTGGCGTCGGTGGTCATCGACTCCAGGTCGCCGATGCACAGCTGGTGGTGCTGGGTGGCCGCGCGCATGACCCCGCCCACCACCCGGTGGCCCTCGGGGTGGGCGTCGAGCCGGCCCAGCACCATCGCCGCGGCGCCCGACCCGAGGGTGAGGGTGGCGAACTGCTCCAGCACGTCGGCCCGGGTGACGTCCGGGCCGCAGAGCCGGTCCAGGGTGACCTGCTGGGTGTGCCGGGCGCCCTCGCCGTCGACCACCAGCGCGTAGTCCACCCGGCCGGAGTCGATCATCATCGCGGCCAGCTGCATGCCGTTGAGGAAGCCCAGGCAGGCGTTGGCCAGGTCGAAGTTCTGGCAGGACGTCGGCAGCCCGAGGGCGTCGTGCACGGCCACCGCGGCGGAGGGCTCCAGGTGCGCCCGGCTCACCGAGGTGTCGATCAGCAGCCCGACCCGGGCCGGGTCCACCCCGGCCTCGGCCAGCGCCTTCGCCCCCGCCATCGCGGCGGCGTCGGAGAAGCTGACGTCCTCGGGCCACCACCGGCGGGCCCGGATACCGGCCAGGTGCTCCAGCAGCCCCGGCCGCAGTCCCACCCGGCGCAGGGTCGCGCCCAGCCGCTCGTCGAACTCGTCGGAGGTCACGACGCGGGGTGCGTCGACCCCGCAGACGGACAGCACGGCGGTCTCGGTGTAGCGGTAGGTCGCGTTGCCTGACATGCACAGCCTCTCGTGTGGCTCGTCGCTGTCGATCGGCGTCGCTGGCGACCGGTGTCCTCCGGATCGGCCCGCTCGGCCCGATCCCTCTTACCCGTTGGTACCCGACGTACGCCGATCGGGCACATCGGCTGTCGGCGCGGGCCCGGCGCCCGCGGCGTCGAGCTGCTGCCGGGCGGACTCACCGCGCCGGTGCGCCGCCTGCCGGAGAAGACCCGGCGCAGGCACGGGGGGAACCGGGACGGGTCGGCCCGGGGCAGTCGCGAGGTGCGCGGCCGCACGCTCGACATCGTCGGCCGTGGCAACCTCGGCACGCAGTGGTCCCCGGCGTCGGGATGCGTTCGCAGGACCCGCGCGTCGTCGCGAGCGGTTCAGCGCAAACACCTGCTCGCCCGCCCGATGTCGGCGGCACGTACTTCTCGGGGCGGTCCCCACGGGCGTCGTGGTGGGTTTCCGGAACGGCTCGGACAGCGACGTGGCCGGCGTCTCCACCGGGACCCTCCCGGCTTTCCACCCGCGTGTTCGACCTCTCCTCGCCGCGTTGTGCGAAGGGGTGGCAGGGGATGCCGCTGCACGTGTCGATCGTCCCGATCACGGGTTCGCGGCGGTGGCCCGCGGCCGGCAGGTGCCACCCGCCGGCCGCTGCGGCACCCGCCACGCGATCGGCCCCGTCGCCGACCGGCGCGCGGTCGACCGGCGGCAGGCCCGTCGACCGCGCGGTCCGGTCGGGGAGCCGGGGTCAGGAACCCTGCACGTTGGGCGGGGCCTGGCGGACGAAGTGCGCCGCGTCGTGCTCGCGGAAGTCGTCTTCGAGCTCCTCGAGGGTGCGCCCGCGAGTCTCCGGGGCGTACTTCAGGACGAAGATCGTCGACCCGAGATTGATCAGCGCGAAGATCCCGAAGGTGACCGTGGACCCGGCTGCCGCAACGAGCGGCGGGAAGACGAACGAGATCGTCGCGTTCACGGTCCACAGAACGAACACCGCGATCCCCATCGCGAACCCGCGGATCGTCATCGGGAAGATCTCCGACAGCAGCAGCCACACCAGGATGCCGATGAAGGTTTGCACGAACGCCACCAGCACCAGCATCGCGGCCAGGATGAGGTAGGTCCGTGCACCCGACTCCGGCAGTAGGAACATCGCGGCCAGCACCGCGTGTGACACGGTGACGCCCGCGAAGCCGGTGATGATCAGCGGCCGACGGTTGAAATACCCCAGCAGGACGATCCCGACAATGGTTCCGACGACCGAGGTGACGCCGACGGCGATCGTCAGGAGCAGCGCCGCGCTGGCCCCGATACCGGTGTCCTCCAAGATCGTCGGGGCATAGTAGTTCACCGTGTTGATGCCGGTGGCCTGCTGCACCGCCGCTAGACCGCAGCCGATCCACAGGATCCGCCGCATCCACGGGAAGGCACGCAGGTCGCGCATCGCCGCGCCCTTGTCCTCGGACACGTCGCGCTTGGCGTGCTCGACGATGATGTCGTACTCCTTGGCGGCCTCGCCCGGGGGGCGGCTCAGCTCGAGAACCCGGCGAGTGTCGTCGAGCCGGCCGCGCACCGCGTACCAGCGCGGCGAGTCGGGCAGGAAGAACAACCCGACGAGCAGGAAGATCGCCGGAACAGAGGCGACGCCGAGCATCCAGCGCCACACGGCCGGGTCCTCGATGAGCTGGTCGAGGACCGCGTTCATGACGAACGCGAGCAGCTGCCCGCTCACGATCATGAGCTCGTTGATCGTGACCATGCGGCCCCGCATGTGCACCGGCGCCATCTCGGCCAGGTACAGCGGCACCGTCGCCGCGGCCGCGCCGACCCCGAAGCCGAGCAGGATCCGGAAGATCACCATGATCGTCACGTTCGGCGCGATCGCGCAGCCGATCGCACCGACCAGGAAGAGCGCCCCGCAGACGAACAGCGAGCCCCTGCGGCCGAGGGAGTCGGCCAGCTTGCCGCCCACGAGCGCACCGACCGCGGCACCCGGGAACAGCAGCGAACTGACCACCCAGGCCTCGGTGGTCGGGGTGAGATTGAGGTCATCCTGCATGTACAGGAGCGCCCCGGAGATCACCCCGGTGTCGTAGCCGAACAGCAGGCCGCCCAGCGTCGAGATGATCGTGAGCTTGGCCAGGTACCCCTTCCGGGTGCCCTCTACCGCGCCCCCTCCGCGGGCCGCGCCTCCGGTACCGCTTGAGCTCGTCACCATTTCCCTCATTTCCCGACGACGAGAGCCGCATTCATCACGCCCTGTACGTGGACCTGCCAAAGCGGAGCGTCACCCGATGTCGGGTACGCTCAATCGTCGGCTCGGATCTGGATGAGGTTAAGCGTGCCTTTATGATCATTGCAACTCGGCGGATGATTGCGTTCAGAACACCTTTGGTGTGTTCCGCACATCCGGAGTGGGTGTTCTGCTCAGCGGGAAGGGGTTGATCCGGCGCTCATCGGGTGGTGACCGGGTGGACCGGGCAGCGGTGGTCCCGGACCCCCGCGCGGCGCATCGCCGCGTCGAGCTCCGGCGGCAACGGGCGGTCGGTGACGAACCGGCTCAGCCGGTCCAGCGGGGCGACGAGCGCGGGTGCCGACCTCCGGGGGACGTCCGCCGCGGCGATGAGCACGACCTGGTCCGCGATCTCCATCAGGGCGCGCTGCACGCTCGCCTCCGCGGGCGAGCCCGCGTAGACGCCACGTGCGTCGACCGCGGCCGGGTCGAGGAAGAACGTGCGGGCCCGCAGGCCGGCGAGGGCGGCCTCGGTGCTCGGCCCGACGAAGGCGTGCCGGTCCGGGCGGAGCTCGCCGCCCAGCGCCACCAGCCGCGCCCCGGAGGGGTGCGCGGCGAGCAGTTGCAGCACGGGCATCGAGTGCGTGATGACCGAGCCGGTGAAGGAGTCGGGCAGCGCCCGCACGAGCGCGTGGGCCGTCGGGCCCGCGTCGACGGCGATGGTGTCCGCGGTCCCGATCAACTCCGCCGCCAGCGCCGCCACCCGGTCCCGGGCCGCGCTCATCGCGTCGCGCGGGTAGGCCGCGCCGAGCGCGCCCGGTGCGATGCTCGCGCCGCCGTGCACCAGGCGCACGTCCCCGCTCGACTCCAGCATGTGCAGGTCGCGGCGCACCGTCATCGGCGAGACCCGCAGGTCCCTGGCGAGGTCGGTGATCGAGAGGAAGCCGAGCCGCCGGAGCGCGGCGAGGATGCGGGTGCGCCGCTCGCGGGCGCCCTCGTACCGCAGGTCCGGGTGGCCCATCAGCTGCTCCCGCCCGGCCCGCGGCCCGGTGCGGGCGGCGCCGTGGTGGACCGGATGACCAGCTCGGAGCCCAGGTGCAGGCGGGCCCCGGCCGCCCCGTCCCGGCCGTTGACGAGGTCGAGCAGCATGCGCACCGCCGCCGCTCCGGCCGCGGCCGCCGGCAGGCGCACGGTGGTGAGCAGCGGGATCACCATCTCGGCCAGCCCGGTGTCGTCGAACCCGACGACGCTGACCTCGCGCGGCACGTCCACACCGCGCTGGGCCAGCCGGTTCAGCACGCCCACGGCGACCTCGTCGTTGTAGGCGACCACCGCGCTGACCCCGGCGGCGAGCACCAGGTCGCCCGCCCGGACGCCGGCCGGGAACCGGGCGTCACCGATCTCGATCTCGGTCCCCGCGACCCGCAGCCGGTCGCAGGCCGCCCGGAAAGCGTCCTGGCGCATGGCGTTGGAGTACACCGGCGGGCCCGTCAGGTAGGCGATCTCGCGGTGGCCGAGGGCGTGCAGGTGCTCGACGGCCTGGGTGGCGCCGTCCGCGCCGGGGACCAGCGTCGCGGGGCACCCGTCGATCTCGCGGTTGAACACCGCGAGCGGGGTGGCGGCCGCGAGCTCCCGAACCTGGTCCTCGGCCATGCCCGGGGTGATCAGCAGCAGGCCGTCGACCTGCCGGGCGATCGCGCGGGCCAGCCGGTACTCCTCCTCCGGCCGGTGGTCCGAACCCGCGATGAACAGCGCGAAGTCCTCGTGCAGCGCCTCGCGCTGGACGGCCTTGGTGATGACCGCGGCGAAGGAGTTCGCGATGTCGGGCACGACGATCCCGAGGTTCCCGGTGCGACCGCGGGCGAGCGAGCGGGCGACCGGGTTCGGGGTGTAGCCCATCTCCTCGGCGGCGTCCACGACCCGGCGACGGGTCTCGGGCGTGACCGCGTCGGGCTGGGTGAACACCCGTGACACGGTGGCCGGGGACACCCCCGCACGGGCGGCTACCTGGCGGATCGACATCGATCTCCCTCCGGCCGGACGCTCTGAAACAGTCTGAAACCGGTTTCATGACGTTTCAAGCCGGGGAGGCGATTGTGAGGCAGATCACTACTGGCGGCGCGGGTTACCGGCCGGCTTCGGCGAGGACGTCGTCCAGGCCACGCAGCAGGGTGTCGCGTGCCCGGTCCGGATCACCGAGCTGCCCGGCCACCATCGCCCCGTCGCGCAGCATCATCAGGAGCGCCGCGCCGCGGGCCGGCTCGGGGTGGCCGGCCGCGGCGAGGTCGGCCTCGATCGCGCCGGCCAGCCAGTGCCGGTGCTCGACCACCGCCCGGTGCACGGGGCTGGTCGGGTCGGCGAACTCGGCGGCGGCGTTGATGAACGCGCAGCCGCGGAAGCCCGGCCCGCACACGGTCTCGGTCATCGAGCCGATCACCCGGCGCAGCCGCTCCGGCCCGGGTTCGTCGCCGGCGATCTCGCGCACCGCCCGGTCCACCCCGCCCAGGTAGGCCACGACCAGGTCGTCCTTGCCGGGGAAGTGCCGGTAGAAGGTGGCCCGGGTGACCCCGGCCTCGTGCACCACCCGGTCG
>JASLAP010000744.1 GCA_030147065.1 Pseudonocardia sp. | reverse complement strand
GGCGGTGCGGGCGAGCGCCGCGGAACTCGACGGCTGGCACACGGGGGGCCGCAGCGGGCCGCGACCGCCGGGCCGCCTGCGCCCGCACCGGCTCGAATCGCCGCCGCGCTGGCAGCGGCTGCTGGCCACCCCCGCCTACCGGCTGCTCCACGACCCGGACGGGCGGCCGCCGCGGATGAAGATCCGCAAGACGTACTGACCCGGTCAGTCCTCCTCGCCGCGCCGCCGGCGCAGCTCCGCGACCTGCTCCTCGACGTCGGGCCAGTAGTAGCAGGCCACACCCCCACCGGCCGTCCGCCATGACGGGCGGAGCAGACCGGCGCACTAGGGCTTCCTCTCGGGACGCTCCGGGCCGTGGCCCTTCTCCAGCCAGATCACGCCGCCCGGGGAACGCTCCGCCTTCATCCGGGCCTGGATGACCAGAGCGGCCGTGGCTACGTCCCTGATCCCACACGGCCACTGTGGACGGCCGGACTGGGCCCCTACGGAGCAGACGACGCACCTCCCGTCGTCCCCGCGCCGGTGCTTCTCCAGGAGCAGATGAGGGAGCCGACCCATCAGGGCTAGCTGGTCGGCGAACCCCGACCCCGGCAGTCCGCCCGGTCCGTCCGTCCCCGGTGCTGGCCTTGTGCTCACCCTACGTGCCCCCTCGGTCGCAAGACATCCACGGAAGGGTAACTCAGAACTGGACATGAGTGAGCATAAGTCTCTGAGAGTCTCTATAAGTCCGTGTTGGTGAATTGGAGTGCTCGACGGTGTTCACGCAGGTAGCGCGGTGTGCGAAGAGCCGTACTGTGATCGAATGCCGCGCTCCCCGGGTCTCCTCACGACACGTGAGGCAGCGGACGCGATCGGCATCAACTACAAGACCCTCCAGCGGTACGTCCGGGAGGGCCGCGTGGTCCCGACGATCCGGCTGCCGGGCGGGCAGATGCGCTGGGACCTGGACGCCCTCAAGGACCAGCTACGCGAGAGGCCCCGGGACGCCTAATGCTGTCGGACTGGGCCGACCTCGCAGACTCCGTGTACGCGGCGCAGAGGCTGGGGACTCTGCGCGGCGCACACTGCCCGTGCGAGGTGAGGTTGCCGATCCCGGCGGCGGCGCCGGCCAACGACGCCCCCGGGGCAGACTGCACCGGGTGACCCCTGCCTGGCGGATCGTCGCGGCCCTCGTGGTCGTCGCCGTGGTGGTGGTCGCTCTGGCCTGGGTGTTCCAACGCCGGCTGGTCTACCTGCCCTACGGCGCCCCCGAGGTCGCCCCGGAGCAGGTGCTCGACGGCGGATCCGCGGTCACCGTCCGCACCGACGACGGCCTCGACCTCACCGCCTGGTTCGCCCCGCCCACCGGCCCGCCGACCGGCGTCACCGTGCTGGTGCTGCCGGGCAACGCCGGCTCGCGGGTCCTGCGCGCCCCGCTCGCCCGCGCCCTGGCCGGTGCCGGGTTCGCGGTGCTGCTGCTGGACTACCGCGGCTACGGCGGCAACCCCGGCTTCCCCACCGAGGACGGCCTGGCCGCCGACGCCCGCGCCGCGCACCGGTTCCTGGTCGAGGAGCGCGGGGTGGATCCGGGGCGGCTGGTGCTGTTCGGCGAGAGCCTGGGCGGGGCGGTCGCCACCCGGCTGGCGGTCGAGCGGCCCGTCGCCGCGCTGGTGCTGCGCAGCCCGTTCACCTCGCTGGCCGACATCGCCGCCGTGCACTACCCCGTCCTGCCGGCCAGGGCACTTCTGCGGGACCGCTTCCCGGTGCGGGACACCATCGCGTCGGTGCCCGTGCCGGTCGTCGTCGTGCTCGGTCCGGAGGACACGATCGTGCCGGCCGCCCAGAGCCGCGCCGTGGCGGACGCGGCCGGCGCACCCGTCGTCGAGGTGCCGGACGCCGGGCACAACGACGCCGCCCTCGGGCACGGTCCCGCGATCGTCGAAGCGGTCGTGCGGGTCGCGCCGGAGTGACGCCGCTGTCGGTGCCCGGCCCTACGGTTCCGATGTGGACCCGAGCCCGCGGCCGCCCGCCCTCCGCCCCGACGGCGCCGCGCTCCTGGTGCGCACCGACTTCACCGACCAGCCGGCCTGGGACCGGCTGATCGAGGGGGTGCGGACCCCGTCGCCCGAGGATTTCCTGGCCACCGTCGAGGTCGTGGACGACGCGGGCCACCGCGACCTGACCCCGTCCGGGCTGCGGGCGCTGTTCCCGGAGCGGGTCGACGGTCCGCACCTCTTCTTCGTCGCCGACCACCGGGCGGTCACCGCGCCGGGCCACCCGCTGCTGGTCGTCGCGCTGCCGTACCGGACGCCCGGGTTCGAGTTCCTGAACGACGTGCCGCGGCCCGCGTTCCGGGTGGCGGTCGCCGCCCTCTGGTCGGTGGAGAACAACCTCAGCTTGGCCAACCTGGACTGGAGCGACTTCACCCGCTACCGCGACGACGACGGCGTCTTCCGTGGTTTCCGCCCGGCCGGCTGAGGTCCGGGACTCATGACGGCGCCGGAAGGCCCGCCGGTCGGGTAGGAAGGTCGAATGGCGAAGGACGACGCGACCACCGTGCGGGAGACCGAGCGCAAGTACGAGTCCGCCGAACCGCTGGGCGCCGACCTGGTGGCGGGGATTGCCGCGGCGATCGGCGGCGACGCCCCCACCGCCCCGGAGGAGTTCATGCTGTCCGCGGTGTACTACGACACCGCCGACCTGCGCCTGATCCGGTCCCGGCTCACCCTGCGGCGGCGGCGCGGCGGCAACGACGCCGGCTGGCACCTCAAGCTGCCGGCCGGACCCGATGCCCGCGACGAGGTCCGCCTCCCGCTGGGCCGCTACCGCAAGCCGCCCGCACAGCTGGTCGCGCTGAGCCGGGCGGCCCACCGCGGCAGCGCGCTGCAGCCCGTCGTCGAGCTCGCCACCGTCCGTCGCGAGTGGACACTCGTCGACGAGGCGGGACAGGCCGTCGCCATCGTCACGGACGACAGCGTCACCGGCCGCCACCTCGACGCGAACGGCGACGGGCCGACCGATCCGGACGCCCGGCGGTGGGCCGAGATCGAGGTGGAGCTGGCCGAGCACGGCACCCCGGAGGTGCTGGACCGGATCGAGGCGGTGCTGGCCGCGGCCGGCGCGCACCGCTCGGCGTCGTCGTCCAAGCTCGCACGGGTCCTGGCCGACCGGGTACCGGCCGCCCCGCCCCGGCCGGCCGCGGGACCGAAGGCGAGCGCCGGGGAGGTGGTGCTGGCCTACCTGGCCGAGCAGGCCGACGCCCTGCACGCCACCGATCCCCAGGTCCGCCAGCAGGCCGGGGAGGGGGTGCACCAGATGCGGGTCGCGTGCCGGCGGATGCGCAGCACCCTGCAGTCGTTCCGCCCGCTGCTGGACCGCAGCCGCACCGACGAGCTGGTCGGCGAGCTGCGGTGGCTGGCCGGGGAGCTCGGCGGCGCCCGCGACCTGGAGGTGCAGGAGGAGCGGATCGGCGCCGCGGTGGCCGAGCTGCCCCCCGAGATCGTCCTCGGCCCGGTGGCCGCGCAGACCACGCGCTTCTTCGCCGGCCGGCGCCGGACGGCCGCGAAGCAGACCACGTCCGCGCTCGACGGCGACCGCTACCTCGCCCTGCTCGACTCCGTCGACGCCCTGCTCGCCGACCCGCCGCTGACCGCCGCGGCCGCCGACCCGGCCCCCGCCGCGCTGCGCAAGCTGATCGCCAAGGCGGTCCGGCGCGTCGGCAAGGCACAGCGCGCGGCGCACGCCCACCCCGCCGGCCACGAGCGGGACGAGCACCTGCACGAGATGCGCAAGGCCGCCAAGCGGCTCCGCTATGCCGCGGAGGTGGCGACGCCGGCGCTCGGCCGCCCGGCGAAGAAGCTGGTCAAGAACGTCAAGGCGATGCAGGAACTGCTGGGCGAGCACCAGGACTCCGTGGTCGCCCGCGGCCTGCTGCGCGAGCTCGGCGCCGCCGCCACCACCGACGGCGGCAACGGGTTCGCCTTCGGCTGGCTGCTGCGCGAGGAGAAGGTCCGCGCCGAGCGGGTGGAGGACGACCTCGACGCCGCCTGGGCGGCGCTGGAGCAGCGGGCGGCAAAACTCACCGGGTGAGGGCGCCGCATCGTACGTAACCTCGGGGTATGACCGTCGCGAGGACGTTGTTCGAGTTCGACGACTCCTACGCCCGGGCCGTGCCGAGCCTGTCGGTGCCGTGGACCGCGGCACCGGCACCCGCGCCGGAACTGCTGGTGCTCAACGAGGGCCTGGCCGCCGAGCTGGGGGTCGACGCCGCCGAGCTGCGGGAGCCGGCAGGGGTGTCGCTGCTGCTCGGCCACGGGCTGCCGGACGGGGTCACCCCGGTCGCGC
This sequence comes from Pseudonocardia sp., assembly GCA_030147065.1. Taxonomy (GTDB): domain Bacteria; phylum Actinomycetota; class Actinomycetes; order Mycobacteriales; family Pseudonocardiaceae; genus Pseudonocardia. The sequence goes on along the minus strand of JASLAP010000744.1, from coordinate 629 downwards.
AGGCCTACGCCGGTCACCAGTTCGGCGGGTACGTGCCGCGCCTGGGCGACGGCCGGGCACTGCTGCTCGGCGAGGTGCTCGACGTCGCGGGCCGCCGGCGCGACCTGCACCTCAAGGGCTCGGGGCGGACACCGTTCGCCCGCGGCGGCGACGGCCGGGCCGCGGTGGGCCCGATGCTGCGGGAGTACCTGACCGGCGAGGCCATGCACGGCCTCGGGATCCCGACGACCCGGGCGCTCTCGGTCGTCGCCACCGGTGAGCGGGTGCTGCGCCAGGAGGGCCCGCTGCCGGGCGCGGTGCTCTGCCGCGTCGCCGCGAGCCACCTGCGTGTGGGCACCTTCCAGTACGCCGCCGCCTCCGGCGACCGGGACGTGCTGCGCGCGCTCGCCGACCACGCCATCGCCCGCCACCACCCCGGGGCCGCCGACACGGCCGACCCGTACCTGGAGCTGTACCGCCGCGTGGTCGACGCCCAGGCCGCGCTGGTGGCCCGGTGGATGCTCGTCGGCTTCGTGCACGGCGTGATGAACACCGACAACACCACGATCTCCGGCGAGACCATCGACTACGGCCCGTGCGCGTTCCTGGACGCCTACGACCCGGCCACCGTGTTCAGCTCCATCGACCAC
>JASLAP010000753.1 GCA_030147065.1 Pseudonocardia sp. | reverse complement strand
AAGCTCTACGCCCTGCGCGACGTCACCGGCACCGTCGAGTCCATCCCGCTGATCGCCAGCTCGATCATGAGCAAGAAGATCGCCGAGGGCACCGGCGGGCTGGTGCTGGACGTCAAGGTCGGCTCCGGGGCGTTCATGCGCACCCTGGAGCGGGCGAGCGAGCTGGCCGAGACGATGGTCCGGATCGGCGGCGACCACGGCCTGGCCACCACCGCGCTGCTCACCGACATGTCGGTGCCGCTGGGGCGGGCGGTCGGCAACGCGCTGGAGGTCGCCGAGTCGGTCGAGGTGCTGCGCGGCGGCGGGCCGGCCGACGTCGTCGAGCTGACCGTGGCGCTGGCCCGGGAGATGCTCGCGCTGTCCGGGATCACCGACGTCGACCCGGCCGCGGTGCTCGCCGCGGGCGAGGCCTACCCGGTCTGGGAGCGGATGATCGCGGCCCAGGGCGGCGACCCGGCCGCCCCGCTGCCCACCGCTGCGCACGTCGAGACGGTGACCGCCGACCGGGCCGGGACGTTCGCCTGCGACGCGCTGGCCGTCGGGACCGCGGCCTGGCGGCTGGGGGCGGGCCGGGCCCGCAAGGAGGACACCGTGCAGGCCGCGGCCGGCGTGCTGCTGCTGGCCGACCCCGGGGACGCGGTCGAGGCCGGGCAACCGCTGCTGGAGCTGCACACCGACACCCCGGACGCGCTGGGCTGGGCCCGGGCCGCGCTGGCCGGTCCCGCGGGTGGTGCGGTGGGGGTGACCGACGAGATCGGGCCGCGGCGCGAGCTGGTGCTGGCCACGGTGAAGCAGTAGCCGCAGCCGCCCCGGTGGCCGAAGGCGGGCGCGCCCGGAGGCGCGCCCGCCGCTCCGACCTACTTGTACTCGTCGTCCGGGTCGTCGGCGACGGTGTCGGCGGGCCCGTGGCCGTTCGGCGACTTGACCGCGACCTTGCGCGAGCGCCGGGCGGCCGGGCGGGGCGGGGGCGGCGGGGCCTGCGCCGAGCCGCCGCGACCCAGGATCAGCTCGGCGAAGGTGGCCATCGCCTCGTCCAGCTGGCCGGCGTTGCGGCGCTCGGACTGCTCGTTGGCCCGCTCCACCACCTCGCGCAGAGCCACGGTGTCGGGGCGGTCGCCGAGCACCGACTCCAGCTTGCCGATCCGCTCCTCGATGGTGCCGCCGAAGTGCCCCAGCCGGCCGCCGAGGCCCTCCTCCAGCAGGTCCAGCCGGGAGGTGAGGTCGTCGAGCTTGGCGGCGAGGGACTCCAGCCGGCTCGCCAGGCCGTTGAGCGGCTCGGTCGGGTCGACGGCCGGGCGCCCGGCCAGCTCCTCCAGCCTGCGGTGCAGCCCGATGCCGGTGTCGCCGAGCAGGTTGCGCAGGCCCTCGCCGGTCTCCTCGAAGCCGCGCACGGCCGCGTCGAGCTGCTCGCGCACCGAGCGGTCGATCCCGTCGACCCGCTCCTTGATCGGGTTGCCGACCGAGCTGGGCATCGCGTCCAGGCGCATCTCCTGGCGGTCCATCCGGCTGCCGATCTCGTCGAACCGCTTGTGCAGCCCGCCGAGCCGGTCGTCCAGGCCGTCCATCCGGCCGGAGACGCCCTCCAGCCGCCCGGCCATGCCGTCGAGGCGGCCGTCGAGCTGGGCGAACTGCTTGGCCAGCCGGTCGGGCAGGGACTCGACCGCGCGCATCACCGAGGCCAGCGTGGCGTCCTGGGCGTCCAGCTTGGCCACGGTCTCGTCCAGCCGCTCGGCCAGCACGCTGACCTCGGTCCGGTCCGGCAGCTCGGTGAGCCGCTTGCGCACCGTGCCCAGGGCGTCCAGCGCGGCCAGCCGGGCGTGGATCTCGTCGAGCGAGTCGAAGATCTGCTGCTGCTCGCTGTCGCGGATCTCGGCGGCGCGCACCAGCATGCCGCGCATGCGGTCGAAGGACTGGTTCGGGTCATTGCTCATGGCGGCGGGGAGCTTCCTCTGAGCCGGGATACGGGGCCGGGCCGGCGTCCGGTGGTGGGAGCACCGGGCACGGGACGGGCGTCGGCAGCGTAGCGAGGGGCGCCGGCCACCATCGGCCGCACCCCATTCGGTCCTCTTATCATTCTTCCGGCGTAAGAGCGACGGCGACGGCGCTGACCGACCCGGGTGTTCTAGCGTGCTCCTGTGCCCGTGCCGCTGAACCTCGACACCGTCCGCGACGCCCCCAAGGTGCTGCTCCACGACCACCTGGACGGCGGGCTGCGCCCGGCCACCGTCCTGGAGCTGGCCGACGCCGTCGGGTACGACGCGCTGCCCAGCCGCGACCAGGCCGGCCTGGCCGCCTGGTTCCTGGCCACCTCGCACTCCGGCTCGCTGGTGCGCTACCTGGAGGGGTTCGGGCACACCGTCGCGGTCATGCAGACCCCCGACGCGCTGGTCCGGGTGGCCGCCGAGTGCGCCGAGGACCTGGCGGCCGACGGGGTCGTCTACGCCGAGGTCCGGTTCGCCCCCGAGCTGCACGTCGAGGGCGGCCTGGAGCTCGACGCCGTGGTCGAGGCGGTGCTGGAGGGGTTCCGGGTCGGTTCGGCGCGGGCCGCGCAGCGCGGCCGGCGGATCCGGGTCGGCTGCCTGCTCACCGCCATGCGGCACGCCGCGCGGTCCAAGGAGATCGCCCAGCTGGCCATCCGCTACCGCGACACCGGCGTGGTCGGCTTCGACATCGCCGGCGCCGAGGCCGGCTTCCCGCCCACCCGCCACCTGGACGCCTTCGAGTACCTGCGCCAGCAGAACGCGCACTTCACCATCCACGCCGGGGAGGCCTTCGGGCTGCCCTCGATCTGGGAGGCGCTGCAGTGGTGCGGGGCCGACCGGCTCGGGCACGGGGTGCGCATCGTCGACGACATCACCGTCGACGAGCACGGCCGGGCGTCGCTGGGCCGGCTGGCCGCCTACGTCCGGGACAAGCGCATCCCGCTGGAGATGTGCCCGACCTCCAACGTCCACACGGGTGCGGCCAAGTCGGTGGGCGACCACCCGATCGGGCTACTCACCGACCTCCGGTTCCGGGTCACCGTGAACACCGACAACCGGCTGATGTCCGACGTGTCGGTGAGCGGCGAGCTGACCGCCCTGGCCGAGACGTTCGGCTACGGCTGGGACCGGCTGCAGTGGTTCACCGTGAACGCGATGAAGTCCGCGTTCATCGGCTTCGACGAGCGGCTGGCCCTGATCAACGACGTGATCAAGCCCGGCTACGCCGCCCTCATGACCTGACGGGCGGGGACGGCGGGCCGGTGGCTCAGTGCTGGCGGAAGCGCTCGAGGAGGTGGTCGACCAGCTCGCGGAAGCGGGCCGCCTCGGCGTCGAACGGCGGGCCGGGGGCCAGCCGGGTGGGGTCCGGGCGGGTCACGAACGACACCAGCCAGCCCAGCGGCTGCGACTCGGCCAGCGCCTCGCGCGGCTCCTCGTCGCCGGCCCAGGCGCCGACGTCGAGCAGCAGCTCGGTGGCCAGCTCCAGCTGGGTGGGGTCGATGTTCAGGGTGCCCTCGGCGATGTCGGCGTCCAGGTCGGTGAGCGGGTAGGTGTTCAGCTCGTCGACCTCGACCTCCAGCTCGCCGACCCCGGCCCGCTCGACGATCTCCGGCCAGGTCGAGGCGACCACCAGGTCGTGGCCCTCGGCGCCGTCGCCGGCCAGCCAGCGGGTCAGCGCCCGCTCGGAGGTGAACACGTCGATCCGGCCGGCCGAGCCCAGGAACACCGGGGCCTCGTCGAGGTAGCAGCGCAGGGTGAGGAACTCCCCGTCCCGGCAGACGATCCGGATCGGGTCGATGCCGACCTCCTCCCAGAACCCGCGCGGCCCGGACGGCTCGTCCGGCACGACGGTGGTGCCCTCGTCGGCGGGGCCCAGGGTCGGTTCGTCGTCGACCTCGTCGGCGACCTGCTGCTCCTTCTGCGCCGCGGCCAGTGCGGCCGGGTCCACGTCCGGGACGTCGACCAGGTCGTCCAGCGCGTCGACGACGTCGTCCCAGCGCTCGGCGACGGTGTCCATCAGCTGGGTCCACAGCCGCTCGCCCTCGCGCCCGACGAACGGCAGGGTGCCCTGGCGGAGCAGGCCGAACGCCGGCGCGGAGTCCAGCACCTCGGTCACCGCGTCCAGCTCGCAGACGTCGGCGATGGACCGGATCATGTCGGTGATCTCGGCCAGTTCGCCGACCGTCCAGGTGTCGACCGGCCCGGCGACCAGCTCCGGCACGCCGACGATGTCGTAGCGCTGGACCTCCTCCGGGGTCAGCTCGGGCACGCTCAGGTCCGGCACGACCGACCAGGCCGGGTGGTCGACGAGGTCGTGCTCGGTGGCGGTGCGGACGAACGCGGCCAGGTGCGCGACGGTCGGGAACGCGAACAGGCCCTCGTCGTCGCCGAGGAAGGCCTCCCACTCCTCGCCGTCCTCGCGCCACCGCGGCGCCCACAGCGTGACGAGATCGCCGTCGGTGAGCGAGAGCTGGATCGGGACGATGTCGCTGGCCACAGCGCCAGCCTAGGGCGCCGCCGGGCGGCCGCCGGACGGGGTGCCCGGGTCCGGCCCGGGACGGGGTATTGACCTCACGCGGGTTAAACATGCACTATCAGTGCGCATTGCTCCCCCACTGTGCACGATTCATCACCGAACGGAGTCATGATGACGACGTCGTCATTGCGCACTCGCCGCCGGGCGGTCCGGGCCGCGGTCCTGGCCGGCCTCACCGCGCTGACCATGGCACTCGCTCCCGCTGCCACGGCCCACGCGCAGGCCAACCCCTTCCAGCGCGGACCGGCCCCGACCGAGTCCAGCATCGAGGCCAGCACCGGTCCGTTCGCCACCGCGACCGAATCGGTGTCCGGCCTGGCCACCCCCGGATTCGGCTCGGCGAACATCACCTACCCGACGACCCGGTCGGAGGGGACCTTCGGCGTGGTCGCGATCGCGCCGGGCTACACCCAGAGCGAGTCCACCGTCGCCTGGCTGCGCCCGCGGATCGCCTCGCAGGGCTTCGTGGTGATCAGCTTCAACACCCAGTCCAACGTCGACCAGCCCAGCCGGCGCGGTGACCAGTTGCTGGCGGCGCTGGACTTCGCCATCCAGCGGGCCTCGGTCCGCGACCGGATCGACCCCAGCCGGCAGGCGGTCATGGGCCACTCGATGGGTGGCGGCGGAAGCCTGGAGGCGGCCAAGACCCGCCGGTCCATCGAGGCGGTCGTCGGCCTCACCCCGTGGAACGCGGACAAGACCTGGCCCGAGGTGGAGGCCGCGTCCCTGATGATCGGTGCGGAGAACGACACCGTCGCGCCGCCGCGGAGCCACGCCATCCCGTTCCACGACACGCTGACCCGCGCGGAGGAGCGCGCCTACCTGGAGCTCGACGGCGCCAGCCACTTCGCGCCGAACCGCTCCAACACCACCATCGCCAAGTACTCGATCGCCTGGCTCAAGCGGTTCGTCGACAACGACACCCGCTACGACCAGTTCCTGTGCCCGGCGCCGAGTACCGGTCTGCGCAGCCCGCTGTCCGACTCGCGGGTGAGCTGCCCGATCGGCTAGCGACCGCTCCCCACGGCGGGACCGGCGTCGCCCCCCGGGCCGGTCCGGCTCGCGGCCGCGGCGGACGGATCCACCAGGATCCGGCCGCCGCGGCTGTGTTCGTGCGGTGACGAAGGGCCGACAATGGACGGTGTGACGACTCTGGAGCCACCGGATCCCTCCACCATGGACGGACGTCGGGCCCGCGGTGAGCGGACCCGGGCCGCGATCATCAGCGCCTTCGTCGCGCTGATCAAGGAGGGGGAGCACAAGCCGACCGGGGCCCAGATCGCCGCCCGGGCCGGCACCTCGGTCCGGGCCCTGTGGGCGAACTTCACCGACCTGGAGACCCTCTACGAGGCCACCGGCGAGCTGCTGCTCGCCCGCCAGGACGCGCGGGTCACCGACATCCCCGCCGACCGGCCGCTGGCCGAGCGGATCGACCGGTTCTGCGCCCAGCGCGCCGGGCTGCTGGAGGACATCGCCCCGTTCGCCCGGGCCAACCGGCTGCGCGAGCCGTTCTCGGCGGCCCTGCGGCACAACCGCCGCCGCTTCCTGGACCGCATCGCCGAGGACGTCCAGGGGGTGTTCGGGGCCGAGCTCGACCGGGCCGGGGAGCGCCGCGAGGACGTGCTGCTGGCGCTCACCGCGAGCGCCAGCTGGTCGTGGTGGTCGGTGCTGCGCGACGACTTCCAGCTCGACGTGCCGCGGTGCACCGAGATCATGCGCACCACGGTGACCCGGCTGCTGACCGCCGAGCTGGTCGACGTCGGGGCGGGCTGAGCGGGCTCAGGCCGGCAGCTCCAGGCGGGCCAGCTGGGCCCGCGAGGCCACCCCGAGCTTGGGGAACGCCTTGTGCAGGTGGTAGCCCACGGTGCGCGGGCTGAGGAACAGCTGCGCGCCGATCTCCCGGTTGCTCAGCCCCTCCGCGGCCAGCCGGACCACCTGCAGCTCCTGCGGGGTCAGCGCGACCGGTCCGTCCGGCGGGGGATCGGCCCGGCTCTCCCCGGTGGCCCGCAGCTCGGCCCGGGCCCGCGCCGCCCACGGCGCCGCACCCAGGTCGTCGAAGGTCTCGCAGGCCGAGCGCAGCGGCGCCCGGGCCGCGGCCCGCTGCCGGTTGCGGCGCAGCCACTCCCCGTGCGCCAGCTCGGTGCGCGCCCGCTCGAACGGCCGGGACCCGCCGCGGCTGCCCGGACCGGCACCCGGCCGGGGGTCGCTGCGGTGCCGGGCCACCGCCTCGGCGAACAGCGCACCGGCCGCGGGCCCGTCGCTCACCAGCGCCCGGCAGCGCAGGGCGACCGCCCGCGCCCACGGCCGGTCCACCTGCTCGGCCCAGCGGGCGAACCGGTCCGCCGCGGCCCGGGCGACGTCCGGCCGGTCGGCCCGGGCGGCCGCCTCCAC
>JASLAP010000693.1 GCA_030147065.1 Pseudonocardia sp. | reverse complement strand
GGCGCAGCGCGGCCAGGCCCCGGCGGGGCAGCGCCGAACGCGCCGCGCACCGGTGCGCCGCCCGCTGGACACCGGTGTGGTCGAGCACGCCGGCGAGGTGGTGCTGGCCCGGGACGCCTCGGCCACCCGCGACCCGGGGCTGGTGCTGCGGGTGGCCGCCACCGCGGCGCGCACCGGGCTGCCGGTCGCCGCCGGCACCCTGCACCGGCTCGCCGACACCGCTCCCGAGCTGCGCGAGCCCTGGCCCCGCCCGGCGCTGGGCGAGCTGCTCTCGCTGCTGGGCACCGGCCGGCCGCTGGTCGACGTGGTGGAGGCGCTGGACCGCACCGGGCTCTGGGGGCGGCTGTTCCCGGAGTGGGGCGCGGTGCGCGACCTGCCCCCGCGCGACCGGGCGCACGTGTGGACCGTCGACCGGCACCTGGTCGAGACCTGCGCCCGGTCCGCCCGGCTGACCACCCGGGTCGCCCGGCCGGACCTGCTGCTGGTCGGCAGCCTGCTGCACGACATCGGCAAGGGCCGCGGCGGGGACCACTCGGTGGTCGGCGAGTCGCTGGCCCGGCAGGTCGGGCGCCGGCTCGGGCTGACCGAGGCCGATGTCGACGTGCTCGGTGCGATGGTCCGCCACCACCTGCTGCTCCCGCACACCGCCACCCGCCGCGACCTGGACGACCCGGCCACCGTGACCCGCGTGGTCGACACCCTGGAGGACGCGGTTCCCGGCGGCGGCGCGCTGCTGCTCGACCTGCTGGCCGCGCTGGCCGAGGCCGACTCGCTGGCCACCGGGCCGGGGGTGTGGGGCCCGTGGAAGCAGGCGCTGATCGGCGACCTGGTGCTGCGCTGCCGGGCGCTGCTGGCCGGCGAGGCGCTGCCCGCCCCGGCCAGCCCCACCGAGACCGAGCGCAAGCTGGTCGACGAGGTCGCCGCGGACGGGCGCCCGCGGATCCACCTGGACGGCGAGGACACCCCCGCCGCGCTGGTGGTGGCGGTGCCGGACCGACCGGGCGCCCTCGCCGCGGCGACCGGGGTGCTGGCCCTGCACTCGCTGGAGGTGCACGCCGCCGAGCTGCGCACCGAGGCCGGCACCGCGATCTTCACCTTCACCGCGTCCCCCCGGTTCGGCGGGCTGCCCGACCCGGCGCTGCTGCGCTCGGACCTGGCCCGGGCGGTGGACGGCTCGCTGGCCCTGGACGAGGCCTTGGCCCGCAAGGAGCGCGACTACGCGCCGATGACCCCGGTCGGCGAGCCGCCGGCACCACCGCGGGTGCTGTGGTTCGACGACGAGGCCACCGGCGCGGTCGTGCTGGAGCTGCGCGGGACCGACCGGATCGGGCTGCTGCACCGGGTGGCCGGGGCCCTGGAGGACTGCGGGGTCGGCCTGCGCTGGGCCCGGGTGGCGACCCTGGGCGCCTCGGTCGTCGACTCGTTCTGCCTGGACTGCGAGCCCGACCTGGGGGCCCGGGACCGGTCCCGGATCGGGGCCGCGGTGCTGGCCGCCGCGCGCTGACCGGCTGCGGCGGGGTCCCGCGCGCGGGCTCACCCGCGGGGCCGGACCCGGACACGGAACGAACCGGGTGGAGCGTACGTTTTCCCCTCGTGACCAGGCTCGCGGTGCCGGGCCGCGCCCTGCTGCTCGTCGCGGGCATGCCGGGGGCGGGGAAGTCGACGCTGTTGCGGGGGCTGCCGGTCCGTCCCGGGTTGCGGGTGCTGGACTCCGACCGCTACCGGGACCGGCTCGGTGCGGCCCTGCGGCCGCTGCCCTACCGCTGGTACCGGCCCCTGGTCCACCTGTGGCACCGGCTGGGCGTGGTCGCCGCGGCGCTGTCCACGGCCCCGACCGTGGTGGTGCACCTGCCCGCCACCGGCGCCGGCACGCGCGCCGTGGTGGCCCGACTGGCGCGGCTGACCGGGCGCACCCCGCACCTGCTGTGGTTGCACGTCGACCCGGCCGAGGCGCTGCGCGGGCAGCGCGAGCGGGGCCGGGTGGTGCCCGGGTCGTCGTTCGCGGGGCACGCCGAGCGCGCCGCGGCCGCCACCGCCCGGCTGCGGGCGGCCGCGGCGGCGCCCGGCTGGGCGACGGTCACGGTGCTCGACCGCGACACCGCCCGCAGCGGCCTGGTCCTGGACACCGGACCGGACCCCGATGCCGCCGCGGGCAGCGGCCCGCCGCCCGGTGCCGCTCCGGTGGAGCGTGCCCCGACCCGACCCCAGTAGGCTGGGCAGGGTGTTCGACACCCTCTCCGAGCGGCTCAACGCGACCCTGGCCAACCTCCGCGGCAAGGGCCGGCTCTCCGAGGCCGACATCGACACCACGGCGCGCGAGATCCGCATCGCGCTGCTGGAGGCCGATGTCGCGCTGCCGGTGGTCCGCGGCTTCATCGCCCGGGTCAAGGAGCGCGCCAAGGGCGCCGAGGTGTCCGGTGCGCTGAACCCCGCCCAGCAGGTCGTCAAGATCGTCAACGACGAGCTGGTCGCCGTGCTGGGCGGTGAGACCCGGCGCATCCGGCTGGCCAAGGAGCCGCCGAGCGTGATCATGCTCGCCGGTCTGCAGGGCTCCGGCAAGACCACGCTGGCCGGCAAGCTCGCGCACTGGCTCAAGGGCCAGGGGCACGCCCCGCTGCTGGTCGCCTGCGACCTCCAGCGGCCCAACGCGGTCACCCAGCTGCAGATCGTCGGCGAGCGGGCC
>JASLAP010000617.1 GCA_030147065.1 Pseudonocardia sp. | reverse complement strand
CCCCGCCCGCGCACCCGAGGTGATCACCAGCTCCCATGCGGCGGCCACGGTCGTCGCGCAGAGCCTGGGCGTCGGCGCCCGCGACCTGCCGGTCGCTGGACCGGGCGTGGCCGCTGCACTCAGCGCGGCAGGGCTCACCGTGGTCACCCGGGCGGAGGAAGAACCGCTCGCCGTGGTGCAGGGCTACGGCCGCGACGTCGGATGGGTCGAGCTGGCCGAGGCCGTGGTGGCGGTCCGCAACGGCGCCGAGCACGTCGCGACCAACGCCGACGCCACCATCCCCTCGCCGCGGGGGCCGCTGCCGGGCAACGGCGCGCTGGTGGGCGTGGTCAGCGCCGTCACCGGCCGGCCCCCGCTGGTGACCGGCAAGCCCGACCCGGCCATGCACGCCGAGTGCGTCCGCCGCACGGGAGCGCGACGTCCCGTGGTCGTGGGTGACCGGCTGGACACCGACGTCGAAGGCGGTCGCCGCGCGGGAGCGGCGACCCTCCTGGTCCTCACCGGCGTGACCGACCCGGAGATCCTGCTGGCAGCCGCCCCCGAGCAGCGACCGGACCTGCTCGCGCCGGATGCCGGCGGACTGCTGACCGTCCACCCGGCGGTCGTCACCGAGGACGGGCGGTGGCGCTGCGGGGAGTGGTCGGTCCGGGCCGGCGACGGGGCGCTGCGGCTGAGCCGGGACGCGGCCGGCCCGCCCGCGGACACCGACGGGCTCGACGGGCTGCGTGCGCTGTGCGTCGCGCACTGGACCCGGCACCCCGGAGCGGCCGCGCCGGCGCGAGTGGCCCCGACCGACGAGGCTGCGGCGATGCTGCGAGCGTGGGGACTGCCGTCCTGACCGGCCCGGTGGTCGGTACGGCCCTCCAGGGCCCCGCCGCGCGCTGCGAGCGAGGGACAGGAGGGTCCTTCCTCAGAGCAGCGTGCGCAACCGGAGCATGTCGCGCAGCCCGGCCTCCAACTTCACCCGCCCCGACGCCCAGGCCGGGCCGAACGAGAGCTGGCCGTCGGTCAGGGCGAGGAGGTCGTCGCTGCTCATGGTGAGCCGGATGTCGGCCTTCTCCAGCGACTGGCCGTCGGGCTCGGCCCGCAGATCGCGCACCGAACCCCGGGCCAGCCGGCCCCGTACGGTCTGCTCGAGATCGGTCAGCCGGCAGGACAGGCTGCGGTCCAGCCCCTGGGCCGCCGGCTTGGCCGCGAGGTCGCCGAGGATGCCCTCCAGGGCGGTGATGCACTGCTCCATGGTGGCCACGCGGGCACGCCTCCATCGCGTTCGGGAACCGGGCGGCCGAACGCTAGCGTCCGCCGGCAACCCGTGTGCGTCGGCCCCGGCCGGTACCCTCCGGGCCGGGGGGAGTGGCACCGGGCCGGGCCCGGGCCGCCGCCCCCCGAGGCCCTGCCGGCGACCTCCTCCGCCGTGCCCGTCCACCCGAGAGGCCAGCGATGACCGAGCCCGACCGACCACGACCGGTACCGGGTCCGCCCCGGCCCGGCAGGTGGGCCGGGACGGCGCCGGCCGCTCCCGGCACGGTGCAGGTCGTGGCGCAGACGGCCGGCCGCGCCGCCGCCCACGGCTCGGCCGTTCCCGGCCTGGATCGGCTGCCGGTCGCCGAGCACGTCGCCGTCTTCGAGGCCGAGCACGCCCGGCTGCAGCGCGAACTCGGCACGATCGACCAGCTCTGATGGTCCGCCGCAGCCGGCTCGATGCCGAGCTCGTGCGGCGGGGGCTGGCCCGCTCGCGCGAGCACGCCGTCGCCCTGATCGCCGAGGGGCGGGTCGCCGTCTCCGGTCGGGCGGCCACCAAACCGGCCAGCGGCGTTGACGCCGACACCCCCGTCCTCGTGCGCACCGACCCCGACGCGCCCAGCTGGGTCTCCCGTGGCGCGCACAAGCTCCTCGGCGCCCTGGAGGCCTTTCCGGTCCCCGTCGAGGGTCGCCGGGCGCTGGACGCCGGCGCCTCCACCGGCGGTTTCACCGAGGTGCTGCTGCGCCGCGGGGCCCGGCAGGTGGTGGCGGTCGACGTCGGGTACGGCGAGCTGGCCTGGTCCCTGCGGACCGACGAGCGGGTGACGGTGCTAGAGCGGACCAACGTCCGCACGCTCACGCCGGAGCGGACGGACGGCCCGGTGGACCTCGTCGTCGCGGACCTGTCGTTCATCTCCCTGCGCCTGGTGCTCCCCGCCCTCACCTCGTGCGCCACCGGCGAGGCCGACCTGCTGCCCATGGTCAAGCCGCAGTTCGAGGTCGGCCGCGAGCGGCTCGGCGCCGGAGGCGTGGTGCGCGACCCGGCCCACCGGCAGGACGCCGTCCTGCAGGTGGCGCGAGCGGCCGCGGGGCTGGGCTGGGGGACGGCGGGGGTGGTCGCCAGCCCGCTGCCCGGACCGGCCGGCAACGTGGAGTTCTTCCTCTGGCTGCGCCGCGACGCCGGGCCGCCGCGCGAGGAGGACGTGCGCCGCGCCGTCGAGGACGGACCGGCGTGAGCCGCCGCACGGGTGTCCGAGGACCCGTCGCCCGGC
>JASLAP010000103.1 GCA_030147065.1 Pseudonocardia sp. | reverse complement strand
ATCGTCCCGATGCTGATGGCCCTGTACTACAGCATGTTCGACTGGAACGGCCTGGAACCGCTGGACGACTTCGTCGGGGTCGAGAACTACCTGCGGGCCGCCGGCGACCCGGTGTTCCAGCGGGCGGTCGGGAACAACCTGACCCTGGTCGTGCTGTCGCTGCTGGTGCAGCTGCCGCTGGGGCTCGCCCTGGCCCTGCTGCTCAACCGCAAGCTGCGCGGGCGCGGGGTGCTGCGGACGATCCTGTTCGCGCCCTACGTGCTCTCCGAGGTGGTCACGGCCATCGGGTGGTCGCTGATCCTGCTGCCGGACGGCCCGGTCAACCGGATGCTGGCCGCGGTGGGCCTGGAGAGCTGGGCCCAGCTCTGGCTGGCCGACCAGGACCTGGTGCTCTACACGCTGTTCGTGGTGATCACCTGGAAGTACCTCGGGTTCGCGATCATCCTGTTCCTGGCCGGTCTGCAGGGTGTGCCCAACGACCTGCTGGAGGCGGCCACCATCGACGGGGCCAACGCCTGGCAGCGGTTCCGCAACGTGACGCTGCCGCTGCTCGGCCCGACCATCCGGATCTGGATCTTCCTGTCGGTGATCGGCTCGCTGCAGCTGTTCGACCTGGTGTGGATCATGACCGGCGGCGGCCCCGCCAACGCGTCGTCGACCATGGCCACCTTCCTGATCGAACGCGGGTTCCAGCGCGGCCAGATCGGCTACGGCAGTGCCGTCGCGGTGGTGCTGTTCGTGATCGCCTTCGCGTTCGCCCTGCTCTACCAGCGCTACGTGCTGCGCCGCGACACCGAGGGCGCGCTGACCGGAGGGGTCCGATGACGACCGCCGTGAAGACCGCGGAACGACCGGCCGCGGCCGGGCCGGAGAAGCCCGCGCGGGACCGGTTCCGGCCGTCCACCCCGCTGGTCTACGCGATCGCGTTGGCGGTGGCCGCGCTCACCATCGCCCCGATCGTCTACGTGATGCTCGGCGGGTTCCGCTCCACCGGGCAGATCGCGCAGAACCCGCTGGCCCTGCCCGACCCGTGGGTACCGGAGAACTACGCCGAGGTGGCGGCGGCCGGGGCGTTCTGGGGGCAGGTCGCCAACAGCATCATCGTGGCGACGCTGACGACCGTGCTGGCCGTCGGCAGCGGCGCGCTGGCGGCGTTCGCGCTGTCCCGGATGGAGTTCCCCGGGCGCGACGCGCTCTACAGCTTCTTCGTGCTCGGGCTGCTGTTCCCGGCGACGGTGGCGATCCTGCCGCTCTACCTGCTGCTGCGGAACCTCGACCTGGGCGGGCTGCTGGCGGTGGCGATCCCGCAGGCGGCCTTCGCGCTGCCGGTGACAATCGTGATCCTGCGGCCGTTCATGCGCAACGTGCCCGGCGAGCTGGAGGACGCCGCGACCATCGACGGCTGCGGCCGGCTGGGGTTCCTGTTCCGGATCCTGCTCCCGCTGTCCCGGCCCGCCCTGATCACCGTGTCGGTGCTGGCCGTGGTGAACAGCTGGAACGCCTACCTGCTGCCGCTGCTGGTGCTCAGCGACGAGGCCGACTACACCCTGCCGCTGGGCACCGCGGCGTTCAGCTCGCAGTACGCCCAGGACACGGCCAAGATCCTGGCCTTCACCGCGCTGTCCATGCTGCCGGCGCTGCTGTTCTTCCTGATCGCGGAGCGGCGGATGGTCGGCGGCCTGGCCGGGGCGGTCAAGGGCTGACCGCCCGCCCCGCGGGTCAGGGCTCGCGGCGGCGGCGACCGGGACGGTCGGCGTCGGGCGGTGGTACGGGGGGTCCACCGCCCGACCCGCCGCCGACGAAGTTCGCGGCCCCGGGCTCGTGGTAGCGCGGCACCGGCACCAGCACCTCGGGCGGGCCGGGCGGTCGCGACACGGACTGCTCGGGCACCGGCGGCGTCCCCTCCCCGCCGATGCCCGGGCCGACCACCTCCCCCAGCGACGCCGACCGGGCGGCGCGCTCGTCCGACCCCGTCGGGCGGACGCGCCGCTCGTCCGGAAGCGGCGGCGCGGGGGCCGCACGTCCACCGGCGGCGACCGGTGGGGCGTCGGGGTCCGGGGAGCGGGTGGCACGACCGCCCTCGGGAACCGGGCGGGCGGCGCGCTGGTCCGACACCACCGGACCAGCGCGCCCTTCACCCGGCGGCAGCTCCGCCCCCCGCCCGATGCCCTCCCCGAACCTCACCGACCCGACCCGACCCTCACCGTGCCTCGCCGTCCCCACGGGACTCCCGCCCCGCTCAGCGGCGCCCTCGCCCAACTCCACCGGGCGATCGGACCGGCCCTCGGCCGTCAGGTCCCCGTCCGCCGCACGCCGAGAGTGACCCTCGCTCCCCATCGCCGGACGAAAGGGGCTCTCGCTCGGCCCCGGCGAGTCAACGGGGCTCTCGCTCAACCGGGCCGGCGGAGCGGACCGGGCATCCGCCCACTGATCACCGCTCCCCGTCGGACGAAGGGGACTCTCGCTCGGCCTCACCGGACGAACGTGACTCTCGCCCACCTGGACCGAACGAGCCGACCAACCCTCAGCCC
>JASLAP010000457.1 GCA_030147065.1 Pseudonocardia sp. | reverse complement strand
GTGCGGTCACACGCCGTCGAGCGGCGACGGGCGGTGGGTGGCGGGCGGCCGCACCGGGTATCCGAACCCGGTCACCACCTGCGCGCGACGAGAGGACCCCCCATGACCGACCCGGACCACCCCGGGCCCGGCGAGGCCCCGGAGGCGCTGGACCGCCTGGAGGAGCGGGTGCTCGGGCACCGGGTCGACCAGCGGCGCACCGAGGACGACGACCCGGACCGCCCCGCCGATGACCCGAGCACCGGGAGCGGCGGGAGCGTCGACTCGGGCGCCGGCTCCGAGCCGTCCGGCTGACCGCCGGGATCCGGCCCGGAGGGGGACCGCTCAGCCGGTCGGGGTCGCGGTGAGCCGGTCGAGGACCAGGGCCAGCGGCGGCCAGCGGTGCCGGCCCCGCCGGACCACGGCGTAGGACCGCAGGACGACGTCCGGGGCCACCAGCGGCAGCAGCCGCACCCCGGGCCGGGTCGGCTGGTCGCTCGGCAGCAGCCCCACCCCGAACCCCGCCACGACCAGGTCCTGGACCAGGTCGAGGCTGTCGACCCGGTGGGCGATCCGGGGCTCGAACCCGGCCATCGAGGCGATCGTGCGGACGACCTGCTCGTCGGCGGTGTTGCGGGAGTTGACGATCCAGGCCCGGTCGCGCAGCCCGCCGAACACCGCAGGCGCAGTGGGCCCCGCCGGCCCGGTGTCGGCCGGGACGGCCAGGCCCCACGGGACCGTCCACAGCGGGGTCGGCTCCACCGTCGAGTCGAACGGGGCGGGTGCGAGGTCGTAGTCGTAGACCAGGGCCAGGTCGACGTCGTCGGCCGCGAGCAGGGCGAAGGCCTCGAACGGCTCGTGCTCGTGGAAGACCGGCCGCACCCGGGGGTGGGTGCGGGCCAGATCGGCCGCGACCGGCAGCAGCGACCGGCGCACGGCCGTGGCGAAGCCGGCGATGCGCAGCGTCCCGACCGGTTCACCGTCCGGGTCCAGGTCCAGCCGGGCGGCCTCGACGGCGGCCAGGATCGTCACCGCGTGCTCGGCCAGCCGCCGCCCGGCCGGGGTCAGCCGGACCCGCCGCCCCACCGGCTCGACCAGCGCGGTGCCCGCCTCCCGGGCCAGCACCGCGATCTGCTGGGAGACCGTGGAGGTGGTGACCCCGAGTTCGTCGGCGACCGCGCGCATGGAGCCCAGCCGGGACAGCTCCAGCAGCAGGTGCAGGCGACGGGTCTCCACCCCCACATCGTTCAGGATTCCTGAATGGTTTGTCCACTATCAACACGTGGACATGGACGGTCTGGCTGCGTTGACTGGTTGCCATGCCCAGGACCACGTACCCGACCGGCCGGTCGGCCTCCTCCACCGGCGCGACGATGGCGGTCGGCGCCATGCTCTGCGTCCAGCTCGGGCTGGCCGTGTCGGTGGGGCTGTTCGACCAGGTCGGGCCGTCCGGCGCGGCCTGGCTGCGGCTGGCCTGGGCCGGGCTGCTGCTGGCCGTGCTGCTGCGGCCGCGGCCGTCCTGGTACACCCGCTCGGGCCTGCTGGCCTCGGTCGCGCTCGGGGTGGTGACGGCCGGGGTCACCCTGCTGTTCATGGAGGCCGTGGCCCGGCTGCCGCTCGGCACGGCCAGCGCGCTGGAGTTCCTCGGCCCGCTCGGGGTGGCGGCGTTCCGCGGCCGCGGGGCCCGGGTGGTGTGGCCGGCGCTGGCCGCGGTGGGCGTGCTGCTGCTCACCGAGCCCTGGCACGGCACCGTCGACCCGGTGGGGGTCGCGTTCGCGCTGGCCGCGGCGGCCTGCTGGGCGGCCTACATCCTGCTGACCCAGCGGGTCGGCGACGAGGTGGCCGGCCTCCGCGGGCTGGCCGTGTCGATGCCGGTGGCCGGGATCGTGGCCACCGCCGTGGCCGGGCCGTCGGTGATCGGCCACCTCACCCCGGAACTGCTGCTGGCCGGGCTGGGGCTGGCCGTCCTGCTGCCCGTCATCCCGTTCACCCTGGAGCTGCTGGCGCTGCGCCGGCTCACCACCGCCGCGTCCGGCGTGCTGATGAGCCTGGAGCCGGCGATCGCGCTGGTCATCGGGCTGGTCGTGCTGCACCAGGTGCCCGGCGCGCTGCCGGTGGTCGGGATCGCGTTCGTGGTCGCCGCCGGGATCGGCGCCGAGCGCACCGGCGCCCGGGCGACCGGCCCTCAGCCCGGCATCGGCACCGCCGAGCCGCGCGCCAGCACCGGCACGTCGACCGGCACCGTCTCCGGGTAGATCAGCCCGGTGCCGGTGTTGAGCACGACCACGTCCTCGCCACCGGTCAGCCAGCCGGCCTCGCGCAGCTGCCCGACCGCGGCGAAGCAGGCCGCGCCCTCCGGGCACACCCAGGCGCCCTCGTCGCGGGCCAGGGCCGCCTGCGCCGCGAGGAGTTCGTCGTCGCTCACCGCGACCGCGGTCCCGTCCGTGGCGCGCAGGGCGTCGAGGACCAGGAAGTCGCCGAGGGCCTTGGGCACGGTGATCCCGAACGCGATCGTCCGCGGCGCGGGCGGCGGGGTGCTCTCGGCCAGCCCGGCGGCGAAGGCCTCGACGATCGGCGCGCAGCCGGCCGCCTGCACCGCCACCAGCCGCGGCAGCGGGCCGCGCAGCCAGCCCAGCTCCCGCATCTCGCGCAGCGCCTTGTGGATGCCGATGATCCCGACCCCGCCGCCGGTCGGGTACAGGATGACGTCCGGGGCCCGCCAGCCGAGCTGTTCGACGATCTCGTAGCCCATCGTCTTCTTGCCCTCGATCCGGTACGGCTCGCGCAGCGTCGAGACGTCCTGGTACCCGGGCCTGTCCGGCACGGCCGACTTGACCAGCGCGCCCGCGTCCCCGATCAGGCCGTCGACCAGGTACAGCTCGGCGCCGGCCACCACGCAGCCGCGCCGGGTGATCTCCGGGGCATCCACCGGCATCACGACCAGCGCGCCCGCCCCGGCCCGGGCCGCGTAGGCCGCCCAGGCCGCGCCGGCGTTGCCGTTGGTCGGCAGGGCGATACCGGTGACGCCCAGCTCCGCGGCCCGCGAGACGCCGACCGCGGCGCCGCGCGCCTTGAAGGTGCCGGTGGGGAGCGGGCCCTCGTCCTTCATCCGCAGGCCGGGCACGCCCAGCCGGGCGCCGTGCCGGGGCAGGTCGACCAGCGGGGTCATGCCCTCCCCCAGCGTCGCGATCCGCGCCGGATCGCGCACCGGCAGCAGCTCCCGGTAGCGCCACAGGTCCGGCGGCCGGGTCGCGATCTCGGCCGGGGTGACCGCGGCCGCGGCCCGCTCCAGGTCGTAGCGGGCCAGCAGCGGCGCTCCGGCCGGCGAGGTGCCCTGCACGACGTCGGCGTCGTGCCGCGAGCCGGTGCGGGAGCACTCCAGGTGGGACAGGTACGAGAACACCCCGGCCACCGACGACCGGGCTACGCCGGGTCGTCGTCGATCGGGGCCGTCCGGCCCAGGTGGACGTTCAGGGCGTCGGCGAACCGGGCGCCGAACAAGGCACCGCCGGTCCCGGCGAGAACAGCGGCGAGGAAAATCATCGCGTCGGCAATCACGATTCCAGGGGAGCCTTTCACTTCTGGTCTGCCGACCGGCGGGAGCGTCCCCGACCGGTCGATCGGTGATCGAAGCATACGACCCCCGGAGGCGGCCCCCGGCGGCAGTACCGGCCGCGGGCCCCGATCAAGCTCCGATAACGGCCTGACGAGGGGCGCTCGTACCCAGTCGGCAGTGAGCCCAAACCTCAGCAGGTGCGGGACCGGTCCGGCGCCGGGCGGGGAGCGCGGGCCCGAAGTTGATCATCACGGCCCGACCCCGGCATCGATCATCCCCTCCGGAGTACAGGTGTTTCCACAACGGAGCACCGCTCACCGGAAAGATGACGAGGAACTGCGCCGAAAAGCGCGGCGAAATCACGCTCAGGGCACCCGCACCCATTCTCGACAACCGGAGGTCTCGAAGTAGCCGTCGGTCTCGAGGATGGTGACCGTGGCCGGGCCCTGGGTGAACCCGTTGGTGATGATGTCGGCCAGCGTGCCGTCGTTGCGCGCCAGCCGCGCGTAGTAGCAGCCGTAGTCGTCGGTGCCGGTGGACTTGTACTTGCCGGCCGCGACGTCCACCCCGACCTCCCACACCCCGGCGCCGAACGCGGTGCGCGGCCCGGACGGTGCGGGCGCCGGGGCGGGCGCGGTGATCGTGATCCTCTCCGGCGGCGGGGCCGGTGCCGCCACCGTGACCACCCGCTCCACGACCGGCCCGCTCGCCACCCGGACCGCCGGGAACGCCGTGCCGCCCAGCACGGTTCCGATCGCCCCGCCGATCAGCAGGCCGAGCGAGAGCCCGGCGGTCACCCACGGCCAGCGCCGCGGCGGCGCCTCCGCCGCCCACCCCGAGGGGGGCGGCGTGGACGGCCACCCCACGGCGGGCGGGGCGGACCGCTGGGCGGGGACGACCGGCACTCCCGGCCGGACCGCGGGCGGGCGGTCGTGCGGTGCGGTCATGCGCTCTCCCCCGACGAGGCGGCCGGCGACTGGCCTGCCCTGCCCGTCGCGCCCCGTCGGCGGACCGTTGCACCTGGTCAAGCGGGTTCACCGGGAGGAGTGACACACACGGGGCGCGCCGACGACGTGTCGGCGCGCCCCGGGGGTTCGGGATGGCGCTACCGGGCGCGGTGGGTGTCGGCGCTGCGGTAGTCGGTGTAGGTGTAGGGGTTGTCCAGCACCTTCGTCTCCGGCACGTCCGGGTTCATGCCCTGCCGCCAGGCGTCCTCGCCCAGGGTGGAGCGCAGGTGCTCGACGGTGGCCTCGACCTCGCGCCGGATCGCCGGCAGGTCCACCTCGACCAGGCGGTGGTCGCGCTTCACGATCCGCCCGTCCACCAGCACCGTGTGCACGTCCCCGCGCTGGGCCTGGAACGCCACGTGCCCGTAGGGGTTGAGCACCGGGAACGACACCGGCGAGTGCTCGTTCTTGAGCAGCACCACGTCGGCCTTCTTGCCCACCTCCAGGCTGCCCAGCTCGGCGTCGCGGCCCAGCGCCTTCGCCCCGCCCCGGGTGGCCCACTCGACGACCTCGTCGGCGCGCAGCCGGCAGTGGGTGACCGTGTCGCCGCGGGCGTGCGCCTCCAGGTGCTCGCGCGAGCGGTCGGCGCCCAGGGTGCTGCGCATCGCCGAGAACAGGTCGCCGCTCCACCAGACGCTGGTGTCCATCGACAGCGACACCGGGATGCCGTACTTGCAGATCGCCCAGGTGGGGGGGTAGCCCTGCCCGGCGCTCTGCTCGCTCTCGGTGGACACCGAGATCGAGCCGCCGGTGGCGGCGATGCGGTGGTAGGAGTCCGCGCTCAGGGTGGCCGCGTGCACGTAGACCGTCTCCGGGGTCATGAACCCGTTCTCGTGCATGAGCCGGATGCCGTCGTCGTTGGTGGCACCCCAGACGCCGGCGTGCGTGGTGACCGGCACCCCCAGCTCGCGGGCCACCTCGAAGGCGCCCTTCTCCGGGAACGCCGGGTCGCCGGTGACGTCGAAGGCCATCTGGAAGCCGAGCATGTCCGCGGCCGACCCGGCGCCGGAGATCCGCCGGTCGACGAAGTCGCGGAACTGCGGCGAGGCCGACCACTCCGCCGGCGGCTGCTGGATGTTGCCGTAGGCCAGCACGAACCGGCCGGGCACGGCCTGCAGGGCGTCCACCGCGGCGTCGGCGTGGTCGACGGTCTGCAGCCCGTGCGACCAGTCCACGCAGGTGGTGACCCCGGCATCGATCGCCTCGGCGGCGGCCAGCAGGTTGCCGGCGTGCACGTCCTCGGGGCGGAAGTGCTTGCCGGACTCCAGGTAGTACCAGACGAAGTACTGGGTGAGCGTCCAGTCCGCGCCGTAGCCGCGCATCGCGGTCTGCCACATGTGCCGGTGGGTGTCGATCATGCCCGGCATCACCACGCCGTCGGTGGCGTCGATCTCCACGGTGCCCGGCGGGACCTCCAGCCGCGGGCCGACCGCGGCGATCCGGTCGTCGACCACGAGCACGTCGCTGTCGGTGAGCACCTGCTTGCTGTCGTCCAGGGTGAGCACGGTGCCCCCGCGCAGCACCACCGGCGGCCGGGACCCGCTGACGTCTGGATTGCCCACAGCCTTCGCTCCTTTGCGACGCAGTGACGGACGCCTGTCCGCTCTACGGTCAGTTGTGCGCGCAACTCTCGCGCGCCTGGCCACCGCTGTCAACGGCGCCACCGGCGGATCCCCATCAGGAGGGTGGTGTCCGCCAGCCGGACGGACGTCTACCCTGCGGTTGCCGCCGACGGGAAGGGGCAGCCGATGCCGCGCACGGGGACCGGTCCGGACTTCATCGAGGCGCTGGCCCGCGGCCTGGAGGTGATCGCCGCCTTCCCGCCGGGGCGGCCGGCGCTCTCGCTCACCGAGGTCGCCACCGCGACCGGCCTGACCCGGCCGACCGCCCGGCGGATCCTGCTGACCCTGCGCGAGCTGGGCTACGTGCGCGCCGAGGGCTCCGGGTTCGCCCTCACCCCCCGGGTGCTGGAGCTGGGCGTGGCCTACGTGTGCTCGATGGGCCTGTGGGACGTCGCCCGCCCGCACATGGAGCGGCTGTCCGAGCGCACCGACGAGTCCTGCTCGGTCGCCCAGCTGGACGGGCCGGACATCGTCTACGTGGCCCGGGTCGCGGTACCCAAGATCGTCGCGCTGGCCGTGCAGATCGGCACCCGGTTCCCGGCCCTGCAGACCTCGCTGGGCAAGGTCCTGCTGGCCGCGCTGGACCCCGACGAGGTGCACGCGCGGCTGGCCGAGCCCACCCGGTCGGGCCTCGTCCCGCGCTGGCAGCCCGACCGGGCGGAGCGCGAGGCCGAGCTGCGCGAGGTCCGGGCCCGCGGCTGGGCCCTCACCGACCAGCAGCTCACCCTGGGCATCCGGTCGGTCGCGGCACCGCTGCGCGACGGCTCGGGCCGGGTGGTCGCGGCGCTGAACGTGAACACCCACGCCGCGGAGACCCCCGTCGAGCACCTGCTGGAGCACCACCTGCCGCTGCTGCTGCACACCGCGGGCGAGATCAGCGCCGACTTCGCGCGCCGGGAGAGCGTCCCGCAGGTCACCCGGTCGGCGGTCGCCGCCCGGCCCACCGGTTGACGCGACCGGCGCGCCTGCGCAGAATCCAGGACGGCATCAACGGACGACTGTCCGCAGATCGGACACGAGGGGTGGCGCAGATGACCGGAGACGACGTGGACGTCGCCACGGGACCGCTGGCCGGCGTCCTGGTGGCCGACTTCTCCCGGGTGCTGGCCGGCCCGTACGCCACCATGCTGCTGGCCGACATGGGCGCGCAGGTGGTCAAGGTGGAGGGTCCGCCGACCGGTGACGACACCCGCACCTGGACGCCGCCGGAACGCGACGGCACCTCCACCTACTACCTGGGCATCAACCGCGGCAAGCGGTCGGTCGTGCTCGACCTGCGCGACCCGGACGACGCCGGGCTGGCCCGCGAGCTGGCCCGGCGCGCCGACGTGCTGATCGAGAACCTGCGCCCGGGCGGAATGGCCAAGTTCGGCCTGGACTACGCCGCGGTGGCGGCGGACAACCCGGGCATCGTCTACTCCTCGATCAGCGGCTTCGGCTCCGGTCCGGGCGCGAAGGTGCCCGGCTACGACCTGATGGTGCAGGCCATCTCCGGGCTGATGAGCCTCACCGGCGACCCCGACGGCCCGCCGTACCGGGCCGGGATCTCGGTGTTCGACGTGATGGCCGGCAACCACGCGGTGATCGGGATCCTGGCCGCGCTGCGCCACCGCGACGCCACCGGGCGCGGCCAGCACGTCGAGGTCAACCTGCTGTCCTCGGCGCTGACCGGGCTGGTCAACCACAGCTCGGCGTGGGCCGCGGGCGGAGTGGTGCCCTACCGGATGGGCAACGCCCACCCCAGCGTCTTCCCCTACGAGCCGCTGCCGACCGCGGACAACGACATCATCGTGGCCGCGGCCAACGACCGGCAGTTCCGCGCGCTGTGCGGGGTGCTCGGCATCCCCGAGGTGGCCGACGACCCGCGGTTCGTGCGCAACGCCGACCGCACCGCGAACCGCGAGGAGCTGCGCCCGGTGCTGACCGGGCGGCTGGCCACCCGCGGCGCGGTGGAGTGGTTCGAGCTGCTGGTCGACGCCGGGGTGCCGTGCGGGCCCATCAACACCATCGACGGCGGGTTCACCATGGCCGAGCGGTTCGGGCTGGACCCGATCGTCGAGGTGGGCGAGGGCGAGCGGGCGGTGCCCACCACCCGGCACCCGATCCGGTTCTCCGAGACCCCGGTCGGCTACCGGCTGCCCCCGCCCGAGCTGGACGAGCACGGCACCGAACTGCGCAAGTGGCTCGGCGGGCCCCGGGAGGACACGTGAGCACCCCGGAGTACCCCACCGCGCTGGGCGCCTCCAGCCGGGAGACGATCACCCTGCTCGGCCACGACCTGGCCGCGGACGTCATGGGCACCGTCGGGTTCGGTGAGCTGGCGTTCTGGCTGGCCACCCAGCGCCGCCCGACGCCCGGCGAGACCCGGGTGTTCGAGGCCGTGCTGGCCGCGCTGGCCGACCACGGCTTCACCCCCACCGCGATCGTCACCCGGCTGACCCACCTGTCCGCGCCGGACTCCATCCAGGGCGCGCTGGCCGCGGGGCTGCTCGGCGGCGGGTCCCGGTTCCTCGGCGTCACCGAGGACTGCGGCCGGTTCCTGCACGACGTGCTGGCCGGGGTGGACGAGGTGCCCACCGACGACGCCGGGTGGGACGCGCTCGCGCTGGAGACCGTGCGGGCCCAGCGGGCTGCCAAGAGGTTCGTCCCCGGCCTCGGCCACCACGTCCACAAGGACGGCGACCCGCGCACCCCGCGGCTGATGCAGATCGCCCGCGAGGAGGACCGGTTCGGCCCGCACCTGCAGCTGTTCGCCGCGATCGGCCGGGTGCACGGCGAGGTGCTGGGCCGCACGCTGCCGCTCAACGGCGCCGGCGTGTGCGGGGCGGCGCTGGCCGATCTGGGCCTGCCGATGGAGCTGCTGCGCGGGTTCGCCCTGCTGGCCCGCACCGCCGGGCTGATCGGGCAGCTGGCCGAGGAGTTGCGGCACCCGGTCGCCAACGAGATCTTCCTGTCGGTGGACCTGAACAACCGGTCCGTCGACCCCGACCCTTACCGGCCCGAGTGAAGGACGTCCAGTGAACGACTCCCCAGACAACGACGCCGGGATGCTGCTCGCCACCGAGGACAACATCACCGGCCTCGCGGTGCAGCGGTGGGCGACCGCCCACGACCCGCGCACCCGCGAACTGATGACCGCCCTCGTCCGCCACCTGCACGACTACGCCCGCGAGGTGCGGCTGACCGAGGCCGAGTGGATGGCCGCCATCCAGTGGCTCAACCGCACCGGCCAGATCAGCGACGACAAGCGCGAGGAGTTCATCCTGACCTCCGACGTGCTCGGGCTGAGCATGCTGATCGTGCAGATGAACCACCGGTTCGACGCCGCGGCCACCCCGGCCACGGTGCTCGGGCCGTTCCACATCGAGGGCTCGCCGGAGCTGGGCTACGGCGCCGACATGTCCGAGGGGTTGGCCGGGGCACCGCTCTACATCACCGGCACGGTGCGCTCGCTGGACGGCTCGCCGGTCCCCGGGGCCGTGCTGGACGTCTGGCAGGCCGACACCGACGGCGCCTACGAGGCCCAGCTCGAGGTCGACGAGGCCCGGCTGCGCGCCAAGTACACCGCCCGCGAGGACGGCACGTACTGCATCCGCACGATCGCCCCCAAGGGCTACACCATCCCGATGGACGGGCCGGTCGGGGACCTGATCAAGCGCACCGACATCAGCCACTTCCGGCCCGCCCACGTGCACTTCCTGATCAACGTGCCGGGCTTCGAGCCGCTGATCACCCACCTGTTCCAGGAGGGCGCCGACTACCTCGACAGCGACGTCGTGTTCGGCACCAAGCAGGAGCTCGTGGTGGCCTTCACCGAGCACCCGGCCGGGCCGACGCCCGACGGCGGGAAGTCCGACGAGCCCTGGTACGAGGCCCGCTACGACTTCGTGCTGCAACCGGCGTGACCGTGCGCGCCGCGCAGATCGAGGTCTGCGGGGAGCCGCCGCGGGTGGTCGACCGGGAGCCGCCGGTGCCCGGGCCGGGCGAGGTGCTGGTCGCGGTGACCGCGGTGCCGATCACGCCGCTGGACGTGCTGTGCGCGACCGGGACGTCGTACTTCGGCGCGCCGGCCACGCCGTACGTCCCGGGTGTGCAGGGGGTCGGCACGGTCGACGGGCGCGCGATCTGGTTCCCGAGCAGCGCCGGGATGGCCCCCGGCGACGGCGGCATGGCCGCCGCCGCGACCGCACCGGCCGCGGACCTCGTCGAGCTGCCCGCGGACGTCGATCCGGTGCTGCTCGCCGCGCTCGGGCTGTCCGCGGTGGCCGCCCACCAGGCGCTGCACGCGACCGGCGGGCTGGCCGCCGGTGAGCAGGTGCTCGTGCTGGGCGCCGGTGGGGTGGTCGGGCAGGTCGCGGTGCAGCTGGCCCGGCTCGCCGGCGCCCGCCGAGTGATCGCCGCGACCCGCTCCGCGCAGGCCCGGGAACGGGCCGAGGCGGCCGGTGCGGACGCCGTCGTCGAGCTGGGCACCGACGACGTCGGCGCGCTGGCGGCGGCGTTCACCGCGGCCGCCGACGGTCCGGTCGACCTGGTGCTCGACCCGCTGTTCGGCGTCCCGGCCGCGGCCGCGGCGCGCGTCCTGGGCCCGGGCGGCCGGCTGGTCAACCTGGGCAGCTCGGCGAGCGAGACCAGCCCGCTGGACTCCTCGACGCTGCGCAGCCGCTCCCTGCGGGTGCTCGGCTACACCAACAACGCGCTCACCCGCGAGCAGCGCGCCGACGCGCTGACCGCCGTCGCCGGGCACGCCGCCCGCGGGGAGCTGACCGTCGCGCACGAGGTCGTGCCGCTGGAGGACGTCGCCGACGCCTGGCGGCGCCAGGTGGCGGGCACCGCCGCCGGTCGCATCGTGCTCACCCCCTGAGGAGGACCATGAGCTCCCTGCCGCTGCTGCCGACGTCGCTGGTCGGCAGCTACGCCCAGCCCGACTGGCTGATCGACCGGGCCAAGCTGGCCGGCCGCTTCCCGCCCCGGGTGCGGGCCAAGGAGCTGTGGCGGATCGAGCCCGAGCTGCTCGCCGAGGCCCAGGACGACGCCACGCTGCTGGCGATCCGGGCCCAGGAGGAGGCCGGGCTGGACCTGCTCACCGACGGCGAGATCCGCCGGGAGAGCTACTCCAACCACTTCGCCACCGCGCTGGACGGGGTGGACATCGACCACCCCGGCACCGCCCTGGACCGCAGCGGGCACCCGAACCCGGTGCCCCGGATCGTCGGCCCGATCCACCGGCCCGGTCCGGTCCAGGTGCGCGACCTGGAGTTCCTCCGGGCGCACACCGACCGCCCCATCAAGATCACCGTGCCGGGCCCGTTCACGATGTCCCAGCAGGCCCAGAACGACCACTACCCGGACGCCGAGGCGGCCGCGCACGGCTACGCGGCGGCGGTGAACGCCGAGATCCGCGACCTGTTCGCGGCCGGCGCGGACGTCGTCCAGATCGACGAGCCGTACCTGCAGGCCCGCCCGGACGCCGCTCGCGCCTACGGGCTGTCGGCGCTGAACGCGGCGCTCGACGGCGTCACCGGCACCACCGCGGTCCACCTGTGCTTCGGCTACGCCGCGATCATCCACGAGCGCCCG
>JASLAP010000453.1 GCA_030147065.1 Pseudonocardia sp. | reverse complement strand
CGCAGCCCCGGGTCGATCTTGCCCAGCGGCAGGTGGGTCTCGACCCGCATCGGTCACGTCCTCCGGTCGGCTGCCCGTCGTGCCCGAGGCTGGCCCATCGGGGGCGGTCCGGCAAGACCAACCGCGCCCGCCGGGTGGGTGCCCCGCGCCCGCCGGTGCTGATACACCACGATCATGCGCGCCCGACTCCTGCAGGCCCTGGCCTCCGCCCCCGCCCGGCGACTGCTCGAACGCACCCTGCCCCGCCTGGACAGGGCCGTGTACCGGCTCACCCGCGGCCGCACCTCGCTGTCCGGGCTGGTCTCCGGGCTCCCGGTCGTCCTGCTCACCACCACCGGCGCCCGCACCGGCCGCCCGCGCGAGGCCCTGCTGCTCGCCCAGTTCAACGACGACCGGATCGTGGTGACCGCCGCGAACTGGGGCGGCCCGCGCAACCCCGGCTGGTACCACAACCTGCGGGCGCACCCGGACGCCACGGTCACCGTGCGGCGCGTCGAGCGACCGGTGGTCGCGCACGAGGCCGAGGGCGAGGAGCGGGAGCGGCTCTGGAAACGCGGGCTGGAGCGGGTGCCCGCGCAGCTGGGCTCGCAGTGGTCGGACAACCCGCACCGCCGCATCCCGGTGGTGGTGCTCTCGCCGCGCTGAGTCCGGCGCGGCTCACCTGCTCGGGTCGTGGCCCCAGTTCATCAGCGAGTGCCGGCGGCGTCGAGGAGGTGGGTGGCGGCGTGGTCGATGACCGCGTCGGTGCCGCGGACCGTCATCGAGCCCGGGACCAGGACCAGCCGGTCCACGCCCACCTCGGCGTAGCGCCGCACGTCGTCGGGGGTGACGAACGGGTCGGGCGGCGTGATCGTGATCTCCAGCCGGGTGGCGTCGGCCCCCCGCACCCGCCGGCGCGCCCCGTCCAGCCGGGCGATGGCCTCGCCGGCCCGGTCGGGGGTCAGCTCCCAGCCGAACCAGCCGTCGCCCACCGAGGCCGCCCGCTCGATCGCCGCCGCGGCGTGCCCGCCGACCACGACCGCCGGCCGCGGCTGCTGGACCGGGCCGGGGTGCTGCACCACCCCGTGCAGCGTGACGAACCGGCCGTCGTGGTCGCGGTCGTGCCGCCACAGCTTCAGCACGACGTCGAGGTACTCGTCGGTCATCGCGGCCCGGTCGGCCAGGCCGACCCCGAACGCCGCGAGCTCGGCCTCGACGTGCCCCACCCCGATCCCGACGTCCAGCCGCCCGCCCGACAGCACGTCCAGCGAGGTGAGCTGCTTGGCCAGCAGCACCGGCTGGCGCTGGGGCAGCACCAGCACCCCCACCCCGAGCCGGATCCGGTCGGTGACCGCGGCGAGGTAGGTGAGGGTGGTGAGCGCTTCCAGCCGTGGTTCGGTGGAGCTGTCCGGCGCGTCGTCGGGCAGCGCGATGTGGTCGCCCACCCACAGCGACTCGAACCCGAGCTCCTCGACCCGGCGGGCGGTGTCGGTCAGCCTGCGGGGCTGCGCGTTCTCGCCCCGGTGCAGGGCGTACAGGGCGTACTTCATCGGTCGCGTCACGTCGGAAGCATCGCAACGGGCACGGGCCGGCCTGTCAGCGCCTCACCTGGTCGGGTCGTGGCCCCAGTTCATCAGCGAGTGCCGCCAGGTGGTGTCGGTGATGTCGCCGGACGGCCGCTGGGCCAGGTGGCGGTGCACGTAGCCGACGACCTTGCGCATGTGGGCGCGGTCGTCGTCGGTGAGGTCGGCCTTCTTCGTCCGCAGCAAGGTGACGATCCGCCGGCCCGAGGCGTGCCCCGTGGACTCCCCGCCGTCCTTGTGCTGGCCGGCCCGCTTCGACTCGTCGGTCTCCAGCCACTTCTCCAGCTGCCCGGCGGTCATGTTCACCGCCTCGCCGAACTCGGCGTCCACGTCGTCGGCCATGTCTCCTCCACCGGTCGGGTCCGTGCGGTGGACCTACCCGCACCCGGGTGGCCGAACCGGGATGCCGCCCGACCGGGGTGCGCCGGCCCGGATGGCGGGGCGGCCGGCGGGTAGCCCCGGTGCCATGGAGAGTTCCCTGACCTTCGTCGGCACCGCGACCACCGTGCTCCGCCTCGGCGGGTTCACCCTGCTCACCGACCCGAACTTCATCCGCCGCGGCCAGCGCGTCCACCTGGGCTACGGGCTGACCTCGAAGCGGCGCACCGACCCGGCGATGGGCATCGCCGAGCTGCCCGCGCTGGACGCGGTGCTGCTCTCGCACCTGCACGGCGACCACTTCGACCGGGTCGCCCGCAGCGACCTGCCGCGCGAGCCGCCGGTGCTCTCCACCCCGCACGCCTGCCGCCGGCTGGGCCGCTGGGGCTTCGACACCGTGGCCCTGCGGACCTGGCACACCCACGAGCTCCGCCGCGGCGACGAGGTCCTGCGGGTCACCTCGGTGCCGGGGCGGCACGGCCCGGCCGGGGTGCACCGGCTGCTGCCGCCGGTGATGGGCAGCGTGCTCGACCTGGAGCGCGGCGGACAGCGCGCGCTGCGCGTCTACGTCACCGGCGACACGCTGAACGTGCCCGAGCTGCGCACGGTGCGCGACCGGTTCCCCGACGTCGACGTGATGGTCGCGCACCTGGGCGGGACCCGGGTCCTCGGCGTGCTGGTCACCATGAACGACAAGCAGGGCAGCGACCTGGTCGACCTGGTCGACCCGGCCGCGGTGGTGCCCGTCCACTACGACGACTACGGGGTGTTCCGCAGCCCGCTGGGCGACTTCGTGGCCGAGATGCACCGCCGCGGCCACGGTCCGCGCCTGCGCACGGTATCGCCCGGGGGAACCGTGGAACTGACCCCGAACCGGCGCTGACCCGGCCGCGAAGGTCCGGTCACCCATCACGGTACGAGCGCCGCCCCCGGCGTTTCGCACTCGTGCTGCGGGGGACCTCCGAACCCACCGGGCCCGCCGGTGGGCCGCCCGTTCCGTCGAGGAGTGTGCCGTGAACGCCACCACCAACCCACGCAACCGGGTCCGCCACCCCGTCCAACTCGCCGCGATGGCCGTCGGCGCGGTGTTCCTGCTGGTCGGCATCCTCGGGTTCGTCCCGGGGATCACCACGAACTACGACCAGCTCATGTTCGCCGGACACCAGTCCGAGGCCCTGCTGCTCGGCATCTTCCAGGTGTCGATTCTGCACAACCTCGTCCACCTGCTGTTCGGCATCGCCGGGCTGGCGCTGGCCCGCACGTTCGCCGGCGCCCGCAACTACCTGATCTACGGCGGCGCGGTGTACGCGGTGCTGTGGATCTACGGCCTGCTGATCCCGCACGACGGCCCGGCCAACTTCGTGCC
>JASLAP010000343.1 GCA_030147065.1 Pseudonocardia sp. | reverse complement strand
CATCGGCGAGGCCAAACCCCTGCACGTCCGTGTCTGGATCTGTGGGTGCGGCGCGCGGCACGACCGGGACGTGAACGCGGCCCGCAACATTCTCGCGGCGGGACGCGCCGCGTTGCCTGTGGAGCTGGTGTCAGTCGCGGGTCCGCCCGCGCAGTCGGCCGTGAAGCAGGAACCCGCCGGGAGCGCGGCCTGAGCCGCACAGACCGGGATCCCCGTGCTCCAGCGCGGGGAGGACGCCAAAAGGTGCCCAAGTCGGTGATCGTGGTCGACGAGCTGCCGCGCACCTCGACCGGCAAGATCCGCAAGAACGTCGTGCGCGACGACCACGCCGACCACTACGGCGCCGATCAGCAGGGTGGCCGTTGATGCCCGTCCTGAAGTCCCTGCTCGACACCTCGTCGGAGACCTACGCGACCAACCGCGATGCCCAGCTGGCGGTGCTCGACCAGCTCGACGAGCAGCTGGCGAAGGCGGTCGCCGGGGGCGGGGAGCGCTACGCGCAGCGCCACCGCGAGCGCGGCAAGCTCCCGGTCCGCGAGCGCCTGGAGCTGCTGCTCGACCCGGACAGCCCGTTCCTGGAGCTGTCCGCGCTGGCCGCGTGGGGCACCGAGTTCACCGTCGGCGCGTCGGTGCTCACCGGGATCGGCGTCGTCTCCGGGGTGGAGTGCGTGGTCATCGGCCACGACCCGACGGTGCGCGGCGGGGCGATGAACCCGTTCTCGCTGAAGAAGACGCTGCGCGCGTTGGAGATCGCCCGCACCAACCGGCTGCCGGTGATTAACCTGGTCGAGTCCGGCGGCGCCGACCTGCCCACCCAGGCCGACCTGTTCGTGCCGGCCGGGCGGATCTTCCACGAGCTCACCGAGCTGTCCTCGCTGGCGATCCCCACCGTCGCGCTGGTCTTCGGCAACTCCACCGCTGGCGGGGCCTACGTGCCGGGGATGTGCGACTACGCCGTGCTGGTCGACCGCAGGGCGAAGGTGTTCCTGGGCGGCCCGCCGCTGGTGAAGATGGCCACCGGCGAGGAGTCCGACGACGAGGCGCTGGGCGGGGCGGAGATGCACTCGCGGGTCTCGGGCCTGTCGGACTACTTCGCCGCCGACGAGCGCGACGCGATCCGGCTCGGCCGCGCGATCATGTCCCGGATCAACTGGCGCAAGCTCGGGCCGGCGCCGGCGGCCCACCCCGAACCGCCGCGCTACGACCCCGAGGAGATCCTCGGGATCATCCCGCCGGACACGAAGGTGCCGTTCGACCCGCGCGAGGTCCTGGCCCGCACCGTCGACGGCTCCGACTTCGACGAGTACAAGCCGCTCTACGGCACCTCGCTGGTCACCGGCTGGGCGAGCGTGCACGGCTATCCGGTCGGCGTGCTGGCCAACCACCGCGGGGTGCTGTTCAGCGAGGAGGCCAAGAAGGCCAGCGAGTTCATCCTGCTGGCCAACCAGACCGACACACCGCTGGTCTTCCTGCAGAACGCCACCGGCTACATGGTCGGCAAGGACTACGAGCAGGGCGGGATCATCAAGGACGGCGCCAAGATGATCAACGCGGTGACCAACAGCGCGGTGCCGCACCTGACGGTCACCATGGCGTCCTCGTTCGGGGCCGGCAACTACGGCATGTCCGGGCGCGCCTTCGACCCGCGGCTGATGTTCGCCTGGCCCGGGTCGAAGCTCGCGGTGATGGGCGCCGCGCAGCTGGCCGGGGTCATGTCCCTGGTCGGCCGGGCCTCGGCCGCCGCGCAGGGCAGGCCGTTCGACGAGGAGGCCGACCGGGCCCGCACCGCGGCCGTCGAGGCGCAGATCGAGGCCGAGTCGCACGCCTTCTTCGTCACCGCCCGGCTGTACGACGACGGCATCGTCGATCCCCGCGACACCCGCACCGTGCTCGGCATGTCGCTGTCGGCGGTGCACTCCCAGCGCGTCGAGGGCCGGCGCGGCTTCGGCGTCTTCCGGATGTGAGCAGATGATCACGAAGCTGCTGGTCGCCAACCGCGGCGAGATTGCCGCCCGGATCATGCGCACCGCGCACGCGATGGGCGTCGCGACGGTCGCCGTGCACTCCGACCCGGACGCCGACGCCCCGTTCGTCCGGCTCGCCGACGAGGCCGTGCGGCTGCCCGGCGCCGCCCCGGCCGACACCTACCTCCGCGCCGACCTGCTCGTCGAGGCCGCCCGGGCCACCGGCGCCGACGCCGTGCACCCCGGCTACGGGTTCCTGTCGGAGAGCGCCGCGTTCGCCCGGGCCTGCGCCGAGGCCGGGCTGACGTTCGTCGGGCCCCCGCCCGCCGCGATCGCGGCGATGGGCTCGAAGCTCGAGGCCAAGGCGCTCATGGAGAAGGCCGGCGTGCCGGTGCTGCCCGGCGCGACCCTCACCGCGGACACCGACCCGGCCGGGGCCGCCGCGCAGATCGGATTCCCGGTGCTGGTCAAGGCGGCGTTCGGGGGTGGCGGCCGGGGCATGCGGGTGGTGCACGACCCCGCGGAACTGGCCGGCGCGGTCGAGGGTGCCCGGCGGGAGGCCGCGTCGGCGTTCGGCGACGGGACGGTGTTCCTGGAGCGGTTCGTGGTCGACCCGCGCCACGTCGAGGTGCAGATCGTCGGCGACGCGCACGGCGAGGTGGTGCACCTGTTCGAGCGCGAGTGCTCGATCCAGCGGCGCTACCAGAAGATCGTCGAGGAGAGCCCGTCGCCGGCGGTCGACGACGCGCTGCGCGCCGAGCTGGGGGCCGCCGCCGTGGCCGCCGGGAAGGCCATCGGCTACACCGGCGCGGGGACCGTCGAGTTCGTCCTCGGCACCTCGGGCGACGCCTCCGGGAGGTTCTTCTTCCTGGAGGTCAACACCCGGCTGCAGGTCGAGCACCCGGTCACCGAGCTGGTCACCGGGCTCGACCTGGTGGCGCTGCAGCTGCGGGTGGCCGAGGGCGAGCCGCTGCCGCCGGAGGTGACCGGGGCCCGCATCGACGGGCACGCGATCGAGGTGCGGCTCTACGCCGAGGACGTGCCGGCCGGGTTCCGGCCGGCCACCGGCACGCTGCACCGCTTCCGCGTCCCCGAGCTGCCGGGGGTGCGGGTCGACGCGGGCGTGGCCGACGGCTCGGTCGTCGGTTCGCACTACGACCCGATGCTGGCCAAGGTGGTCGCGCACGGCCGCACCCGCGCCGCGGCGGCCCGCACGCTGGCCAGGGCGCTGGCCCGGGCGCAGATCCACGGCGTGACCACCAACCGCGACCTGTTGGTCGGCGTGCTGCGGGAGCCGGACTTCCTGGCCGGGCGCACCGACACCGGCTACCTGGCCCGGCACGACCCCGCCGCGCTCGGCGCCGCCGCGGGCGCAGCCGTGCACGCCGTGGCGGCCGCGCTCGCCGCCCAGGCCGGCAATCGGGCCGCGGCGCCGGTGCTGGCCGGGATCCCGTCGGGCTGGCGCAACGTCGGCGGCATCCCGCAGCGGGTCGGCTACGCGCTGGGCGAGCGCACCGTGGAGGTCGCCTACGCCTTCCGGCGCTCCGGGCTGGAGGTCACCGTGGACGGCGACCCGCTGGCCGTGCGGCTGCTGCGGGCCGCCCCGGACGGCGTCGACCTGGAGGTCGACGGGGTGCGGCGCTCCTACGTCGTGCACCGGGTGGCCGGCTGGTCCTTCGTGGACGGACCGGACGGCTCGGCCGCGCTGGCCGAGGTGCCGCGCTTCGCCGACCCGAACGCCGTCGCCCACGCCGGCTCGCTGCTGGCCCCGATGCCCGGCGGTGTCGTGCGGGTGCAGGTGGCCGAAGGCGACCGGGTCGCCGCGGGGCAGTCGCTGGTGGTGCTGGAGGCCATGAAGATGGAGCACGCGGTCGTCGCCCCGGTCGACGGGGTGGTGTCGGAGATCGTGGTCGCCGCGGGCGACCAGGTCGATGCCGGTCAGGTGCTGGCCGTGGTCGCGGTCGTCGAGGCGGACGTCCCGGCAGCCGAGGAGGAGCGATGACCACGCCGACCGAGCGGGGGAGGTAGCGGTGCCGGTCTCGATGACCGCGCTGGCCGGCGACCTGGCGGCCGAGTCCGCGGAGCTGCGCGGGTTGCTCGTCGGTCTCGACGAGGCGGGCTGGGGGCGCGACACCCCCGCCGCCGGCTGGACCGTGGCCGCCCAGGTCTCGCACCTGGCCCACTTCGACGACGTCGCGGTGCGGTCGGCGACCGAGCCCGACGCCTTCCGCGCCGAGCTGGCCCGCTCCGACGCCGAGGGCGGGGTCGACCCGGACCGGATCGCCGCCCGCTACCGCGACCTGACCGGCGCGGAGCTGCTGGCCTGGTTCGACCGATCGCGGGCCCGGCTGGTCGAGGTGTTCGCCGGCCTGGAGCCGGGGCTGCGGGTGCCGTGGTTCGGGCCGGCGATGAGCGCGGCGTCCGCGCTGACCGCGCGGATCATGGAGACCTGGGCGCACGGCCAGGACGTCGCCGACGCCCTCGGCGCGGTCCGCGCGCCCACCGCGCGGCTCCGGCACGTCGCGCACATCGGGGTCGGGGCGCGGGCCTTCAGCTACGCGGCGCACCAGCGGGCGCTGCCCGACGCGGCGGTCCGGGTCGAGCTGGACGCGCCGGACGGCGCCGTCTGGACCTGGGGTCCGCCCGACGCCGCCGACCGGATCGCCGGCCCCGCGCTGGACTTCGCGCTGCTGATCACCCGGCGCCGGCACCCGGCCGACCTGGCCCTGACGATCACCGGGCCGGCCGCGGCCGAGTGGGCCGAGATCGGCCAGGCGTTCGCCGGGCCGCCCGGCCGGGGCCGCGAGCCCGGGCAGTTCGGGGGACCGCCGTGACCGCCCGTCCGGTCCGGATCGCCAACTGCTCGGGCTTCTACGGCGACCGCCTCGCCGCGGCCCGGGAGATGGTCGACGGTGGCCCGATCGACGTCCTGAGCGGGGACTACCTGGCCGAGCTGACCATGCTCATCCTGGCCAAGGCCCAGGCCAAGGACCCCTCCGCCGGGTACGCGCGGACCTTCCTCACCCAGGTCGAGGACGTGCTGGGGACCTGCCTGGAGCGCGGGATCCGGATCGTGGCCAACGCCGGCGGGCTCAACCCGGCCGGCCTGGCCGCGGCGGTCCGCGAGGTCGCCGGGAAGCTCGGCCTGGACGCGAAGGTGGCCCACGTCGAGGGCGACGACCTGCGCGGCTCGCTGGCCGCGATCGTCCCGCCGGTCGAGGGGAAGCCGGTGTCGGCCAATGCCTACCTGGGAGGCTGGGGGATCGCCGAGGCCCTCGCGGCCGGCGCCGACGTGGTGGTGACCGGCCGCGTCACCGACGCCTCGCTGGTGGTCGGGCCGGCCGCGTGGTGGCACGGCTGGGGCCGCTCGGACTGGGACGCGCTGGCCGGGGCCGTGGTGGCCGGGCACGTCATCGAGTGCGGCCCGCAGGCCACCGGTGGCAACTACGCCTTCCTCGACGAGATCACCGACCGCCGCCACCCCGGGTTCCCGATCGCCGAGGTCGCCGCGGACGGCTCGGCGGTGATCAGCAAGCACCCCGGCACCGGCGGGCTGGTGTCGGTCGGCACGGTCACCGCGCAGCTGCTCTACGAGATCGGCGCACCGGCCTACCTCGGCCCGGACTGCACCGCCCACTTCGACACCATCCGGGTCGACCAGCGGGGCGAGCACCGGGTGGCGGTCTCCGGGGTGCGCGGCAGCCCGCCACCGGCGACGCTCAAGGTCGCGCTCAACGAGGCCGGCGGCTACCGCAACACGATGACCCTGGTGCTGACCGGGCTCGACATCGAGGCCAAGGCCGAGCACGCGCAGGCCCAGCTGTTCGACGTGCTGGGCGGGCGCGATCGGTTCGCCGAGGTCGACGTCCGGCTGCTGCGCTTCGACACCCCCGACGCCCCGTCCAACGAGCGCGCCATCGCCCACCTGCGGATCACGGTCAAGGACCCCGACCCGCGCAAGGTCGGCAGGGCCTTCTCCAACGCCACCATGGAGCTGGCCCTGGGCGGCTACGCCGGCTTCCACACCACCACCCCGCCCACGCCCGAGTCGGCGTACGGGATCTACCGGCCGGCCGCGGTGCCGCGCTCGGCGGTGGCGCACACGGTCGTGCTGCCCGACGGGGAGCGGCGGCTGGTCCCCGACCCCGACGTCACCGACGTCCTCCCCACCCCGGCGCCACCGCCACCTCCGGCGGAGCCGGAGATCGCCGGACCCACGCGCCGGGCGCCGCTGGGCACCGTCTGCGGAGCCCGCTCGGGCGACAAGGGCGGCGACGCCAACGTCGGCCTGTGGACCCGCACCGACGCCGCGTACGCCTGGCTGCACCGCTTCCTGACCCCCGACCGGGTGCGGGACCTGATCGGTCCGGAGGCGGCCGGGCTGGCGATCGAGGTCCACCACCTGCCCAACCTGCGGGCGGTGAACGTCGTCGTGCACGGCATCCTCGGCGCCGGCGTCGCCGCGTCCACCCGCCCCGACCCGCAGGCCAAGGGGCTGGGGGAGTACCTGCGCAGCCGGGTGGTCGAGGTGCCGCAGGACATCGGGTGAGGTCCGGGCAAGAGCCGGTGTCGCTCGACGGGGTGTCGCCCGAAGGGGTGCCGTCGGCGCCGGGGCCTTGCTGTTGCCGGTGATCCACCCGAGAGTGCGGTCCGCGGCTGCCTCCGGCAGTGGCGACGCCGGTGGCGGCCGGAGCCCGCTGCGTGAACGGGAGATGCCATGCGCAGGTCGATCCCCCTGGTTCTCGGTGTCGCGATGCTGATGGCGGTGCCGAGCGCCGGGTGGGCGAGCCCGGACTCCGGGGTGAGCGGCACGGTGCTCGCCGAGGGCACCTCCGCCGGCACCATCGAGACCGAGAGCCGCGGCCCGACCGACGTGGTGGTCCGGCGCATCGTGATCGAGCCCGGCAGCTCGACCGGATGGCACCACCACACCGGCGAGCTGGTCGCGGTCGTCCTCGCCGGCACCCTCACCCGCCAGCTCGAGGACTGCTCGGTCGAGACCAGCACCGCCGGGCAGGCGTTCGTCGAGCCCGCCGGCCACGACCACGTCCACATCGGCCGCAACCTGGGCGGCGAACCGGTCGAGCTCTACGTCACCTACCTGATCCCGGCCGGCGACCCGCTCGCGGTCGAGGACCACGACCCCGGCTGCTGACGGACCGCGCGCGGGTCCGCCAGCTGATCGGACATACAGCTAGAGGGACTTGATCAGCTAGGACGCAGTGATCGGCAAAGAACGCGAGAGACATGGGGAACTCGCTGTTCAGCGAGTTACGGTGCGATCATGGGTCCGCGCCGACTGCTCACCTCGGGTGAGCTGGCCGAGCGGCTCGGCGTGTCCTCGTCCACGGTGAGCGGATGGGCACGCGACGGGCTCATCACGCCGGAGCTGCGTACCGCCGGAGGCCACTACCGTTGGGTGGAGGCGGATGTCCGGGACCAGCTGGCCGAGCGGTGGCCGCTGACAGAGCCGGACGAGAGCTGAACCCACCAGCTGGTCGCCGTCGTCCAGAACCGGCACCCGCGCCGCTCGGATCCGGGCCGGAGGGCGACCCACGTCGTGCCGTTGGGCCCTGGGCGCGCACCGCGCCGGCGGCGACCCTGGACGTGCGGACGCGGCGACCGGCAACCGGTCCCGGGTGCGACCCGCATCCCGGCCCGGCGGCCGCCGCCTCCGCGACGAGGAAGCGAGGGAGCGCCATGATGCGGTGGTTCGACTTCGGGATGCCCGGCTGGGGCGGCATGATCATGATGATCGGCACCGCGCTGTTCTGGATGCTGATCATCGGGATCGTGCTGGTCGCAGCCTTCCACCTGCCCCGGCGCGACCGCGGGCCCGACCCGCACCGGCTCCTGGACGAGCGCTTCGCCCGCGGGGAGATCGGCGAGCGGGAGTACCGCCACCGGCTCCGGGTGCTGGCCGGCCACCCGGAGGGGCCGCGCGACACCGTCGTGGACGGGGGTGAGCCGCCGTCCGGCGGCCGGGACGAGTAGTCGCCGAAGGCCCGCCCGCCCGGGCCGTCGGTCCCCGGCGGTCCGGGCCGGTCCGCCCTGCTGGCCGCGCCCGGTTCGGGCCACGGTGCCGCTGCCGTTCGGGCGCGGGCCGCGACTTCCGACCACTTGGGACGTCGACGCACGGCGACCGGCGTGCCACGGTGTGCGGGTCGAGGATCATCGAGGGAGGACACAGTGGCGCACCGGAGCACGATCGTTGTCGGAGTGGACGGCTCGGAGAGCTCCCGCTGGGCCTTGCGGTACGCCCTGGAGGACGCGGCGCGGCGCGACGCGCGGGTGGTCGCGGTGCAGGCCTTCTACCCGCCGGAGTACTGGTCGGCGTCCTGGGGGCTGTCCGCGCCCCCGAGCGTCGAGCAGGTGACCGCGAACCTGGAGACCGCCACCCGGCGCACGGTCGACGAGGTGCTGGCCGACCTCGGCGAGGTCGCGTCGGGGGTCCCGGTGGAGGTCGTGGTGGCGTCGGGGTCACCGGCGAAGATCCTGGTGGAGCGGGCCGGAGGGGCCGATCTGCTCGTCGTGGGCCACCGCGGCCGGGTGGCGTTCCCCGGTGCGTCGCTCGGCTCGGTCGCGCTGCGCTGCGTCCAGCACGCGCCGGGCCCGGTCGTCGTCGTGCGGCCGTCCGCCGCCCCCGCCGCCGACCCCGTGGTCGAGACCGGCTGACGTGACCGGGTTCCCGGCATGACGGACGCCTGGACGGTCGAGTTCGAGGGCTGGGACCCGGCCGACGAGGGCCGTGCTCGGGTCGGTCGGGCTACAGTGCGTGCTGCACGCGCCGTGCCCGGTGACCGTGGTCCGTCCGGACGCCGCCGCGTAGCGGCGAGGGTCCGCTCAGTCCGGGGGACCCACGGGTCGGGCGCGCAGAGCGCCCACGGCGACCACGTCGCCGGCGGCCAACTGCGCGCCCCGCCGGGTCTC
>JASLAP010000285.1 GCA_030147065.1 Pseudonocardia sp. | reverse complement strand
CGACAAAGGGCGGGTCTCCCCGCCGAGAGAGACCCGCCCCATGTGCCGTCGGGACGACAGGATTTGAACCTGCGACCCCTTGACCCCCAGTCAAGTGCGCTACCAAACTGCGCCACGTCCCGGCCGCCCCCTGGGGGGCTCACCAACCCTACCGCACGGCCGGAGAGCCCTGTTCGGCCGGTCGCGGCTCCCCCGACACGTCGGGTACCGCACCCGGGCCCGCGGTCCCGATCTTCCGGCGACCGCGCGACGCGGTCAGTCTTGGTGCTGAT
Source organism: Pseudonocardia sp. (assembly GCA_030147065.1). GTDB lineage: Bacteria > Actinomycetota > Actinomycetes > Mycobacteriales > Pseudonocardiaceae > Pseudonocardia. Next base: position 7,011 of record JASLAP010000285.1, on the reverse strand, counting down.
CACCGCCCGCACCACCGCCCTTGGTCGCCTCGGCGAGGCGACTTTGGTGGGTACCCGCGGGTAGGTCGGGACGGGACGGGTCGCCGGACAGGACGCCGGTGGGAGGGGTGAGTGGGGCGAGCGGGAAGGTGGCGCGGACCGCGAAGCCGCCGTGGGCCGCGGGACCGGCCGACAGCCGCCCACCGGCCGACGTCACCCGCTCGGCCAGGCCGGAGAGCCCGGCGCCCCCGGCGACGAAGGCCTCGCGCCGGCGGCGGGCCGAGCGCGGCGGAGCGGGGTTGGTCACGGTGATGGCGATCCGGTCGGGGTGCCGGTCCAGCTCGACGCGTACCGGCGCACCGGGTGCGTGGCGGGCGGCGTTGGTCAGGGACTCCTGCGCCACCCGGTACACCGCCCGACCGACCCCGGTCGGCAGCTCGGTCGCCTCACCGCCGAACACCACCTCGACCTGCACCCCGGCCGCCTGCGCGCCCTCGACCAGGGCGGCCAGCTCGGCGAGGCCCTCGACCGGCTCGGCGCCGTCGGCCAGCAGGCCCAGCGCCGCGCGCATCTCGGCGAGCGCCCGCTTGGCCAGCCCGCGCAGGTGCTCCGCGGCCTGCCGGGTCGACTCCTCGCCGGTGGACGCGGCAAGCGCGGCGGCGCCGACGGCGATCAGGGTGGCGTGGTGGCCGACCGAGTCGTGGATCTCGCGGCCGATCCGGGAGCGTTCCTGGGCGCGGGCCACGTCCTGGGACGCCGCGGTCGCGTCGGCCCGGGCGCGGCGCAGCTCCTGCAGGCTCTCGGTCAGCCGGGCCCGGGTGCTGACCAGCAGGCCCATCGCGGCCGGGGCGCCGGCGTAGAGCACCACGAAGCCCACCGTCAGCACGATGTCGGACCACGCGAGGTCCTGGGTGAGCAGCACCGGGACGATCGAGGCGAGCACCGGGAGCGCCAGCCACGGCACGGTCCGCGACAGCTTCCCCGCGCGGCGGCCCAGCGTGTAGAGCGCGACGATCGCCGGCGGCCAGCCGAGGCCGCCTGCCAGCCCCCACAGCCCGCCGAGCAGCGCCAGGGGCGGCCAGAGGTGCCGCAGCGGCAGCAGCGCGCAGGCCACCAGCGCGGCCGGCAGCGACCAGCCGAACGGCGGGTGGCCCAGCGACGCGGCCAGCGCCGGCACCCCGACCGCCAGCACCTCGACGCCGCCGCGGCGGACCGGCACCGGCAGGCGCCCGATCAGTCCCTGCACTCCCCCGGACATGCCGTCCACCCCCGCACGCGTGAGCCCCGCCCGGGCCGTCCCGACCGGCCGGCCGGTGCCCGCCTCCGGGGTACACCACGGGGCCCGGGGCCGCAGCGGCGGGTCACTCCACGCCCCAGCCCTGCGCGAGCAGCGCGGCCTGCACCCGGTTCTCGGCGCCGAGCTTCATCAGCAGCGTCGACACGTACTTCTTGACCGTCGCCTCGGCCAGCCCCAGCCGGGCGCCGATGGCCGCGTTGGACTCCCCCGCGGCCAGCCCGCGCAGCACCTGGTGCTCCCGGGCGGTCAGCTCGGAGGGCCGGCGCTGCTGGGGGACCGCCGAGCGGGCGGCGAGGCGGGGCAGCAGCCGGGCGGTGATCCGCGGGTCCAGCACCGCACCGCCGGCGGCCAGGTCCAGCACCGCGCGGACCAGCGCGTCGGGCTCGGCGTCCTTGAGCAGGAAGCCCTGGACCCCGATGCGCAGCGCCTCGGCCACGTAGTCGTCGAGGTCGAAGGTGGTCAGCACGGCGGCCGGCGGGGCGTCCGGGCGGGCGCACAGCAACCGCAGCGCGGCCAGCCCGTCGGTGCCCGGCATCTGGACATCGGCCAGCACCACGTCCGGGCGGTGCGCGTCCACCGCGACCAGCAGCGCGGCGCCGTCCCCGGCCTCGCCGACCACGCGCACGGCGCCGGAGGCCTCCAGGACCGTGCGCAGCCCGGCCCGCATCAGCGGCTCGTCCTCGGCCAGCACGACCCGGACCGGTGCGCGGGTCACGTCCGAGGTCATGGGCCGACCCTAGTGCCGCCCGCCCCGGGGTCCAGGAAAGCCACGTTCCCGTCCTCTGCGGACCTGAACGTGGCTTTCCTGAACCTGGGCCGGCGGGGCAGGGCTACTTCTTGCGGCCGCGCTTCTCCCGGACGCGGACCGAGATCCGCACCGGGGAGCCGGGGAAGCCGAACTCCTCGCGCAGCCGCCGCTCCAGGAACCGCCGGTAGCCCGCCTCCAGGAACCCGCTGCTGAACAGCACGAACGTCGGCGGGCGGGTGGTGGCCTGGGTGGCGAAGAGGACCTTGGGCTGCTTGCCGCCGCGGACCGGCGGCGGGGTCGCCGCGATCACCTCGGCCAGCCAGCCGTTGAGCCGCCCGGTCGGGATCCGCTTGTCCCAGGACTCCAGCGCGGTGCGCAGCGCGGGCGCGATCCGGCTCACCGAGCGGCCGGTCAGCGCGGAGATGTTGACCCGCTCGGCCCAGGGCACCCGGACCAGGTCGCGCTCCAGCTCGCGCTTCATGGCCAGCCGGCGGTCCTCGTCGACCAGGTCCCACTTGTTGAACGCCAGCACCAGCGCGCGCCCGGCCTCCTCGACCATGGTGACCACCCGCTGGTCCTGCTCGGACATCGGCTCGCTGGCGTCGACCAGCACCACCGCGACCTCGGCGGCCTCGATGGCGGCGCGGGTGCGCAGGCTGGCGTAGTACTCGGTGCCGCTGGCGGTGCGCACGCGCTTGCGCAGGCCCGCGGTGTCGACGAACCGCCACACCTCGCCGTCCAACTCGACCAGCGAGTCGACCGGGTCGACGGTGGTGCCGGCGACGTCGTGCACCACCGAGCGCACCTCCCCGGAGACCCGGTTGAGCAGGCTGGACTTGCCGACATTGGGCTTGCCGACCAGCGCGACGCGGCGGGGGCCGCCGCTGCCGTCGGCGAACCGGTCGCGCGGGCTGTCGGGCAGCGCCTCCAGGATCGCGTCCAGCAGGTCGCCCGAGCCGCGCCCGTGCAGGCCGCTGACCGGGTGCGGCTCGCCCAGGCCCAGCCGCCACAGCGCCGCGGTGTCGGAGGTGAGCCGGTCGTCGTCGACCTTGGTGGCAGCCAGCAGCACCGGGCGGTCCGAGCGGCGCAGCACCCGGGCAACGGCCTCGTCGGTGGTGGTGGCGCCGACGCTGGCGTCGACGACCAGCAGCACGGCGTCGGCGGTGCGGATGGCCATCTCGGCCTGCTCGGCCACCGCGGCCTGCAGGCCCTGCGCGTCGGGCTCCCAGCCGCCGGTGTCGACCAGGGTGAACCGCCGCCCGTTCCACAGCCCGTCGTAGGCGATCCGGTCGCGGGTCACCCCGGGGACGTCCTCGACGACCGCCTCGCGGCGCCCGAGCAGCCGGTTGACCAGCGTCGACTTCCCGACGTTCGGCCGGCCGACGACGGCCAGCACGGGCATCGTCCCGAGCGGCTCCGCGCCCGCGGCGCCGTCGGGGCCGTCCGGGCCGTCCGGGCCTGGCTCGTCGTCCACCGCGACGAACTCGGCCGGGTCCAGGCCCAGCTCGGTCATCGCGGCGCGGTCGTCTGGGTGGGTGCTCACGCTGTACTCCGTAGCTGATCGAGCTGTTGCACCATCCGCGCCAGTCGGGCGCGGACGGTCTCGGTGCCGGCGGTCAGCCCGGCGCGGCCACCGCCGGCCGGTATCTCCAGCGGCTCGCCGACCATCACGTCCACCCGGGGGCGCCAGCGGCGCCGCGCCCCCTCCGGGCGGCGGGTGCCCCGGCAGACCACCGGCAGCACGGTCGCGCCCGAGGTCCGGGCCAGCCAGGCCGCGCCGTGCTGGGCCGCGGCCACCTCACCGCTGCCCCGGGTGCCCTCCGGGAACACCCCGACCAGCCCGCCGGCGCGCAGCACGCCCAGTGCGGCGGTCAGCGGACGCCGGTCGGGCTCGCCCCGGCGCACCGGCACCTGCCCGATCCGGACCAGTGCCCAGCCCACCGGGCCGACGAACATCTCCCGCTTCACCAGGAACACCGCGCGGCGCCGGAGTAATCCGAACAGCAGCGGCCCGTCCACCGCGGCGCTGTGGTTGGCGACCACCACCACCGCCCCGGTGCGCGGGATGCGATCGAGGCCGTGGCCGTGCACCCGGTAGAACGGCAGGAAGATCCAGGTGCCCAGCCACAGCGCGACGGCGTGCAGCCAGGGCCAGGAGCCCGGGGGCAGCTCGGCTGCGGGGTCCGCGGTGGCCGTCTCACGCACGGCACAGGCCCCGCTCGGCGACCAGCTCCAGCAACCGCTCCAGCACGGCGTCGACGCTGAGCCGGTCGGTGTCCAGGACCAGCGCGTCGGCCGCGGCGTGCAGCGGCGAGGTCTTGCGGGTCGAGTCGAGCCGGTCGCGGCGCCGGACGTCGGCCAGCACGGTGGCCGGGTCGATGTCCCGGCCGGCCTTGCGGTCCTGGGCGCCGCGGCGGGCGGCCCGGACCTCGTCGGAGGCGGTCAGGTAGACCTTCAGCGGCGCGCCCGGGACGACCACGCTGCCGATGTCGCGGCCCTCCACGACGATGCCGCCGACCTCGCGCAGGGCGTCGTCGATCAGCACCCGCTGCCGCTCGACGAGGGCCTCGCGCACCGCGGGCAGCGCGGACACCGCGCTCACCGCCCGGGTCACCGCAGCCCCCCGGATCTCCGGCTCGACGTCCTCGTCGTCGAGCAGCAGGGCCGGGGCGGTCGGGTCGGTCACCGAGCGCACCGAGCCGACCGCGGCCACCGCGACCTCGGCGCCGGCCGGCGTGGTGCCGTCCAGCCCGGCGCGCAGGACGGCCAGGGTCAGCGCCCGGTACATCGCCCCGGTGTCGAGGTAGGCCGCCCCGCAGGCGATCGCCAGCCGGCGGGACACGGTGGACTTCCCGGTGCCGGACGGTCCGTCCATCGCCACGACACCGTGCAACCGCCCCGCCACCGCTTCGCCCCTGTTCCGGCCCCCGGGGGCCCGCTCGTCGTGCGGGCCCATCATGCCCTGGGGGTCGTGCGCGGGTTTCATGCCTATAGGCATGAAACGCGCGCACGAGGTCTACATCCCGACCGAGCGGTACAGCGAGCCGACCTCGGCCTGGTTGAGCGGGCGGAACCGGCCCGGTCGCTGGTTGCCCAGCTTGACCTCGCCGACCGCCGTGCGGACCAGCCGCTGCACCGGGTAGCCGACCTCGTCGAGCAGCCGGCGCACCACGTGCTTGCGGCCCTCGTGCAGGACCAGTTCGACCATGGACCGCCCGGCGAAGGAGTCGACCACCCGGAACGAGGCGACCGCGACCGGCCCGTCCTCCAGCTCGACGCCCTCGCGCATCCGCCGGCCCAGCTCGCGCGGCACCTGGCCGTGCACCTCGGCCAGGTAGGTCTTCTCCACCTCGTAGGACGGGTGCATCAGCCGGTGGCCGAGGTCGCCGTCGTTGGTCAGCAGCAGCAGGCCCTCGGTCTCCTGGTCCAGCCGGCCGACGTGGAACAGCCGGTTGCGGTTGCCGCCGGTGAACTCCTCCTCGGTCATCCCGCGCTCGACGACCAGGTCGCCCACGCAGGGCCGGCCGCGGTCGTCGGACATCGTGCACAGGATCCCGCGCGGCTTGTTCAGGGCCAGGTAGACCATGTCCTCGCCGAGCACGATCCGGGAGCCGTCGACGTGCACGACGGCGGTCGCCGGGTCGACCCGGCGGCCCATCTCCCGGACGACCTGGCCGTCCACGCTGACCCGGCCCTCGGCGATCAGTTCCTCGGCCGCCCTCCGGGAGGCGACCCCCGCCTGGGCCAGCACCTTCTGCAGGCGGACTCCGGCGGGCCGTGCCTCGGTACCCATGTGGTTCATCCCGTCTCGATGTCTCGTCGTGCCCCGGCCCGCCACGGGCCCGGCACCGTCACAGCTCGTCGATCGCGTCGACGTCGGGCAGCAGCGGGGCCAGTGGCGGCAGGTCCTCCAGGGAGGACAGCCCCAGCCGCTCCAGGAACAGCTCGGTGGTGCGGAACAGCGTCCCCTGGGTGGACTCGTCGACCCCCGCCTCCTGCACCAGCCCCCGGGTGAGCAGGGTGCGCAGGACGCCGTCGCAGTTCACCCCGCGCACCGCCGACACCCGCGACCGGGTCACCGGCTGGCGGTAGGCCACCACCGCGAGGGTCTCCAGCGCGGCGCGGGTGAGCCGGGCGCGCTGGCCGTCCAGCAGCATCCGCTCCACGTAGGGGGCGTGCACGTCGCGGGTGCAGAACCGCCAGCCGCCGCCGGCGTGGCGCAGGTCGAAGCCGCGGCGCTCGGCGGTGTAGCGCGCCGACATCCGCAGCAGGGCGGGCCGGACCCGGGCCACCGGCTGGTCCAGCGCGTCGGCCAGCACGGCGTCGTCGGTGGGGGCGTCGACCACCAGCAGCAGCGCCTCCAGCGCCGACTCCAGGTCGTCCTCGCCGGTCAGCGCGGGGGCGGGCGCGTCGGCCACCGCCGGATCGGCCACCGCAGGATCAGCCACCACGGGATCGGGGACCGCCGGATCGGGGGTCGCCGGACCGCCGTCGGCGGGCGGGACCGGGTCGGCGGGGTCGGGGGCGGTCAGCAGGTGGCTCGGCAGCCGGTCGTCACTCACGTTCATCCAGGCCGGGGGTGGTGCTCGGGTCCGGGGAACCGGACCCCGTCCAGCGTACCGTCAGCTCGCCGAAGGCCTCCGGCTGATCCAGTTCCACGCTGCGCTCGCGGTAGAGCTCCAGGCAGGCCAGGAACCGCGCGACGACCTCCAGCGGGCTCGCGCAGTCCGCGGTGAGCTCGGCGAAGGTGGCCGAGCCGAGCACGGCCAGCCGCTCGCGCAGCAGGGCGGTGTGCTCGGCCACCGACACCGCGGACGCGTGCAGGTGGTCCAGTCCGACGGTCGGTGGCGGCTTGGGCCGGAACACCGAGGCGGCCAGGTCGGCGAAGGTCGCCGGGTCGACCCCGAGCAGCACCTCGGGCAGCAGCGCGGCGAACCGCTCCTCCAGCGCCACCGAGCGCGGGAACCGGCGCTGCGCCCCGGCCTCC
>JASLAP010000246.1 GCA_030147065.1 Pseudonocardia sp. | reverse complement strand
GCCGTCGCGCAGGCCGGCGGCGATGCGCCGGCCCGCGGCGAGCCCGCCCACCGCGTCCCGGGTGGCCGCCTCGGACCGGCCGATCCCCGGCCAGCGGCGCCGCCCCCGACCGGCCGCCGCCTCCGCCTCCACCGCCATCGGTCCCTCCGTCCCCGGAACCGCGACGGTAGGACATACCGGGCGCCACCGCGACGGTGCACACCCCCGGGATCGACGACGGTCCCCCCAGATGCGCCCGTTGCCGGCAGCGGACGGTCGAGCCGCCAGGACCGGTCGGGCCACGGCGGGTTCCGGCACCGGACCGCGGTCGCGTGCGTCCGGTCCTCCCGGACGGGCGCGACCGCGGTCCGCGGGTCAGCGGGCGTGGCCGTTGCCCGCGTGGCGGGGGCGGTCGGGATCGCCGAGCTCCAGGTCGGTGGTGGTCACCCCGTCGGAGCCGACCCGGACCGAGGCGGTCGCCGGGCTGCCGGGGGTGGCGGTGACGGTGTGAGCACCCGGCGGTGATCCGCCCGGCTGGTCTCAGCCGGTCCTCAGACCGGTCACCAGCGGCCGGGCCGGCGTCGGCACGGACCCGGCGGTGACCGGCCGCGCGGCGGCCGCGGCCGCCGCGACGTCGGCGTCGATCCCCGCCGCGACCAGCGCGGCGACGGCGGTGTGCTCGGCGACGGTGTTGAACCAGCGCAACCCCAGCGCCTGCCGGCCGGCGGGGGTGGGCGCGCCGTGCACGCGCAGCCGGGCCATGCCGCCGTCCGGGTAGGCGTCCAGCCGCACCGCGTCCACCGCGACCCCGCCGGCCGCGGTCCCCGCCAGCACGAACCGGTGGCGGGTGTCCGGGCGCAGCCGGGTGCGGGCCAGCAGCCCGGTCCAGGCACCGTCGCCGGTCCGCCCGCTCAGCGCCGCCCAGCCCGGCGCGTTGTGCAGGAAGTAGCTGGTGTCCAGTTCGACCACGGCCACCGTCGCCTCGGCGCCCAGCCGCACCTCGACCCAGTCGTTGCCCTCGTCGCGGCGCCGCGCGGTCTCCCAGCCCTCGCCCATCGACCGCACCGGGCCGGGCAGCAGCAGGTTGTGCGCGGAGCCGTAGAACAGGTTCGAGCAGCCGGTGACCGTCCCGCCGTTCTCCAGCGCGGCCAGGTCCACCACGCCCAGCGCGTCGACCAGCCGGGGGTCGGGGACGGCCTCGCCGTGCACGCGCAGCCGGGCCACCCCGCCGTCGGGGAAGATCCGCAGCCGGACGTGGGTGTAGCGGCCGGGGTCGGTGACCGGGAAGGCGTTCTCCGCGTCGCCCTGTACCGGCGAGCGCGGCACCAGCGGCTGCCACCCCGCGGCGCCGGCCGGGTCGGCGTCCGGGTCGGCGACCGGGTCGGCGACCGGGTCGGTGGCGTCGGCCGCGCACAGCCCGTCCACCGCGATCTCGGGCGGGTAGTTGCCGACGAAGAACGCCGTGTCCACCACCACCCCGCGGACCGTCCCGGGCACGCCCAGGCGCACGACGGCCTCGTCGTGGCCCGGCTCCCGGCGCCGCCGGGTCTCCCAGCCGTCGTAGACCTTGCCCCGGTGGCCGAACTCGGCCGGGTCGAACACCGGCGGGCCCGGCACGATCAGGTTCTCCCGGGCCGCGAACGCCTCGTCGTTGGCGTCCACGACCGCTCCGCCGAGGGTGCGCAGGGCCAGGTCGGGCAGGTGCCGGAAGTCGCTCACGCCCCACCCTCCCAACTGCCCGGCCCGCTCAACAACCGGCCGCGCCGCGCACCGTCGACCGGCACGCCGCGCAGCCAGGTGCCGCGGACCACGCCACGCAGGATCCGCCCGGTGTACGGGGTGACCGGGTTGCGGTGGTGCAGCGCGCCCACCGCGAACTCCTCGTCCGGGGCGAAGACGACCAGGTCGGCGTCCGCGCCCGGGGCGATCCGGCCCTTGCCGGCCAGCCCGACCAGCTCGGCCGGCCGCTGCGCCATCCAGGCGACGACCTCGGCCAGGCCGTGCCCGCGGGCGCTCGCCCCGGTCCACACCAGCGCCAGCCCCAGCTGCAGCGACGCGATCCCGCCCCAGGCCAGCCCGAAGTCGCCGGTCTCGAGCCGCTTGAGCTCGGCGGTGCACGGCGAGTGGTCGCTGACCACCAGGTCGATGTCGCCCCCGGCCAGGGCCCGCCAGAGCGCCTCGCGGTTGTCCGCCCCCCGGATCGGCGGGCAGCACTTGAAGCGGGTGTCGCCGTCGGGCACCTCCTCCGCGGACAGCGTCAGGTAGTGCGGGCAGGTCTCGGCGGTGACCCGCACCCCGGCGGCCCTGGCGGCGGCCAGCCGGGCCACCGCGGTGGCCGAGGACAGGTGCACGACGTGCACCCGGGCGCCGGTCTCGGCCGCCAGCTCCAGCAGGTGGGCGACGGCCGAGTCCTCGGCCGCGCCGGGCCGGGAGGCCACGAAGTCGGCGTAGCGGCGGCCGTGCGCGTCGGTGACCAGGTCGCCGTCCTCGGCGTGCGCGATCAGCAGGCCGTCGAACTCGGCGACCGCGCGCAGGGCCGCGCGGGGCGAGGTCAGCGCCGGGAACTCCGGCACCCCGCTGTCGATCATGAAGCACTTGACGCCGAACACGCCGGCCTCGTGCAGCGCGCGCAGCTCGCCCTCGTTGCCGGGCACCGCGCCGCCCCAGAACCCGACGTCGACCGCGCACTGGCCGCGGGCCGCGGCCCGCTTGACCTCCAGCGCCGCGACGTCGAGCGTCGGCGGCAGCGAGTTCAGCGGCATGTCCACGATCGTGGTCACCCCGCCGGCCGCGGCGGCCCGGGTGGCGCTGGCGAAGCCCTCCCACTCGGTCCGCCCCGGCTCGTTGACGTGCACGTGGGTGTCGACCAGGCCGGGCAGCAGCACCTCGTCGGGGCCGAGCAGCACCTCCCGGTCGGCGGCCACCGCGGCGTCGCGGGGCAGCACGGCAGCCACCGACCCGCCGTCGACCAGCACCGCGGCCGGGCGCTCGGCGCCGTGGACCACGGCCCGGTCGGCCCGGAAGACGATCAACCCCGCTCCCGGTAGGCCTGCCAGCTCGCCAGGTCCGAGATGTCGGTCAGCGGGGGCAGCCGCGGGTACTCCCGGCGCAGCACCATGGCCAGCGAGCCGCTGCCGTCGGCCAGTTCGACCACCCCGAGCTCCAGCCCGTCCGGTTCGCCGGGCAGCAGCACCTCGCGCAGCTGCGCGTAGTCCATCTCGTACACCTCCCCCTGCACCGCGGCCCCGCCCGGGCCGACGTCCTCCAGCGCCGGGTAGCGCCCGTCGACGGCGTGGAACCGGTAGCGCGGCGCGGTGGTGGTGCGGGCGACCAACGGCGAGTCGCCCACCAGGTGGTGGTCGGCGCCACCGGCCATCGCGGTGCCGTTCAGGAACATCCTCATGCCGCTCCCCGGGTCGCTGGTCCGTCGTGCCGGACCGATCATCCCGGCTTTCGCCGGGCGCGCACTGTGCCGAGGACCGCGACGACTCCGGTGCGGCGGCGCACCCGCCGCCCGCGAGGATGGTGTTATACCCCTGCGCCGGTGCGCCAAACACGCCGTTACCCAATCGCAAGACAGCCTCGTCGGCAGCGTGTTCTGGCTGCTGGAGGGCCCTCCAGGGCAGCCGGCGGAGGCCTCGGCGGGGTCCGGCGGACAGCACGGACCGTACGGATGCCCGGACGCCCGATTAGCCTCCTGATCCACTACGACAGTCGGGTGAACACGGTCCGTGGTCGTTCCGGGCGGCGGGCGAAGAGGGGTGGCATGGGGTTCGTCGAGTACCTGTCGGACAACTCGTCCGCGCTGGTCTTCTACGGCCAGCAGCACTTCCTGCTCGTGCTGTACTCGGTGGCACTGGCCACCGCCATCGCGCTGGTGGCCGGTGTGCTGCTGCACACCAGCGCGGTCAGCCCGCCCTCCTGGTCGCGCCCGCTGCGGGCGAGCAGCCTGCAGACGCTGCTGCTGGTCTCCTCCGCCGCGCTCACCGTGCCCTCGCTCGCCCTGTTCGGCCTGCTGCAGCCGCTGCTCGGGATCGGCGTGACGCCCGCGCTGACGGCCCTGACGATCTACGGGGTCTACCCGGTGCTGCGCAACGTCGTCGCCGGGCTGGCCTCGGTCGACCCCGCCGTGCTGGAAGCGGCGCGCGGGATGGGGCTGGGACCGGGGCGGCGGATGCTGCGGGTGCAGCTGCCGCTGGCCTGGCCGGTGATCGTGTCCGGCATCCGGGTGGCCACCCTGATCCTGATCGGCATCGCGGTGGTGGCCGCCAGCGTCAACGGCCCCGGCTTCGGCCAGCCGCTGTTCAGCGGGCTGGCCCGGCTCGGCGCGGTCAACTCGTTCAACCAGGTGCTGGCCGGGACGCTGGGCTGCCTGGTGGTCGCGGCGATCTACGAGGTCGCCTTCTTCGCCGTCCAGCGCCTCACCACACCGAGGGGGATCCGTGCCTGAGCACGCCCGGCCGATGATCGCCCTCGAGGGCATCTCCAAGACCTACCCGGGGCAGTCGGAGCCCGCCGTGCGCGAGCTCGACCTGCGCGTGCCGCAGGGGTCGATCGTGATGCTGGTCGGGCCGTCGGGCTGCGGCAAGACCACCACGCTGAAGATGATGAACCGGCTGATCGAGCCCACCTCCGGGCGGATCCTGCTCGACGGCGAGGACGTCACCGCGGTCGACGGCGACGACCTGCGCCGCCGCATCGGCTACGTCATCCAGCAGGTCGGGCTGTTCCCGCACTTCACCATCGCCGACAACATCGCCGTGGTGCCGCGGATCCTGGGCTGGGACCGCAAGCGCATCGCCGCCCGGGTGGACGAGCTGCTGCACCTGGTCGGCATGGAGCCCGCGGAGTTCCGCGACCGCCACCCCCGCCAGCTGTCGGGTGGCCAGCAGCAGCGGGTTGGCGTGGCCCGCGGGCTGGCCGCCGATCCGTCGGTGATGCTGATGGACGAGCCGTTCGGGGCCATCGACCCGATCACCCGCGACCGGCTGCAGGACGAGTTCCTGGATATCCAGCGCCAGGTGGCCAAGACCATCTGCTTCGTCACCCACGACCTGGGCGAGGCGGTCAAGCTCGGCGACCGGATCGCGGTGTTCGGGCCGGGCGGGGTGCTGCAGCAGTACGACGCCCCCGAGCACGTGCTCACCCACCCGGCCAACGACTTCGTAGCCGAGTTCGTCGGCAGCGGGGCCGCGGTGCGGCGGCTGTCGCTGCTGCCGCTGAGCCGCCTCGAACTGGAGCAGATCGCGCTCGACGGGGCGGGGCCGGTCAACGGCACGCCCACCTACCGGACCGACGCCGGCGGACGGGCCGTGGCCTGGACCCACCTGCCGGGCGCGGCGGACCTGCCGCGGCTGGTCACCGTGCCGCTCACCGGCTCGGTCTACGACGCCGTTGACGTCATGCTGGAGGCCCGCACGCCGCTGGTCGCCGTGGTCGACGAGCAGGACCGCCCGCGGGGTGCGCTGCGCTGGGAGGCGCTGGTGGGCGAGCTGCCCACCAAGGAGCGCCGGTGACGGCCCCGGCGACGACCGCGCCGACCGGGGTCGCCCCCGCCAGCGCCCGGGGGCCGGCCCGGCTGTGGGTGACCCCGGCGATCGTGGTGATCGGCCTGGCGCTGGTGTTCGGCTACCTGGCCACCCAGACCCTGGACAGCGTCGAGCAGCGCACGCTCAACGTGGACACCGTGCTGCAGCGGCTCGGCGAGCACCTCTACCTGACCGGGATGTCCACCGCCGTGGTCATCGTGCTGGCCATCCCGCTGGGGATCTGGCTCAGCCGCCCCGCGCTGCGCCGGGTGCAGCCCGCGGTGCTCGCGGCGAGCGGCTTCCTGCAGGCCCTTCCGCCGTTCGGGGTGATCATCCTGCTGGCCTTCTCGCCACTCGGCCTGGGCGCGACCACCGCGATCGTGGCCCTGGTGGTGGCCTCGTTCCTGCCGGTGGTGACCAACACCGTGGTCGGGCTCGGCCAGGTCGAGCCGGCGATGATCGAGGCGGCCCGCGGGGTGGGCATGTCGGCCGGCCAGACGCTGCGCCAGGTCGAGCTGCCGCTCGCCGTGCCGGTGATGGTCGCCGGGGTGCGGGTGGCGCTGGTGCTCAACGTGGGCACCGCGACGCTGGCCACCTACATCGGCGCCGGCGGGCTGGGCACGATCATCGACGGCTCGCTGCGGCTGGGTCGGCCGACCCCGACCCTGGTGGCCGCGGCGCTGGTCGCGGCCCTCGCCCTGATCATCGACTGGCTGGCCGGCGTGGCCGAGCACCTGGTGAGCCGCCGCGGCGGCTGACCGACCCGGCCGGCCGCCCGACCGGGCCCGAGCCGGCCCCACCGAGGAGAGGACGACGCATGAGCACACGACGACCAGGACGAGCGCGGCGCAGCCGGGTAGCAGCGATGGCCGGCGCGATGGCCGTGGCCGTGGCCGGGTGCGGCGGGCTGGAGGCCTCCGGTCCGGCCGCCGGCGGCGGCGACCTCGCCGAGGGCGCCTCCCTGGAGGGGCAGACCTACGTGGTCGGCGGCAAGGACTTCGACGAGCAGCTGGTGCTGTGCCAGGTGGCCGTGGCCGCGCTGGAGTCGGTCCAGGCCACCGTCACCGACCGGTGCAACACCGGCGGCACCGAGGCCACCCGCAACGCGCTGCTCGGCGGGGACATCGACCTGTACTGGGAGTACAACGGCACCGCGTGGATCACCTTCCTGGGCGAGACCACGCCGATCCCCGACGAGCAGGAGCAGTACGAGGCGGTCAAGGAGCGCGACCTCGCCGAGAACCAGATCGAGTGGATCGGGCGCACCCCGTTCAACAACACCTACGCGTTCGCGGTGAAGGAGGAGACCGCCGCCGAGCTGAACCTGAACACGCTGTCGGACATGGCCGCCTACGTGTCGTCGGGCCAGCCGGGTGAGGTGTGCATCGAGACCGAGTACGCCAGCCGCGACGACGGTCTCTCCGGGCTGCAGGAGACCTACGGCTTCCAGGTGCCGAACCCGCAGGTCCTGGCCACCGGGGTGATCTACCAGGCGACCGCGGACCAGAACCCGTGCCTGTTCGGCGAGGTGTTCACCACCGACGGCCGGATCCCCCAGCTGGGCCTGCGGGTGCTGGAGGACGACAAGAGCTTCCACCCGAACTACAACGCCTCGGTGACCGTCCGCAAGGAGGCCTTCGACGCGAACCCCGCCATCGCGCAGGTCTTCGAGCCCATCGCCGCGGCGCTGGACGACGAGACCATGGCCGAGCTGAACAAGCAGGTCTCCGCGGACGGCCTGGACCCGCGCCAGGTCGCCCGGGACTGGCTCGCCCAGGAGGGGTTCATCGCCGGGTCCTGACCGGTGCTGATCACCGCGGTCCGGCTCGACCGGCTCCGGATGCCGCTCGACCCGCCGTTCGCCGCGGCGTGGGACCCCGTCCCGCGCCGCGCGGCGGAGGCGGTCGTGGTGCGGGTGGAGACCGACGAGGGCCTGGTCGGCGTCGGGTCGGGCGACTCGATGGCCGGCCTCGCCGGGAACGAGCACCTGTTCGTCGGCACCGACCCGCTGCAGGTCCAGCGGCACGTCCGGACCATCGAGGCGATCAACTTCCACGGCGGCCGGTGCTGGCCGCTGGAGGTGGCGCTGTGGGACCTGGTCGGCCAGGTCGCCGGGCTCCCGGTGGCCCGGCTGTTCGGCGGCGCGCTGGACCGGATCCCCGCCTACGCCTCCTGCGGTGCCCTGTTGCCGCCCGCACGGCGCGCCGAGTCGGCCGCGGCCCTGCGCGAGCAGGGGTTCCGGGCGCTCAAGCTGCGCATCGACCGGGACCGGACCGACGAGGGGCTGGCCGCGGTGGCCGCGGTCCGGGAGGCCGTCGGGACCGGCATGGAGATCATGGTCGACCTGAACGGCTCCTGGCGGACGGTCGGCGACTCCCGCGCCGCCCCCGACCTCGCCGCCGTGCGGCGCACCGTCGAGCGGCTGCGCGAGCTGGACGTGTTCTGGGTCGAGGAGCCGCTGCCCTACGCCGACCGGGCCGGGCTCGCCGCGCTGCGCGGCAGCGGGGTCCGGATCGCCGGCGGCGAGATGCTCGACTCGGTCGAGGGCGTGCTCGCCCACCTCGACGGCGACCTGCTCGACGTCTACCAGACCGACGTGGTGCTGGCGCTGGGCATGTCCCGGGCCCGCACGCTGGGCGAGCTCGCCCTGCTGCGCCACCGCTCGTTCACCCCGCACACCTGGACCAACGGCATCGGGCTGCTGGCGAACCTGCACGTGGTGGCCGGCATCGGCGGCGGGCCCTACCTGGAGTTCCCGTACGACCCGCCGGGCTGGACCCCGCACCGGCGGGACTTCATGTTGGCCGAGGCGGTGGCGGTGGACCCCGACGGGTGCGTCCCGGTCCCCGCCGCGCCGGGGATCGGCGCGGTGCTGGACCCGGACGCCCTGCGCCGCTGGGCCACCTGACGGCCGACGGGTCGGCCGATGAGTTCCGCGGCCGGCCCGGGTCGAACTGTCGGGGCCGGGTGCTACCCAGGTCCCGGCGGGCAGGCCGACGGGCACGGGAGGAGCGGGGCATGAGTGGGGTTCGGGTTCTGGTGGGCACCCGCAAGGGTGCGTTCGTGCTGACCGCCGACGGCCGGCGCACGGACTGGACGGTCGACGGGCCGCACTTCGCGGGGTGGGAGATCTACCACGTGGCCGGGTCACCGGCCGACCCGCAGCGGCTCTACGCCTCCCAGTCCGGGGGCTGGTTCGGGCAGGTGGTGCAGCGCTCCGACGACGGCGGGGCCAGCTGGGCGCCGGTCGGCAACGAGTTCGGCTACGAGGGGGTGCCCGGCACCCACCAGTGGTACGACGGCACCCCGCACCCGTGGGAGTTCGCCCGGGTCTGGCACTTCGCGCCCTCGGCGACCGACCCGGACACCGTGCTGGCCGGGGTGGAGGACGCGGCGCTGTTCCGCTCGGTCGACGGCGGGACCAGCTGGCAGGAGCTGCCCGGCCTGCGCGGGCACGGCTCGGGCGCGTCGTGGCAGCCCGGCGCGGGCGGGATGTGCCTGCACACGATCGTGCCCGACCCGCGCAACCCCGACCGGATGCACGTGGCGATCTCGGCGGCCGGGGTCTTCCGCACCGACGACGGCGGCAAGACCTGGCACCCGGCCAACCGCGGGCTGCGGTCGGAGGGCATCCCGGACAGCGACGCCGAGGTCGGCCACTGCGTGCACAACCTGGCGATGCACCCGTCCCGGCCGGACACGCTCTACATGCAGAAGCACTGGGACGTCATGCGCACCGACGACGGCGGGGACAACTGGTACGACATCGGCGAGGGCCTGCCCTCGGACTTCGGCTTCCCGATCGACGTGCACGCCCACGACCCGGAGACCGTCTACGTCGTGCCGATCACCAGCGACTCGGTGCACGTCCCGCCGGACGGGCAGCTGCGGGTGTACCGCAGCCGCACCGGGGGCGGGGACTGGGAGCCGCTGACCGAGGGGCTCCCCCAGCAGCACTGCTACGTCAACGTGCTGCGCGACGCGATGGCGGTGGACTCCCTGGACGACTGCGGGATCTACTTCGGCACCACCGGCGGGCAGGTCTACGTCTCCCCCGACGGCGGGGAAAGCTGGTCGGCGATCGTGCGCGACCTGCCCGCGGTGCTCTCGGTGGAGGTGCAGACGCTGCCATGACCGACACCGGCACCACCGACGCCGGCACCACCGAGCACACGATCAGGGTCAAGCTGCCCGAGCACCTGCGCCGGCTGGCCGGGATCGACGGCGAGCTCGCGCTGCCGGTCACCGGCCCGGTCACGGTGGCCGGCGTGCTGGACGCGCTGGAGGCCCGGTACCCGGTGCTGCGCGGCACGATCCGCGACCACGGCGGCGGCCGGCGCCGCTCGTTCGTGCGGTTCTTCGCCTGCGAGCAGGACCTGTCCCACGATCCGGTGGACGACCCGCTGCCCGCGGCCGTCGCCGCGGGTCGCGAGCCGTTCCTGGTGGTGGGGGCCATGGCCGGCGGGTGAGCCGGGCACGGCACCGCGGCGGGTCAGCGCGATGCGGATCCGGCCGGCAGCGGTTCCAGGGTGAGGTCGGGGTGCTTGCGGCGCACGGTCTCCAACCGCCACTTGTTGCTGAACACCGCCAGCACCACCCCGTCCGCGCGCCGGGTCAGGACCTCGACCTCGCTCTCCCGGTCCAACACCGCCGCCCCATCAGGATCCGTGCGCCGCGCCACCGAATACGACAGGTGATCCAACGTCACCGGGGCCCGGTACTCGTCAGCCATCCGGGCGGCGACCACGTCGAACTGCAGCGGCCCCACCGCGGCCAACACCGGGGCCTGCTCGCCGCGCAGGTCCGACACCAGCACCTGGATCACACCCTCGGAATCCAACTGCTCGATCCCCCGACGGAACTGCTTGAACGCCCCCGCATCCGCACCCCGCACCACCGCGAAGTGCTCCGGGGCGAAGCTCGGGATCGCCGGGAACTCCACCGGGTCGGCGGCGTAGAGGGTGTCACCGGGGCGCAACGCCCCCGCGTTGACCAGGCCGACGATGTCACCCGGGAACGCCTCCTCCACCGTGGTGCGCTCCTGCCCGAACACCGCCTGGGCGTACTTCGTCGCGAACGGCCGCCCGGTCGCGGCGTGGGTGAGCACCATGCCCCGCTCGAACCGGCCCGAGCAGATCCGCACGAACGCCATCCGATCCCGGTGCGAACGGTCCATCCCGGCCTGCACCTTGAACACCAACCCCGACAACGGCGCCGCCAACTCCCGCCGACGACCCCGCGCATCGGACCGGGCCTCCGGCGGCGGCGCCAACTCGACCAGCGCATCGAGCAACCGGGCCACCCCCACCCCGGTCAACGCCGCCCCGAACAACACCGGGGTCGCCACCCCGGTCAGGAAGTCCTTCTCGTCGAACCCCGCCCCGATCTCGCCCAGCAACGCCAACTCGTCCTGCGCGGCGGGCCAGAACTCCGGCTCCTGGGCCGCGATCACCTCACCGGCCACCACCTCCGCGGTGGCCCGGGTCGCCCCACCCGCGGTCCGGGAGAACCGGGTGAACTCACCGGTCGCGCACTCCACCAACCCCCGCAACTGCCCCGCGATACCCACCGGCCAGGTCAACGGCATCGGCCGCAACCCGATGGTCTGCTCGACCTCGTCGAGCAGTTCCAGGGCTTCCCGACCGGGCCGATCCCACTTGTTCACGAACGTCAACACCGGGATCCCCCGGGTCCGGCACACGTCGAACAGCTTGAGCGTCTGGGGTTCCAGACCCTTGGCCGCGTCCAGCAACATCACCGCCGCGTCCACCGCGGCCAACACCCGGTAGGTGTCCTCGGAGAAGTCACCGTGCCCCGGGGTGTCCAGCAGGTTGATCACGCAGTCGCGGTAGGCGAACTGCAACACCGCCGAGGTGATCGAGATACCGCGCTTGCGCTCCATCTCCATCCAGTCCGACGTCACCCCCCGCCGACCCGACTTGCCATGCACCGCACCCGCGGAATCGATCCGCTCCGCATACAGCGCCAACGCCTCGGTCAACGTCGACTTGCCCGCATCCGGATGGCTGATCACGGCGAACGTCCGGCGCCGCAGCGCCTCGGTCGGTACCCGGGCCGACTCCCCCAGCTCCATCGACATCAGGCTCCCCATGCTACGGACCGGGGCGGCGGGGAAAATCGGGGCCGCCCACCCGTGCCGTCCGGCCTCCCGACTCGTTTCCCTCGTGTGCCGGGACGACCGGCGCGGATCGGGGACGGGAGCCACGCATGCCGGCTGGTGGGCCGCACGGCGCCGCCGGGACGGCCGCACCGCGGGCGGCGCGACCGGATCGGGTCGACGTCCGGGGCGGACCGCCGCCCCGCCGCCCGGACCCGCTGGTCGCCGCGGTCGCGCTGCGCCGGGCCACCGCGTTCGTGCTGCTCGGCGCCCTGACCACGGCCGTGGGCGGGGACGCGGGGGCATGGCTCGCCGCGGTCGGAGCGGTGCTGTTCGCCCTCTGCGGCGGGGTGGGCTGCCTGCGCGCGGCGCGGCGCACGACCGGCGGCGTCCGCCGGGGCTGGACCGCGCTGGCCGTGGCCAGCTGGGCCTGGGGCGCGGGGCGGCTGGTCGCGCTGCTCGGCCCCGGGGTGCTCGGCGACGGCGACCGGTACCCCTCGGCCGGCGACGTCGCCGGGCTGGCCTTCCCGCTGGTCGCACTCGTCGCGCTGTGCCTGCTCGCTCCCCGTTCGACGGCCAGCACCGTGCCGCGACGGCTGCTCGACGGGCTGACCGTCGGCTGCGCGCTGGCCCTGGCGTCCTGGGTGCTGGTGGTCGATCCGGTCGCCCACGCCGAGCCCGGCTCGGTGGCCGCGGTCGCGGTCTGGCTGGCCTACCCGATCGGCGACGCCGTGCTGCTCACCGTGCTGGTGCTGACCGTGGCCCAGGACCGGCGGCTGCCGTGGCGGTGGGCCGCGCTCGGCGCCGCGGTGCTGGCGATGGCCGTGTCGAACGTCGCGACCGCGCTGCTGAGCGCGGCCGGCACCCGCACCGCCGGCACGATGGCCGAGTGGGGCTGGTGGGCCGGGTTCTGCCTGCTGGCCACGGCCGGCGCGACGGTGCGCGCATCCACCGGCCCGGACCGGGTGCCGCCACCGGCAGCGCCCACCGCACCGGGCGGCTGGGGCCGGCCCGGGCTGCTGCCCTACCTGCCGCTGGCGGTGGCCGCGGGGGCGGTGGTGGTCGAGTACGCGCGGGGGCACAGCCTGGACGCCGTGGCCACCGCGATGACGGTGCTGCTGGTCACGCTGGTGCTGGCCCGCCAGTACACGACGCTGCGCGACAACCACCGGCTGGCCCGCGTGGTTGCCCGGCGCGAGAGCGAACTGCACCACCTGGCCTTCCACGACGCGCTGACCGGTCTGGCCAACCGGGCGCTGTTCCTGGACCGGCTCGGGCACGCCCTGGACCTGGCGACCCGGGAACCGAGGCGGGTGTCGGTGGTGTTCGTCGACCTGGACGGGTTCAAGGCCGTCAACGACACCCTCGGGCACGCCGCCGGGGACCGGCTGCTGATCGACGTGGCCCGCCGGATGCGCGCGTCGATCCGGTCCACCGACACCGTGGCCCGCCTCGGCGGCGACGAGTTCGCGGTGCTGGTGGAGCAGGGCGCGGACGCCACCGTGGTGGCCCGCACGCTGCTCGCCGCCCTGCGCCGGCCGTTCACCCTGGACGGCCGCGAGGTCGCCGTGTCGGCCAGCATCGGGGTGGCCACCGCCGACCCGCGGCTGGGCCCCGAGCAGGCCTCCGCCCTGGTGCACCGGGCCGACGTGGCGATGTACGCGGTGAAGACCTCCGGCAAGGGCGGGGTCCAGGCGCACTCGGCGGCGGTGCACGACGGGCCGCGGCGTGCCGTGCCCACCGAGCACCGGGCGGTGGCCGCCGGGGTGGCCCGGGACGCGATCCGGGTGGTGTTCCGCCCGGTGGTGCACGCCGGCGACGGCTGCATCGCCGCGCTGGAGGCGGTCGCGCAGTGGGCCGAGGGCGCGGCGCCGCCGGGCGCCCTCGAGGTCGCTGCCTGCCCACCGCTGACCCCGCTGCTGCTCGAGCAGTCCTGCCGGCAGCTCGCGCTGTGGAACAGCGCACTGGGCCACCACCGGCTGCGGGTGATCGTGCCGCTGGGGGTGGCCGAGCTGGACGCCGAGCTGCCGGGCCGGGCGGACCGGGTGCTGGCCCGCTACCGGCTCGCACCCGGCCAGCTCACCCTGCAGCTCGACGACGGCGCCCTGCCCGACCGCTCGGCCGTGGCGCTGGACGCCCTGCACCGGCTGCGCCACCTCGGGGTCCGGCTCGGACTGGGCGGGCTCGGCGCCGGCTACGCCACGCTGGCCTGGCTGTCCGGCGCCCCGCTGGACACCATCAAGATCGACAGCGAGCTGGTCTCGGACATCGACCACGACCTCGGACGCTGCCGGCTGCTGCACGGGGTGCTGGAGCTGGCCCGCCACCTCGGGCTGCGCAGCGTGGCCGACGGGGTCGAGCGGACCGGACAGCTGCTGGAGCTGCGCCGGCTGGGCTGCGACCTGGTGCAGGGCCACCTGGTGGCCGGCCCGGCCACCGCGGCCGAGCTCACCCCGGTGGTACTGGCCCGCCAGGCGCTGCTGCCGCGCCGGCTGGTGGTGCCGGCACCGGGCCCGGCCGCGGAGCAGCCCGCCCCGCCGGCGACCGCCTGGCGCGGACGGCCGGTCGGCACCTGGTGAGCCCCGGACCGGCCGACCCGCCCGGGGTCTACTCGGCCGGCTCCTGGTCGACGACCACAGGACCGGGGCCCCGCCCGATCACCGCCCGCCGGGCCGACCCGCGCCGGGGCGCCGGGCCGTCCGCGGAGTCGACCACCGAGCCGTCGGCGGGGCCGAAGAACCACGGGAACTCCGCCTGTCCCGGGGCCGCGGCGGCGCGATGCGCAGCGGGCACGGAGACCGGGGCGAGCAGTTCCTCGTCGGCGACCACGCACACCACGTCGGCGATGAGCGCGTAGGCCGGGCCCGGCCGGACCGGCCCGGCGCGCACCGCCAGGACGCTGCCGGCCGCGGCGGGCCGGGTGCCGTCGGGGGTGCCCGGCCCGCGCACCCGGCACTCGAGCCGGGCCCGGGCCGACCCCAGCGACGGCGCGCCGACCCGGTGCGAGGCCACCACGGGCCAGCGCAGTGCCCCGGTGACCGGGTCGCGGGGCGCCCGGTCCAGGTCCCGCAGGTGCTCGGCGAGGTCGGCGGTGGTCAGGTTGGCGACCAGCTCCCCGGAGGCCAGCGCGGCCGCCCGCACCAGCTCCGGCTCGTCCCCCGCGCCGCGCACCGCAGCCACCGTCACCGCGACCACCGACTCCTGCCCGCGCAGCGGCACGCAGTAGCCCAACGGGGCGAGCAGCGCCCCGCCGTCGCCGGCCGCGGTGCTGATCACCGCGATGGCGTGCGGCAGGGTCAGCCGGGTGAACAGCGCTTGGCGCTGGGCCGCCGACAGCGCGGCCGGATCGACGGAGCGCACCCCGACCTCGTCCCTCCCGGTCGTCGGTCCCGGGGCGCCGAGTCTGGCACGGCCGCCGACCGGGTCCGGGCACCGGTCAGCTGGCCTGCACCGACGACCGCGACAGGGCGTGCTGGACCAGCACGATCAACGTCTCGGTGCACGAGTCGGCGCGCCGGGCGTCCATGTGCACGACCGGGGTGTCGCGGTTGATGGCCAGCGCCTCGCGGACCGCGTCGGGGCTGAACGCCGAGGAGTGCGGAAAGCCGTTGATCGCCACCACGAACGGCAGCCGCCGGCTCTCGAAGTAGTCCACCGCGGCGAAGCACTCGTCGATGCGGCGCAGGTCGACCAGCACCACCGCGCCGACCGCGCCGCGGGCCAGCTCGTCCCACATGAACCAGAACCGGTCCTGCCCCGGCGTGCCGAACAGGTACAGGATCAGCTGGTCGTCCACGGTGAGCCGGCCGAAGTCCATCGCCACCGTGGTGGTCGTCTTGTCCGGCACCGCCGCGTTGTCGTCGATGCCCAGCGAGGCGCTGGTCATCGCCTCCTCGGTGAGCAGCGGCGGGATCTCCGACAACGTGCGCACCATGGTGGTCTTGCCCACCCCGAAGCCTCCGGCCACCACGATCTTCAGTGGCACCGGGCGTGAGTCAGCGTGCACGAAGCCCCTCCAACAGTCGTTCGAGGATCGCCGGCGCGGGGCCGCCGCCCGTCCCGTCGGCGGCCGCCGGCGGCACGTGCACCTCGAGGTAACCGGCCTCGGCCAGATCGCTGACCAACACCCGGGCCACTCCGACCGGAACCCGCAGGGCGGCCCCGATCTCCACGAGCGACACCGGGCGTTCGGCCAGCTGAACGATGACCCGGTACTCCATCTGCAGGTCACCGCCGAGCGATGCCCGTTCGGTGAGCGTCACCAACGACTCCACCGGCAGGTCGGAGCCGGTCGAGCGGGTGCGTCCACCGGTCACCGCGAAGACCGGGACGACCCGGCCCGCGGAACCGCTCTGCCGGGCGGGCGGCCCGGCGGACCCGGGCGGGCCCGGATCGTGGCTCATCCCCACCCGCGCCCACCACCCGTCACGTCGGCCCGCGGCGCCGGGGTCAGCGCGTGCTCCACCCGGGAGGCGAGCATGGTCATCTCGTAGGCGATCACCCCGAGGTCGCAGCGCCGGTCGGCCTGCACGGCCAGGGTGGCGCCGAAGCTGATGGCGGTGACGAACAGGTAGCCGCCGGCCATCTCCAGAATGGTCTGGGTGACCGATCCGGTCTCCAGCAGGTGCGCGGTCCCCCGGGCCAGGCTGACCAGTCCGGACGCCGCCGCGGACAGCCGGTCGCCGAGGGCGGCGTCGGTGCCCGGCGAGGTCGCCAGGCGCAGCCCGTCGGCGGAGACCACGATCGCCCGGACCACCCCGGGGGTCTCCCGGGCGAAGTCCACCAGCAGCCAGTCCATCTGGCCGTCGCCGGCCCCGCCGCCGCTCACCACGACGACCCCCGGCCGTTGCCACCGGAGTCGCCGGCCCCGTCGACGACGTCCCGGGCCGCCTGCCGGCTGGCCTGGTAGCGCGACAGCGCGCTGGCCGCGCTCGACGTGGGAACCGCCGGGGACGGCGACTCGACCGCGGTGGGCTGGCGCAGCTCCGGGGTCAGGTGGGCCTGCGGGACGCGGCGGCGCAGGGTGAACGGTGCGCCCTCGGTGGCGATCTCACCACCGGTGCCCCGCTCGTCGCCCTGGTCGGCACCGGGGCGCTCGGGCGACTCCGCCGCGCGGGGCTCCTCGCGCGGGCCGGCGGGCACGGCCCGGAGGTCGGGCATCGCCCGCGCCGCGGACGCGCCGACCGGCTGGCGCGGCTGCGGGGTCGGCGCCGGGATGCGCGGGGACGGTCCGAAGGTCGAGGCGGCGGGCTGGGCCGCGCCGTCCTGGCCGGGCTCCTCGCCCCACCAGCCGGCCTGGAAGTCGTCGTCGCCGAAGCGCGGGCCGGCCACGGCCGGTTCCGGCCGCGGGTTCGGGTTCGGGTTCGGGTTCGGGTTCGGCACGGCGTGCAGGCGCATCGTCTCCTCGGCGCCGGGCCGGTTGCCGGCGACCGCGGTCAGCGGGCCCCGCTGGGTCGGCACCGGGCGCTGCATCCGCTCCCCCTCGCCGGACGCCGTCGAGCCCGGTGCGGCGGCGCGGCCCGGCGCCGGCAGCGGGCGCAGGCCGGACTGCGGGCGCGCGGCCGACTCGAACAGCGCGGCCGGCAACGAGATCGCCGCGGTGATGCCCGAGCCCGGGGTGGCGTAGAGGGTGACGCCGATGTCGTGCCGGGCGGCCAGCCGGGCCACGACGTGGAAGCCCAGCCGCTTGGACACCGACAGGTCGACCTCCGGCGGGTCGGCCAGCAGCCGGTTGGTCTCCTCGAGCTGGTCGGCCGGCATGCCGACGCCCCAGTCCTCCACGGTGAGCAGCTGCGCGCCGGTGCCACGGGGATCGGGCCGCGCGCGGATGGTCACCGAGCTGTCCGGCGGGGAGAACCGGACGGCGTTCTCGGTGAGCTCGGCGAGCAGGTGGGTCAGGTCGGTGACGGCGCTGCCGGCCACCGCCGCCTCGTCGCCGACCAGGAACACCACCCGGTCCAGGTCCTCGGTCTCGGCGATCGCCGCGCGCACCACGTCGCGCAGCGGGATCGGGTCGCTCCAGACCCGCGCCGGCTGCTCACCGGAGAGCACCAGCAGGCTCTCGGCGTTGCGGCGGACCCGGGTGGCCAGGTGGTCGAGCTTGAACAGCTCGGCCAGCGCGTCGGGGTCCTGCTCGGACTCCTCGAGCTGGTTGATGATGTCCAGCTGCCGGTAGACCATGCCCTGGTTGCGGCGGGCCAGGTTGACCAGCATGTCCGAGGCGAACTGCCGGCGGCCGATCTCGGCCTCGGCCAGCCTCCGGGTCAGCGCCTCCTTCTGCTGCTGGGACTCCTCGGTGACCCGCCAGAACAGCATCATGCCCACGCAGGCGAAGAGCACCGCGACGCCGTGGATGAGCGACCACAGCCACGGGTCGTTCTGGCCGGCCAGGTGGGAGAAGATCAGGTCTTGCAGGAATACCGAGCCCAGCCCGTGGCTGACCACGGTGAACAGGATGTTGAACAGGAACGGCGCCCAGTCCTGGTAGAGCGCGATGAAGCCGATGATGATGAAGAAGTGGAAGTGCGACTCGATGCTGCCGTCGGTGACCACCACCAGGGCGGCCGAGCTGTAGGACAGGCCCGCGGTGACCACCACCGCCGCGGTCCGGCGGTGGCCGCGCAGCAGCCAGCCCAGCCCGACGCACAGCAGCGGCACGCCGGTCGCGAGCGCCAGGGCCAGCAGCCCGCCGCTCAGCACCAGGTTGAAGATCGCCAGGCCGGGGATGTGCAGCGCCAGCACCCACAACAGCAGCCGGTGCCGGCGCTGCCAGTCCTCTTCGTCGAGGGTGTAGCCACGCGGGAGTCGATCGAGCAGGGCCTGCAACATCGTGCTCTGCACCATTTCTCTCTCACCACGACCCGGGTGTCACCGCGCCGGGGAACTGCGCGGCGGGGAGTGCCGGGGACGAACGGGGCGTGGGATACGTCCGAACGGGGGAGCGGCACCGGGCGTACCGGGCCGCTGGGTAGTAGAGCCCCGGCGCACCCGGGATGTCCAGCCCAGGACACCCAACGTTGCCGGATCGCCGGAGGTCACACTCGATCGGATTAATCGACAGCGCTCCGAAGTAAAGCGAATGGAGTAGTAACACTAGCGCCGAGTAGCAGTTCCTCCACTACGCGTCAGTGCAGCTCAATGGGGTGCAAACACCCTCGCGGTGCCTCGTCGAGGTCCCGGCTCGGTACCCGGTCCCGGAACACCGCTACCCCGGTCGCCGAGGCGACCGAGGTAGCGCCTAGCGAGTCCCGCCGGGCCGCGGGCCCGGGGATTCGGCCGGATGTCAGCGGGTGCGGCGGGCGGGCGCCCGGACGGGCCGCTCGGCCCCGGCGCCGGTCAGCGCCCGGACCTCCATCTCGGCGTGCCGACGGTGCTCGCCGCGGTCCCGGGCACCGACGAAGGTGCCGACCACGCCCAGCAGGAACGACAGCGGGATCGACACCAGGCCGGGGTTGACCAGCGGGAAGATGTCGAAGTCCAGGCCGCCCAGCATCGCGCCCGGGCGGCCGGACACCGCCGGGGAGAACACGATCAGCAGCACGCAGGAGCCCAGCCCGCCGTAGATGCTCCACAGCGCCCCGGTGGTGTTGAACCGCCTCCAGAACAGCGAGTAGACGATGGTCGGCAGGTTCGCCGACGCCGCGACCGCGAAGGCCAGGGCCACCAGGAACGCCACGTTCTGATTGCGGGCCAGGATGCCGGCGGCGATCGCGACGATGCCGACGACCAGCGCGGTGGTCCGGGCCACGCGCACCTCCCGGTCCGGCGCCGCCGCCCCCCGCTTGATGACGTTCGCGTACACGTCGTGGGCGAACGACGCGGACGCGGTGATGGTCAGCCCGGCCACCACCGCCAGGATGGTGGCGAAGGCGACCGCGGCGATCAGCCCGAGCATGATCTCCCCACCGAGCTGGTAGGCCAGCAGCGGGACCGCGGAGTTCGTCCCGCCCGGGGAGTCGACGATCCGCTGCACCCCGCCGGGCACCAGCGCCGCCGCCCCGTAGCCCAGGACCAGGGTGAACAGGTAGAACACCCCGATCAGCCAGATGGCCCACACCACCGACCGGCGCGCCTCGTGGGCGTTGGGCACGGTGTAGAAGCGCATCAGGATGTGCGGCAGGCCCGCGGTGCCCAGCACCAGAGCCAGCCCCAGGGACAGGAAGTCGATCTTCGACACGGTGTCGGCGCCGTACTGCAGGCCCGGGATCAGCAACCGCTCGCCCAGGTCGGCGGCCTCCAGCGCGCCGGGCTTGGTCACCGTCAGGTTCTGCTCGACGGCGCGGCCGAGCAACGCGGAGAGGTTGAACCCGAAGTAGCCCATCACCCACGTGGTCAGCACCGCCGCACCGACCAGCAGCAGGGCGGCCTTGATGATCTGCACCCACGTGGTGCCCTTCATCCCGCCGACCAGCACGTAGACGACCATCACCAGGCCGACCACGGCGATCGCGATGCTCTGGCCGAGCGCGTCGTCGTTGGGGATCTGCAGCAGCAGCGACACCAGCGCGCCCGCGCCGGCCATCTGTGCCAGCAGGTAGAAGAACGACACGACCAGCGTCGAGGTGGCCGCGGCCGCCCGCACCGGCCGCTGCCGCATGCGGAAGGCCAGCACGTCGCCCATGGTGAACTTGCCGGTGTTGCGCAGCAGCTCGGCGACCAGCAGCAGGGCCACCAGCCAGGCGACCAGGAAGCCGATGGAGAAGAGGAAGCCGTCGTAGCCGTTGACCGCGATGGCCCCGGCGATGCCCAGGAACGAGGCCGCCGACAGGTAGTCACCGGCGATTGCCACGCCGTTCTGCGGGCCGGTGAACGACCGGCCCGCGGCGTAGTAGTCCGAGGCGCTGCGGTTGCTCCGGCTGGCCTGGAACACCACGACCAGCGTGACGAGCACGAAGACCGCGAAGATGGCCATGTTCAGGAACGGGCTGCCGACATCGGACACTGCCTGGGACTGGGCTGCCTGGGACTGCACTGCCTGGGACTGGGCGGGATCAGTGGTCATGGGGTCAGTCATGGGGTCACCTGTGTGGCTCGGGGGTCGCGGCACGGTACTGCACGTGTCCGAGCGGACACGCGGCCACCCGGCGGAGTGCAGACCCCCGACCTTCCTGATACCGCTCGGTAACCGGACGACCTCAGGACGTGCCCGGAAAGTGGCTCCGACCAGGGCGTTCCGGGTCACCCCCGAGACACCGCGCCGTTACGGCGAGCGCCACCCCCGCGGTCAGCCGGGCAGCAGGCCGGGCCGGGCCGGGGCCGGGAAGCCGACGAGCAGGCCGCGGCCGGAGGGCTCGACGAGGCCCGGGCGGAGCGGCGGCCGTTGCCCGTCCAGCCATCCCCGGACGGCTGGCAGCGTCGCCGCCGCGCCACCGTCCACAGTCGACACCAGCACCCGGCGCAGCGGTGTGCCCGGGGCGTCCGGCCCGGCGGTCGGGAACGCCGCCACCTCGATCCGGTGGGTCTCGGCCAGCGCGGCGAGCACGAGCACCAGGCGGGTGTCCACCGCGCCCGCGCGCAGGGCCGCCGAGGCGGTCGGGGTGAGGGTCAGCGCGGGGTTGCCCGCCAGTTCCGCCCCGACCCGCCCCCGGGCGGCCCGCTCCCCGGTGATCGCGGCGACCAGCGACGGGTCGGCCGCGCAGATCGAGGTCGGCACCCCTCCCGCCCCGCGGTCGACACCGGCCAGCACCCCGCCCGGCGGGCAGGGCGGTGCCGACCCGCCACCGGTGTCCGGGCGGTCGGAGACCACCCGGAGCTCGTCGGGGTCCGCCGGGGCGTCCGGGCCGCGCAGCCGGTCGGCGGGGAAGCCGGCGGCGACCAGTTCCGCCCGGTCCAGGGCATCCGCACGCAGCGGCCGGTCCGGGTCCAGCTCGGTCCGGGCCCACCCGGCCAGCTCGGCCACCCCGGTGGCCGTCCGGTCCGGCCGATCGCCGGGCCGGACGGCCGGCAGGACCGCAGCCAGCGCGGTGCCGACCGCGACCACCAGCACCGCGGGGACCACCCGGCGACGGGCGACCGGCTCGTCGGCGAGCACCGCGACCCCGAGCGCCAGCACCGGCACGACCAGCACCGCGGCGGCGGCCCGGTCCGGGCCGGGGACGAACAGCACCACGGCGAGCAGCAGCACCGCCGGCGACAGCACCGGGCGCAGCCAGCGCACCCACCACCAGCTCAGCCCGAGGACCACCGCGCCGAGCAGTGCGCAGCCGACCGCTCCGACGTCGCCGAGCAGCGGGCCGCCGACCCCGGCCAGCGGTCCCCCGCCGACGGCCAGCAGCGCGGTGCCGGCGGCGAGCAGGCCCAGCCCCGACCCGATGGCCGTGCGCGCCGCGGACGGCAGGCCGCTGAGCACGCTGCGGTCCAGCACCGCGTGCGCCCCCAGGGCCAGCACCGCGGCGGCCAGGATCGGGGCGGTCAGCACCGCGACCACCGCGAGCAGGGCCGCGACGGCGACCGGCCGCGGACCCCGGCCCTGCATGCGCACCACCAGCCACGCCGCCGCGGCCAGCCAGACGGCGGCCGGTGCGGCGGCGGTGACGCCGGCCTGCACCGCGACCGCGGGCGGCAGCGCGCCGACGACCAGCACCCCGGCCGCTGCGGCCGGCGGGGAGATGCCGAGGCTGCGCAGGGTCGCCCACAGCAGCAGCGCCACCACCAGGCCCGCCGCCAGGCAGGCCCAGCGGGCGGCGTCGACGACCGCCACGCCGTCGGTGGGCAGCAGGACCTGGATCGCGGCGAGCTGGCGGGCGGCGAACAGGTCCGACGGCGGGATCGACTCGACGGGCCGGCCGCTGCGCACGGCGGAGGCCGCCGCGGCCAGCCGGGCCTCGCCGACGGTCGCGACCGCCCGGCCGACGTCCAGCGCCGCGACGAGGTGGGCGAGCAGCACCGCGGACCAGGCGGCGGGCGTCACGAGCGCGGCGAGCCCGGGCCGGCCCACCCGGCGGGCGGGCCCGCCGCGGCGGGGC
>JASLAP010000228.1 GCA_030147065.1 Pseudonocardia sp. | reverse complement strand
GCGGCCCAGGCGGTGGGGGTGATGGCGAGGGCGGGGCGGGTGCGGTCCTTGGTGTCGCGGACGCCGACGGTGCCGTCGGGGAGGAAGGCGACCTCGACGCACCCGTTGCCGTTCCCACCGGAGAAGCTGCTGGTGAACCAGCGGGGGCTGGACGCGTCCATCGGCGCGCCTCCTGTTCAGCTCCGTTCGGCGAGCTGCCTGATCAGATCGACCGAATCGGCCGGACTCAGCGCATCGGATCGCAGCCTGTCGAACAGGAGTCTAGCCCGGTCGACGTCGGCCTCCTTCTCCACGAGAAGAGCGCCGAGGGTGTGCTCGACGTAGCCGATGTCCGGCTCGCCCAGGCCGTCGAAGCGCAGGACGGTGAAGGGCGACGCCAACGCTGCGTGCACCCCGACCGACGCCGGCAGCACCTGTAGCGTCACGGTCTCCAGCCCGGCCGCTGTGATCAGGTGGCGGAGCTGGGCCGCGTGCATCTTCGGCGTGCCGATCGCCCGGTGCAGCGCCGCCTCGTCGACCACCGCGGTGAGCTGGAGCGGGTTTTCCGTGGAGGACAACCGCTGCTGGCGGATCATCCGCACCGCGACGACGTTCACCAGGTGCTCCCGGCTGCGCCGGACCTCGACGGCCCGGATGATCGCCCGGCTGTGCTCGGCGGTCTGCAGCAGGCCGGGGATGTAGGAGACGGTGAAGTCGAAGACCGCGGTGGCCTCGTTCTCGAACCCGACGTAGCTGTCGTCGCCCAGCCCGTACGCCCGCCACCACCCCCGCTGCCGCGCCGCCCGGCACAGCTCCAGCGTCTCCCCCCAGACCTCCCCGCCCACCCGGTACAGGTCCAGCATCGAGCGGACGGCGTGCACGTCGACGGCCTGTTGCGCGGTCTCGATCCGGCTCAGCTTGCTGACCGACCAGTCCAGCTCCGGCGCCGCCGCCTCCAGCGTCAGCCCGGCGCGCTCGCGCATCAGCCGCAGCTGGCGGGCGAGCTGCCGCCGCCGCACCACGGACCCGTTCCTGAGTGTCACGCCTGCTCTCCGCATCGTCCCGGTCACCCATCGTGGCAGTCGAGATCGCCGATGTGGGAATCCCGGATCCCGGCGCCCGGGTGTCGCTTCCTGCCCGGAGCCTCCGCCGGCATGACTCAGGTGTGGGCGGTGCACGTCCTCAAGGACGCCGGGGCGACGTTCGCCGAGGCGGTGTTCAGCGACCAGGGCCGGGCGGAGAGGTACGCCAGCGGGCGGAGCACCGATTCCGGGGTGCGCGGCACGGCGATCACCCGGTTCACGGTGGGGGAGCTGGGGACGCGGTCGACGGTCGGGTGGTTCGTCGACGGGACGTCCTGCGACGGCCGGATCCTCGCCTCCCGGCCGGTCCGGCGTCCCCGGTGATCAGAGGGGCGTGATCGTCAGCCAGGTGACCCCTTCAAGCGGGCCGTACCGGAACTGCCGCAGCCACAGTCGGCACCGCACGCACTGCGCCGCGATCACCGCGACCCCCAGCACGAGCGCCACCTCCAGCGCAGTCGGGCCCGCCATCACCACGACGATCAGCGAGGCGCTGACACAGCAGGCCGGCGCCGTCCGCCCGATCGGCTCGAACACCGCGGCCAGCACCCGCCGCACGGGTCGCCCAGAGCGGTGACCACCCGGTCACATGCACAGCGGCCATCTCGAACCCGGTGAACCGGGGGTCGCCGGCGTGTCTGGGAGCACGTCCCAGGCGACCGAGGCGGCGTGCATGGCCGCGGCGAGGATGGCTGAGGAGCCGGGTGGAGTCGGCGGCGTGGGCGTGGGCGTGGGAGCGGGTGCTCAGCCCCGGCCCAGCCGCACCGCGTTCGGCGGGCAGCCGTACTCGCGGCGGAAGGCCCGGCTGAACCCGGCCTGGTCGGCGAAGCCCCAGCGGTGCGCGGTCTCGGCGACGGTCGTCGCCGGGCCGAGGCGCGCGAGTTCGGCCCGGGCGCGAGCCAGCCTCCGGCGGCGGACGTATCCGCTGACGGTGGCGCCGCGCCGCTCGAACAGCTGGTAGAGCGCCCGGACGGAGATCGCGTGCGCGGCGGCGATGGCGGCCGGGCGCAGGTCGGGGTCGGCGAGGCGCTCCTCGATGTGGTCGCGCACCCGCTCCCACCGGACCTCCGCCGGGTCCTCGGCCGACGGCAGGGCGGCGGCCAGCAGCTCCAGGGCCGCGCTCGCGGCGGCGGCCGCGGTGCCGGCGGGCAGGTCGCCGACCGCGGCGACGGAACCGAGGTGGTCGACGAGCAGCCGACCGGCCGGCCCGGTCAGCCGGGTCATCCGCCGGACGTCGGCCGCGGCCCCAGCCAGGCGGGTGCGCGGAACGATCAGGGTGCGCTTGCGCAGCGCCCCCGGCACGACGAACCGCACCGGGTGCGCGCTGCTCCACACCAGGGCCTGGCCGGCGTCGAGGACGATCCGGTCGCCGTCCTGCTCCAGCAGCTCGCGGCCGTCGAGCACGCACAGCACACCGACGTGCTCGCCGTCGGTGCGCCGGATCTCGGTGCGACCGCGGCGCCCGGAACAGGGGCCGGCGGTG
>JASLAP010000723.1 GCA_030147065.1 Pseudonocardia sp. | reverse complement strand
CGGCCCCGCCGGCGCCCGGCCGCCCGCCCGGGCCGCGCCGGCGCGGGCTGCCCGGCCCGTTCGACGCGGTCACCCTGCTGATCGCCGCGGTGCTGGTCGGCATCGTGGTGGTGCCGCTGGGCGGGGTGCTGGTGCGGCTGTTCTGGGTCGACGGCGGGTTCACCCTGGAACCGGTCCGGCGCACCCTGGCCGTGCCCGACCTCGGCCCGCTGCTGCGCGACACCGTGCTGGTGGTGCTGGCCAGCTCCGGCCTGGCGTTCGTCATCGGGGTGGCGCTGGCCTGGCTCAACGAACGCACCAACGCCCGGATGGGGCTGCTCACCGACACCCTGCCGCTGCTGCCGTTCCTGCTGCCCCCGGTGGCCGGCGCGGTCGGCTGGACCATGCTGGCCTCGCCGCGGGCGGGGCTGCTCAACAGCTGGCTGCGCGATCTGCTCGGGCTGGTCGGCGTCGAGCTGCGGGAGGGCCCGCTGGAGGTCAACTCCTGGTACGGGCTGATTACGGTGCTGGCGTTCTACTCGGTGCCGTTCGTGTTCATGAACGCCTCAGCCGGCCTGCGCAACCTGGACGCGAGCATGGAGGAGGCCAGCCGGCTCGGCGGGGCGGGCCTGCTGCGCACCCTGCGCACGGTCACCCTGCCCGCGGTCGCCCCCAGCCTGGGCGCCGGGCTGCTGCTGAGCGTGTGGTTCGGCTTCGGGATGTTCTCCATCCCGGCGATCATCGGCAGCCCGGCCGGAATCGACGTGCTCTCGGTGCGCATCGTGGAGCTGCTGACCTTCACCTACCCGCCGCAGACCGACGTCGCGCTCGGGCTCAGCGGCTTCGTGGTCCTGTTCGTCGGCGCGGCCTACGCGCTGCAGGCCCGCATCCTGCGCCGCGGCCGCTACGCCGCGCTCACCGGCAAGGGCGTGCGGGCCCGCACCCTCGACCTCGGCGGCTGGAAGTGGCCGGTCCGCGTGCTGGTGCTGGGCTACGTGGCGTTCTCCACGGTGCTGCCGATGGTCGCGCTGGTGCTGGTCTCGCTCAACGGCTTCTGGACCGCCGACATCGCCTGGGGCGACCTCAGCCTCGACGCGCTGCGCCGCGCGGTGTTCGAGGACCGCACCACGCTGCTGGCGCTGGGCAACAGCCTGGGCCTCGGGCTGGTCGGCGGGCTGATCGGCATCCTCGGCGCGGCGATGGTGGCGCTCTACGTGGCCCGCCGGCGCACCGCGCTGGCCCGCGGCATCGACGTGGCGATCAAGCTGCCGGCGGCGGTGAGCAACATGGTCGTCGCGGTCGGGATCCTGCTGCTGCTGGCCGGAGCGCCGTTCTTCCTGTCCGGCACGCTGGTCATCCTGCTCGTCGGGTACCTGGCGCTGTACCTGCCGCAGGCCTCGGTGGCCGCCGACGCCGCGGTCAGCGGGGTGGGCCGGGAGCTCCCGGAGGCATCCGCGGTCGCCGGCGCCTCGCCGGCGCGCACCTTCCGCACCGTGTACCTGCCCCTGATGGTGCCCGGCCTGGTCGCCGGCTGGGCGCTGCTGTTCATCCGGATGGTCGGCGACCTCACCGCCTCGGCCATCCTCGCCGGCACCGCCAACCCGGTCGTCGGCTTCCGCATCCTCGAGGTGTTCACCAGCGGCTCGTTCGCGCTGCTGGCCTCGCTGTCCACCGTCCTGGTGGCCATCACCGCCACCGTCCTGGTGATCGTTCTCGCCTACACCCGGCGGGCGAGCCGGCTGGGCGCGACGGCGCCGGTGGGCGGGATGACGTGACCGTCGAAGGGGGACCCACCATGCCCGAGCCCGACCGCGCCGGCACCGCCCGGCCCGGCCACGACTTCGACCCGGTCGTCGCGGAGACGTTCACCAGCGCGCACGAGCACTACAAGGACATGCGCGCCCGCTGCCCGGTGGCCCACAGCGAGACCTTCGACGGGTTCTGGGCGCTGTTCCGCTACGCCGACGTCAAGCACGTGCTGGACTCGACCGCGCTGTTCACCACCTCGGTGCAGAACACCGTGCCGAAGTTCGCCTTCACCGGCCGCCGCCCGCCGCTGCACCTGGACCCGCCCGAGCACACCGCCTACCGGCGGGTGATCAACCGGTTCTTCACCCCGGCCCGGATGGCCGGGCTGGCGCCGCGGGTCCGCGAGTACGCGGGGCAGCTGCTGGGGCCGTTGGTCGAGGCCGGCCGCGGGGACGTCGCGGTCGCCTACGCCCAGAAGTTCCCCGCGCACGTGTTCGCCGCGTTCTTCAACCTGCCCACCGAGCTGGCCGAGCTGATCAAGGAGATCAGCGCCGAGTACGTGGCCGCGATCCAGGTCGTGGACACCCCGAACGTGGTGCGGTTGAGCCGGCGGCTCTACGAGATCGCCCAGGCCGTGATCGACGAGCGCGGGCGGCACCCGATGGACCCGGGCGACGACCTGACCACCGCACTCATCCAGGCCGAGTACGAGGACGCGCCGCTGCCGCCGGGGATGGTGCTGGGCTGCGTGCGCCAGCTGCTGGTCACCGGCATGGTCGCCCCGAGCGTGTTCATCGGCACCATGTTCGTCCACCTGGCCCGCGACCCGGGGCTGGCCGACCTGCTGCGTGCCCACCCGGACCGCATCCCGGCCGCGGTGGAGGAGTTCCTGCGGCTCTACGGCCCCTACCGGGGGATGGCCCGCACCGCCCGGGAGGACGTCACGATCGGCGGGCGGGTGATCCGCGCCGGGGAGCCGATCGCGCTGGTCTACACCTCGGCCAACCGCGACGAGCGGGTCTTCCCCGACGGCGAGCAGTTCCGCTTCGACCGGCCGAACCTGCGCCGCCACATCGCCTTCGGCGCCGGCACGCACACCTGCCCGGGCGCCCCGCTGGCCCGGATCATGTTCGTCACCACGCTGGAGGAGGCCCTCGCCCGCACGTCCGGCTTCGCCCTGGACGGCGAGGTCGTGATGGCCAACTGGGCGGAGTGGGGCACCAACTCGGTCCCTCTGCGGTTCGCGGCGGCGGCGTGAACCCGCCGGACGCCGGATCCGGGCCCGACTTCGACCCGGACGCGGCGGCGTCGCCGGAGGAGTCGCACGCCCTCTACGCGCGGCTGCGTCAGGAGTGCCCGGTCGCCCGCAGCGACCGCTACGGCGGGTTCTGGGCCCTGACCCGCTACCTCGACGTCGCCGCGGCCGCGAGCGACTCCACCACCTTCCTCTCCTCGGTCCGCGCGGTCGTGCCCAGCGATCCG
Source organism: Pseudonocardia sp. (assembly GCA_030147065.1). GTDB lineage: Bacteria > Actinomycetota > Actinomycetes > Mycobacteriales > Pseudonocardiaceae > Pseudonocardia. Next base: position 4,285 of record JASLAP010000723.1, on the reverse strand, counting down.
CGCGGTCTGCGGCGCCCACCGCTGAACTACGACGCGCCCGCGCACACGCCCTATCGCCGCGCGCTGGACCGCACCCTGGCCCGCGCCCGGCTGGCGCGCCTCGAGCCCGCCCTGCACCGGCACGCCGGTCGCGAGCTCGCGCCGATGCTGGAGCGCGGCGGCGGCGACGTCGCCCAGGAGTACGGCGCCCGGTTCCCGGCCTGGGTCACCACCGAGTGGCTGAACCTGGACGCGGCGATCGCCCCGGTGCTGGCCGGGACCGCGGCGACCTGGGTGCGCGCCTGGCGCAGCCTGGACCGGGCTGTGGTGGACGAGACCAGCGAGCGGATGTACGGGATCGCCCGCGCCCTGGTCCGCGACCGGCGCGCCGCCCCGCGCCCCGTCCAGGAGGACCCGGCCAGCTCGCTGCTGGCCGAGCGGCCCGGCGGGCTGCCGCTGGCCGAGGAGCACATCGTCGGGGCGCTGCGCCAGTCGCTGGTGGTCGGCATGGTCGCCCCGCCGATCCTGCTCGGCTCGATCTGCGTGCACCTCTCGCAGGACCAGCGGTTGCAGCAGCGGCTGCGCGCGCACCCGGACCTGCTGCCCGCCGCGATCGAGGAGTTCCTCCGGCTGCACACGCCCTACCGCGGGTTCGCCCGGACCGTGGCCCACGCCGTCGAGCTGCACGGCCGCACCATCCGCCCCGGCGAGCCGGTGACGCTGGTCTACGCCGCGGCGAACCGCGACCCGGAGGTCTTCGCCGACCCCGACGCGTTCCTGCTCGGCCGGCCCAACATCGCCGCGCACCTGGCGTTCGGCCGCGGCCGGCACGCCTGCGCCGGGATGCCGCTGGCCCGGATGGCGCTGCGCGTCGCGCTGGCCCGACTGCTCGCCGCCACCACCCGGTTCACCGTCGCCGGGCCCGTCGAGGGGGCCCGGATGCCGGAGATCGGCGCGGTGTCGGTCCCGCTGCACATCGAACCGGCCCGAGCCGGCTGAGGAGAAGGAAGAGCAGATGGCTTCGACGTGGAAGCGGCTCGCGGGACTGGCCGCGGGCATGGTCCTCGCGCTGACCGCGTGCGGCGGCGGCCCGGCCGCGGAACCGGCCGCGCTGCCGCCGGACTCCCCGCAGCTGCAACCCCTGGTCGACGCGGCGAAGGCTGAGAACTGCCTGACCCTGTACGGGGTGCCCGATGAGGCCGCGCTGCAGGCGATCACCGACGAGTTCACCGCCCGCTACGGCATCCCGGTCGCGTTCACGCGGCTGGTCTCGGCGGACCTGTCGCAGCGGTTCTCCACCGAGGCCGAGGCCGGGGCCCCGGCCAGCGACGTCATCCTGCTCACCCACTCGCCGTTCTACGCCTCGGCGCTGGAGCAGGGTTGGCTGACCCCGATGGCCGCCGCCGACGTGCCCGCCCTCGCCGACTTCCCCGCGGATTTCCTCGCCGACGACGGCGCCACCCCGATCGTGCAGCTCGTCCCGTCGGGCATCGTGTTCAACCCGGGCCTGGTGGCGCAGCCGCCGGCGGACTGGTCGGCCTACAGCGACCCGGCCCACCGCGGCGAGCTGCTGTTCGCCGAGCCCGCGTCGTCCCCGGCGAACCTGGCGTTCTGGCACCTGATGCGGGAGACCTACGGCGACGAGTTCCTGCGCGAGGTCGCCGCCAACCAACCCCGCTGGTACAACAGCGCCGTCCCGGCCACCCAGGGCGTCGCGGCGGGGGAGGGGGCGCTGGGCTTCCCCGGGGTCCGGGCCATCGTGCGCAACCTGGAGGCGTCCAACGCCCCGGTCGAGATGGCCGTGCCGTCGCCGACCACCGGCCCGGAGATCGCGATCGGCCGCACCGCCGGCGGCGGTTGCCCGAACGCGGCGAAGCTGTTCGCGAACATGCTGCTGTCCCCCGAGGGGAACGCGCTGCTCAACGACCGCACCGGGGACCTGTCGCCGTTCGCGCCCGAGGCGGCGTCCTTCGGCCGGCCGGCCGTGGTCTCCGAGGCCGAGGCGCAGGAGATCCGCACCCTGCTCGGCGCGCCCTGACCGCGGGGCCGGACCGGGTCCCGCACGGGGGTGCGGGGACCCGGTCACCGGAGGAAGGCCGGCCCACGACCGCGGCGGTGCCAAAGCCCCTCAGACCGGGCGCGCGGCGGGGAGGTAGGTGCCCAGCTCGGCCTCGACGCCGAGCCGGGCGAAGGTTTGCTGCGGGGAGGACCCGGCCTCCCGCTGGGCCCGCCCGATCACCTCCACCGCGGCCTCGTACGCCGCCCGGTCGGCCCAGGCGACCACCGTCGCCAGCGGAGTGCGCCCGGCCGCGGGGGTGCCCTCCAGCAGCAGGTCGTAGCGGAAGCCGGGTCGTGCGGCCAGGGCGCGGTGGGTGCGGTGGACCCCGGCCAGGAACTCCGGCACCGCCGCGTCCGGGACGGCGAACCGGTCCACCCGGTAGACCGCCCCGGGCCCGTCGGAGTCCGGGGCGGCGAACACCCCGTGGCGCGCGGCCCAGGCCAGCAGCGCCTCGGCGATCTCGTCGGGGCGGTCCTCGGGGGCGTTGTGCGCGGCCTCGCCGCACCCGACGACCTCCAGACCGGCGACGTGGTCCCGGCACCAGTCGGCCCGGGCCGGGTCGATCATCAGCGTGGGATGGGTGCCGAAGGTGAGCAGCAGCTTGGGCACGCCCGGGCTGGCCGCCAGCCACCGGTCGTAGGCCTCGACCCGGGCCACCACGTCGGCCGGCTCGCCCTCGATCGGCATCGACCGCGCCCACGCCAGCAGCGGGAGCCGCGTCTCCCGGGTCGGGTACGGAGCCCGGTAGACCTCGTGGTCGGCGGCCGGCAGCGGGGTCAGCACGGTGCGGGCCAGCGCGTCCTCGATGAAGACGTTGCGGTCCAGCGCCATCACCTCGCCGACGCCGGGGGTGCGCAGCGCGGTGAACCGCTCGCGTGCCGCGGCCGGGAACTCCGCCCACGACATCGGCGCCACGATGGTCTCCAGGAACGCGATGCCGAGCACCCGGTCCGGGTGGCGGGCGGCGTGGTCGAGGGCCAGCGCGCCGCCCCAGTCGTGGCCGACCAGCACCACCCGGTCCAGCCCGAGCGCGTCGAACCAGGCGTCGAGGTAGCGGGCGTGGTCGGCGAAGGAGTAGCCGATGTCGGGCTTGCCGGAGCGGCCCATGCCGATCAGGTCGGGCGCGAGCACCCGGCCCGGCCGGCCGAACCGGGCCAGGACCTTCCGCCACACGTGCGAGGACGTGGGGTTGCCGTGCAGGAACACGACCGGGGTGCCGGACCCCTGGTCGAGGTAGGAAATGGTCGAGTCGAGCACGTCGGCGACGGGCATCGGGGGCCTCCGGGGCTAAAGTGGTCAGGTCCCTGACGATGCCAGAAAGACAGGTGCCTGTCCATATGGTCGCCGAGCCGGACCCGCCGCTGCCGCCTGCGCTCGGCCTGCTGCTGCGGCTGCTGCACCAGCACTGGGGCGAGGACGTCGACGCCGCCCTGCGCGCCGCCGGCCTGGACGGCATCCGCGCCGGGCACGCCAACGTCTTCCCGTTCGTCCCGCCGCACGGCATCCCGGTCAGCGAGCTGGCCCGGCTGGCGAACATGCGCAAGCAGTCCATGGCCGAGGCCGTGGACCAGCTCGAACGCGCCGGTTATGTGCAGCGCCGGCCCGATCCGGAGGACCGGCGGGCGCGGCGGGTCTTCCTCACCGAGCGCGGCGAGGCCGTCCGCGCGGTCGCCGTCGCCGCCGGCCGGGAGGTGGAGCAGCGCTGGGCCGCGGTCGCGGGTCCGGACGAGATCGAGGCGCTGCGGACGATCCTGCTGACGTTGCTCGCCGGGCTGCGCGGCTGAGCGGCCCCGGCACCGGGCCGGGCTCAGCGCGCGGCGCTGGTGGCCACCCGCGAGCGCAGTGCCGGCACCTGGTGCGCCCGGGACACCGCAGGCGGCAGTGGCGAGGGCGCCTTGGTGACGAACGCGCGGCGCAGCTCGTCGAATCCGCTGCGGTTCTCGAAGATGTCCAGCGACATCACGGCCAGCTCGTGGTGGCGGTAGGCGGCCAACGGGCGGTAGTGCTCGTCGGCCCCCCGCCGCCGCACCTTCTCCGCCAGCAGCCGCCGGTACTCCGGGCTGCGGGCCAGGCGCACCGCGCGGTCCAGCACGGCCGCGTCGAAGGTGGCCCGGTCGCCGGGCAGGACCTCGTCGACCAGCCCGATCTCGGCGGCCTCGGCCGCGCCGACCGGCAGGCACTGCTCGGTCAGCCGGGTGGCCGTGGTCGCGCCGACCCGCCGCGGCAGCGAGTAGGTCCAGTACTCCG
>JASLAP010000197.1 GCA_030147065.1 Pseudonocardia sp. | reverse complement strand
CGTCACCGTGCTGGACCAGGCTCGCGGGGGCACCACGGGGGCCTTCCTGGACGAGAAGAACGCCAAGGCGGCCACCCGCGCCTCGGCGAAGAAGGGCTACCTGGACGGCGCGACGCTGGCGGAGGTCTTCGCCTGGCTGCGGCCCAACGACCTGATCTGGAACTACTGGGTCAACAACTACCTCGAGGGCAAGCCCCCGCCGGCGTTCGACATCCTCTACTGGAACGCCGACGCCACGCGGATGTCCGCCGGGCTGCACCGCGGGTTCCTCGACCTGGTGGTGGACAACAAGCTGACCAAGCCGGGCGCGGCCACCATGCTGGGATCGCGGGTGGACCTGTCCGCGGTCACCGTCGACGCCTACGTCGTGGCGGGGGTCGCCGACCACATCTGCCCGTGGCAGTCCTGTTACGCCACCACCCAGCTGCTGGGCGGGGACACCCGGTTCGTGCTGTCGACCGCCGGCCACATCGCCTCGCTGGTCAACCCGCCGACCAACCCCAAGTCGACGTGGCGGACGGCGACGCCCAACACCCCGGACCCCGACGAGTGGCTGGCCGCGGCGCACACCGAGAAGGGCTCCTGGTGGACCGACTACCGCCGCTGGGTGGGGGAGCGGGCCGGCGACGAGGTCGACGCGCCGGTCGAGCTGGGCGGCGGCCAGCCCACCCTGGGCCGGGCCCCGGGCACCTACGTGTTCGACAAGTGACCGCCAGGGCTGAGCCGGGGTGGGCGGGGGACCCCCTGCTCAGGACGGTCGCGGTGGGCGGCCGCGCCCTGCGGGTGTCGGTGCGGCCGGGCGACGGCTCCCTGCCGCCGCTGCTGCTGCTCAACGGGATCGGCGCGAGCCTGGAGGTGCTGCAGCCCTTCGTGGACGAGCTGGACCCGCGCCGCGAGGTGATCCGCTTCGACGTCCCCGGGGTGGGCGGATCACCTCGCCCGGTGTTGCCCTACACGATGGTCACCTTCGCGCCGGTCGTCGCCGGGCTGCTGACCGCGCTGGGCCACCGCGAGGCCGTCGACGTCCTGGGCTTCTCCTGGGGTGGCGGTCTCGCGCAGCAGTTCGCCGTCCAGCACCGCAACCGGTGCCGGCGCCTCGTGCTGGCGGCCACCGGGACTGGCACGCTGATGGTGCCCGCGCACCCTAAGGTGCTCGCCCACATGATCACCCCGCGGCGCCACCGCGACCCCGACTACGCCCGCGCAATCGCCGGGGAGATCTACGGCGGCACCATGCGCCAGCACCCCGAGCGCGCCGCCGAGGTGCTGCACGCGCACACCCGGCTCGGGCCGCGGCGGGGCTACTACTACCAGCTGGCCGCGGGCGCCGGCTGGTCGAGCCTGCCCCTGCTGCCGATGATCAAGCACCCGACGCTGGTGATCGCCGGCGACGACGACCCGATCATCCCGCCGGCCAACCCGCGGCTGATGGCCCGGATGATCCCGAACGCGCAGCTGCACCTGTACCGCGGCGGCCACCTGGCCCTGATCACCGAGGCCCGGGAGCTGGTGCCGGTGGTGGAGGACTTCCTGACCTGACCGGCCGGCGCAGGACTGTCGGACCCCGCCCGTACGGTCGGCGCAGCTCCTCACCTGGGGAGGGTCGAGGGGAGCGCGGGTGTACGAGCAGGGCGGCGAACTGGTGGTCAGCGCCAGTGACCTCACCGGTTTCCTGGAGTGCGAGCACCTGACCCGGCTGTCGGTCGAGGTCGCCCGGGGTCAGCGCGCCCGGCCTGCCGCGATCGACCCGATGACCGAGCTCGTCGCCCGGCACGGCATGGACCACGAGGCCCGGCACGTGCGCAGGCTGCGCGAGCGCGGGCTGTCGGTGGTGGCGATCGCCTCGCCGGCCGGCAAGGACGCCGGGCAGCTGTACCGGGCGCAGGCCGACACGCTGGCCGCCATGCGCGCCGGTGCCGACGTCGTCTACCAGGCGACCTTCTACGACGGCCGGTGGCGCGGGCACGCGGACTTCCTGCTCAAGCGCACCGACCGGGTCAGCGACCTCGGCCCGTGGGCCTACGACGTCGCGGACACCAAGCTGGCCCGCCGGATCAAGGTGCCCGCGATCCTGCAGATGGCGCTGTACGGCGACCTGCTCGCCGCCCTGCAGGGGGTGCCGCCCGAGCTGCTGACCGTCGTCACCGGCGACCAGCAGGAACTGACCTTCGGTTACGCCGACGCCGAGGCCTACGCCCGCGCCGCCCGGCAGCGCTTCACCGACCGGCTGGCCGACGGGGACCTGGCCCCGCCCTATCCCAACGCGCACTGCGGGGTGTGCCCGTGGCGGGAGACCTGTACCGCGCGATGGCGGGCGGAGGACTCGCTGTCCCTGGTGGCCTCGATGCGCCGCGACCACGCCACCGTCCTCGCCGACGCCGGCATCACCACCGTCGCCCAGCTCGGCGCCCGGCACCCGGCCGAGCTGCCGGACGCGATCGGCCGCTCCTCCCGCGAGCGGCTCGCCCAGCAGGCCCGGCTCCAGGTCGCTGAGCGCACCACGGGGCGGCCGTCCTACGAGTTCCTCCCCCGGGAGCGCGGCCGGGGGTTCGAGCTGCTGCCCCCGCCCAGCACCGGCGACCTGTTCTTCGACATCGAGGGCGACCCGTTCGCCGATGACGCCGGCCTCGAGTACCTGTGGGGGGTCCTGGACACCGCGGGCCGGTTCACCGCCCACTGGGGCTGCGACGCCGAGGCCACCGACCAGTCGGCGGCCGAGCGGGCGGCCTTCGAGGCGGTGGTCGACCAGCTGACCGCCGCGCACGCCGCGGACCCGTCGATGCACGTCTACCACTACGCGCCCTACGAGCCGACCCGGCTCAAGACCCTCTCCGCCCGGTTGCAGACCCGGGTGGCCGAGGTGGACCGGCTGCTGCGCGCGGACGTGCTGGTCGACCTGTACGCGGTG
>JASLAP010000149.1 GCA_030147065.1 Pseudonocardia sp. | reverse complement strand
CGGCGTCGCGCTGGCCGGCGGAGCCGCCGCGATCGGCCGCGCCACCGCACCGGAGGTGGTCGCCGCTCCCCCGGCGCCCGCCCCCGCCCCCGCGGACCCCGGCGCGCTGCTCGTCGAGGGCAGCGAGGGGTCGGTGACGCTCGCCGCCGAGATCACCCCCGCTGACGGCTGGGTGCGGGTGGCCACCCGGGCCACCGGCATCCCGCCCGGCGAGCGCTGCGAGGTGGTCCTGGTCGGGCGCGACGGCGAGGAACTGGTCGCCGGGAACTGGATCACCGGCGGCGACCCGACCGGCGCACCGGTCGAGGGGTCCGCGATCATCCCGGCCGACCGGGTGGCCGAGGTGCTGGTGCGCAACGACGAGGGCCGGGAGTTCATCTCCGTCGCCGTGTGACTCCCGGCGCGGCTCGGCGGGTGACCCGCCGCCCGGTGGTCCAGACTGCCGGCCATGACCGCCGAACCCGGTTCCGAGTGGTGGCGCTCCGCCGTCGTCTACCAGATCTACCCCCGCAGCTTCGCCGACGCCGACGGCGACGGCGTCGGCGACCTGCGCGGCATCACCTCCCGCCTGGACCACCTGGCCGACCTGGGCGTGGACGTGCTGTGGCTGTCGCCGGTCTACCCGTCCCCGCAGGACGACAACGGCTACGACATCAGCGACTACCAGGACATCGACCCGCTGTTCGGCAGCCTCGCCGACTTCGACGAGCTGCTGGCCGCGGTGCACGAGCGCGGCATGCGGCTGATCATGGACCTGGTGGTCAACCACACCTCCGACGAGCACCCGTGGTTCGTCGAGTCGCGGTCGGGCCCGGACAGCCCGAAGCGGGACTGGTACTGGTGGCGCCCGCCGCGCGCGGACGGCCCGCCGACCAACTGGGAGTCGTTCTTCTCCGGGTCCACCTGGGAGCTCGACCCGGCCTCCGGGGAGTACTACCTGCACCTGTTCTCCCGCAAGCAGCCCGACCTGAACTGGGAGAACCCCGAGGTGCGGGCGGCGGTGCACGCGATGATGCGCTGGTGGCTCGACCGCGGGGTGGACGGGTTCCGGATGGACGTGGTGAACCTGCTGTCCAAGGCGGTCGAGCCGGACGGCAGCCTGCCCGACGGGCCGGTCCGCGAGGGCCACGTGTTCGGCAGCGCGTTCCCGTTCGTCAACTGCGGGCCGCGGATCCACGAGTTCCTGGCCGAGATGCACCGGGCGGTGTTCGCCGACCGGCCGGGCACCTTCCTCACCGTCGGCGAGATGCCCGGGGTGAGCGTGGAGCAGGCCCGGCTGTTCACCGAGCCGGCCCGGCGCGAGGTGGACATGGTGTTCCAGTTCGAGCACGTCCAGCTCGACCAGGGGATCACCAAGTGGGACCTGCGCCCGCTGGACCTGCGCGAGCTGAAGGCGACGCTGGGCCGCTGGCAGGACGGGCTGGCGCGGGCCGGCTGGAACTCGCTGTACTGGAACAACCACGACCAGCCGCGGGCGGTGTCCCGGTTCGGCTCCGACGCCCCGGAGCACCGGGTCGCCTCGGCGAAGCTGCTGGCCACGGTGCTGCACCTGCAGCGCGGCACGCCCTACGTCTACCAGGGCGAGGAACTGGGCATGACGAACACGACGTTCGCCGGGCTCGACGACTTCCGCGACATCGAGTCGGTCAACTTCGCCGCGTTCGCCCGCACCGCCGGGCTCGACGAGGCGGTCACCCTGGCCGCGCTGCGCGCGATGAGCCGGGACAACGCCCGCACCCCGGTGCAGTGGGACGACGGGGAGCACGCCGGGTTCACCACCGGCACCCCGTGGCTGTCGGTCAACCCGAACCACCCCGAGATCAACGCCGCGGACCAGTGGAAGGACCCGGGCTCGGTGCTGCACCACTACCGGGCCCTGATCGAGCTGCGGCACGCCGAACCGGCCGTCGTGCACGGGGACTTCACCATGCTCGCGCCCGACGACCCGGCGGTCTTCGCGTTCACCCGCCGCCACGGCGAGGTCGAACTGCTGGTGCTGGCCAACTTCTCCGACGCCGAGGTGCCGGTCCCGCTGCCCGACGCCGGCGACTGGGACGGCGCGGAGCTGCTGTCCTGCTCGCTGGCCACGCCGCCGACGGCGCTCGCATCCGCCGCCCTGCGCCCCTGGGAGGCCCGCCTGCTCCGCCGGACCCGCTGACGGCCCTCGCGCAGCCCGCCGGGTGTCCGCGCAGCCCGCCCGCAGCCCGCCGGCGGGCTGCGCGGGCACCACCCGGGCAGCGGACCCGCCACGGGCTGCGCGGGGTCGGCGCGGAGTCGTCCGGGTTAAGGCGGAGTCGTCCGGGTCAAGAGGGGGCGCCGGGGATGCCGTCGGCGCCGGGCAGGATGGTCAGGGTCGACGGGGTGCGCGGCAGGATGCCGGAGACGTAGGAGCGCGCGGCGGCGGTGGTGCCGACGTCCTTGCCGGCCCGCTCCGACAGGAACCAGCGGTGCTCCAGGATCTCGTGGAACACCTCCGCCGGTGCCAGCCGGTCGCTCAGCTCGGCCGGGACCATGGCCATCACCCGGTCGTAGACCTCGGCCCGCCAGCGGTGCGCGGCGATCGTCTCCGGGATCGACCGGCCCTCCCGCTGCTCGAGGTAGCCGCGGTAGCTGACCACGTCGTTGAGCAGCCGGCGGGCCTGCTTCTCCCCCACCTGCAGGCCGGTCAGCACGAACAGCCGGTGCCGGTCGCGCCCGGCCTCGGCGACCTGGGTGTGCACCCGCAGCCGGATGCCCTCGTCGGTGGTGATCAGCTCCAGCTCGTCGACGTCGAAGCCCAGCTCGTTGAGCCGGTCGAGCCGCTCGGCCACCCGGTAGCGCTGCTCGTCGGGCTGGAACAGCTCCTCGCGGGTCAGCTCGTCCCACAGCGCGTCGTAGCGCTGGGGCAGCTGGGCGGCGATCTCGATCGGGTCGACGTCGTCGGGCAGCAGCCCGCCGTACTGCAGGTCGAACAGCTCCCCGCCGACCCGCTCGGCGGCGTAGTCGATGTCGAAGCGGCGCTGCCCGTCCGACAGCGTCGGGTGCAGCTCGGCGGTCTCGGCGTCGACCAGGTAGGCCACGATGTGCCCGGCGTCGGGGCGGAACAGCGTGTTGGACAGCGAGCAGTCGCCCCAGAACAGCCCGGCCAGGTGCAGCCGGGCCAGCAGCTCGACCATGGCGTCGATCAGCTGGTCGCTGACCCGGGCGGCGTGGCTGTGGGAGAACACGTAGCGGTAGGACATCGAGTAGTCCAGGAACCGGGTGACCAGGATGGCGTCCAGGTCGTTCGGCCGCTCCACGCAGGCCCCGAGCACCGACACCGCCGGCATGCCCATCGCCTCCAGCTCGCCGAGCAGCCGGTACTCCCGCCGGGCCAGCCGCTCGTCGATCTCCTTGAGCGCGTAGACCATGCCGTCGACCTCGACGAACCGCACCACGTGCCGGGAGATGCCGCGCTGGGCGACCTCCAGCAGGCTCTCGTCGTCCCACTCCTCCAGCGGGGTCTGCCACGGCAGCGACAGCAGGCCCGCCGCCTGGGACGCGGGCGGGCGGAAGATGAAGCGCACGACGGCTCCTCCGTTCGGACGGCGGGGCGAGCGTACCGCGTACTTTATCGATCCAGTCCGGCGCCGGTCAGGTTCGGGGGCCGCCGGCCACGTAGATCACCTGACCGGAGACGAACCCGGCCTCCTCGCTGACGAAGTACGACACCGTGTGCGCGATGTCCTCCACCTGCCCGGCCCGGGCGACCGGGATCTGGGCCGCCCGGGCGGCGACGTAGGTGTCCCAGTCCTGGCCGATCCGCTCGGCGGTGGCCCGGGTCATGTCGCTGACGATGAACCCCGGCGCGACGCAGTTCGCGGTGACCCCGAACCTGCCCAGCTCCACGGCCAGGGTCTTGGTGAACCCCTGCAGCCCGGCCTTGGCCGCGGAGTAGTTCGCCTGACCGCGGTTGCCGAGCGCCGAGGTGCTGGACAGGTTGACGATCCGGCCCCACTTGGCCGCGACCATGTGCTGCTGCACCGCCCGGCTCATCAGGAACGACCCGCGCAGGTGCACCGCCATCACGGTGTCCCAGTCGGCGTCGGTCATCCGGAACAGCAGGTTGTCCCGGGTCACCCCGGCGTTGTTCACCAGCACCGTGGGCGCGCCCAGCTCGGCGGCGACCCGGGCGACGGCCGCCTCGACCTGGCCGGCGTCGGAGACGTCCGCGCCCACCGCGAGCGCCCGCCCACCGGCGGCCTCGACCGCCTGCACCGTGCCGGTGGCAGCGGACTCCTCCAGGTCGACGACGGCGACCGCGAGCCCGTCGGCAGCGAGCCGCTGCGCGGTCGCGGCACCGATCCCGCGGGCCGCGCCGGTCACGATCGCGACCCGCTGGGGGGTCGCACTGGCCTGGGTCATCGGGCGCTCCTCGTCGTCGGGGACGGACCGGGCAGATCCTCGCACCGGCGGCACGGGTGCGGGACGGCGCCGGGGTGTGGGCGGCACCACGGACCCCGGTCCGCCGACCGGGCGGTCCGGCGACCCGGATCGGGCAGGACGCCGAACCGGAACCACGGGCCCGGCGACCCGCCGGTCGGCATGACGGGAGCGGGGCGGGGTGTGCAGCCGCCCGCCGGCCCGACCGCGGTCGCGCGGTGGCCATCGAGGAGCGGGCGGCTCGGCCGGACCGGAGCACGGGCGGACCGCCGAACGCGCTCGTCGGCTCCGATGGGCCGATCGCCGCGCACGACCGCGGCCGCCCGGACCGGGACCGACCACCCGCCGGTCCGGCCCGACCGTTGGACGGGCCGTGTCCGCAGCGTCACTTTTCTGTGATCTGGGTGGTCGACGGTGACGAATCGCATGTTGCGGTCCCGCGCGGCCACAGCGGCCACAGCGGGAACCGCCGAACGCCGCCTCGCACCCCGCTCCTTGGAGGGCCCGCCAGTGGACATCCGGATCCTGATCGTTGCCGTCATCGCGTTCCTCCTCGGCGCCGTCGCGGGCTGGCTGTTCGAGAGGCGCCGGACGCAGAGGGCGACATCGGCCGGTGGGGCGACCGCGGGCGAGAAAGCCCCGGCCAGGAACGGCGAGCGCCCGGAGGAGCCGGCGGACGACGGCGGGGCGAAGAACGGGAACGCCCCGCGCTCAGCGGTCTCGACCCCGGCCGACCCGACCAGCGACGGGTCCACCGCCGGCGCCCCCGCCGAGCCGGCTCCCGCGGCGGACACCGACGCGGCCCCGGGCAGCGTGACCACGGGGTCCACCGAGACCTCCGCCGAGGCCGGATCCACGGCCCGCAGCGCCGCCACCCCGACCGCCGGCACCGCACCCACGGGTGCGGCGGCTAGCGGCGCCACCTCCACCGGGGCCGCTGCCCCGCTCGGCTCGACGACCGGGGATCAGACCACCAGCAGCGACGCACCGGCCGCCGAGGCGACCGGGAGCACCGCGCCGAAGGCCGGGAAGGCGAAGGCCGCCGGCACGAAGGGAACCCGCAAGTCGCCGACCACCCGCACCGCCACCGCGGCCGCGACGGCCGAGGGCGACGCAGCGACCGGGACGACCGCGAAGACCCGGGTCCGGAAGGCGAGCACCACCACAACGGCGGGAACCGCGGCGGAGAAGGCGGCCCCGAAGGCCGGGGCCGCGAAGGTGCGGACCCCGAAGGTGCGGACTCCCAAGTCCGGCACCACCGAGTCCGGCACCACCGAGTCCGACACCACCGCGTCCGGCACCACGCAGACCGGGACTGCGCAGGCCCGGACTGCGGACACGCCCGCCAGAACCACCACGGCCGCCACCGGCGGCGCGATCATCACCCCGCCGGCTGCCGAGAGTCCGACCCAGCAGACCCCGGCCGCGGCGACGACCACCGGGCCCGCCGGGACCACCACCACCGCCGACCGCCAGCCGTCCGTCTCCGCCCCGGACTCCCCCGCACCCGCCGGCGCCCCGACCGCCGATGCTCCGGCCGCCCTC
>JASLAP010000140.1 GCA_030147065.1 Pseudonocardia sp. | reverse complement strand
CTACTGCGCCGCAACGCCGCGCCGGATCGTCCGCGGCTGACGCCGTCAACATGGGCGACGCGCGCTGCGCCGGATACGCCCTGGACCACTGTATCGGTCCGGGGGTGCTCGCCGCCCGTGGTCCGCCCACCTGCTATGGGCCAACACACGTCAGCCGACGGCGATTCCCCCGGTCGCCGCGGCCTGCTCGGCGGCCCGCTCGGCAGCCTTGTCGGCCTGCCAGCCGTCCTCGTCGCGGCCCCGCCGCCAGTACCCGGACACCGACAAGTCCGCCCGGTCGACCCCTCGCTCGTCGACCAGGTGCCGGCGGACGGACCGGACGGAACCGGCCTCGCCGTGCACGAACGCGTGCACCCGACCGGGCGGGAACCCGGCGGCCCGCACGGCGTCGACGAGCTGGTCGGGCGCGGCCGGGTCGCGGTACAGCCAGCGCTGCTCGACCGTCCCCGGCAGCGGCTGGCGCTCCTCGGGCCCGGCCACCTCCAGCACGGCCAGCGCCCGCGCCCCGGCCGGCAGCCGCTCGCAGGCCGCCCCGATCGCCGGCAGCGCGCTCTCGTCGCCGACCAGCAGGTGCCAGTCGGCGGTCGGGTCGGGGGCGTAGGCGCCGCCCGGGCCGAGCAGCCGAAGGACGTCACCCGGACGGGCCGCCGCCGCCCACGGCCCGGCCAGGCCGGCGTCGCCGTGCACGACGAAGTCGATGGTCAGCTCGCCGGCGGCGTGGTCGAGCGCGCGCACCGTGTACGTCCGGGTGACCGGCCACTGCTCGCGCGGCAGCTCGGCGCGGATCGCCTCGACGTCGAACGGCTCGGGGTAGGCGACCCCCGGGCGCGGGAAGACGAGCTTGACGTAGCGGTCGGTGTGCGGGGTGTCGGGGAAGTGCGCGAGGTCGCCGCCCCCGGCGACGACGCGGATCATGCCCGGGGTGAGCCGCTCGGTGCGGCGGACCTCGAGCGTGGTCGTCCGGCGGGGCATCGGATCTCCTCGGTCGGCGGGGCGTTATTAGGCCACCCTAAGCACACACCGGGGGAACGCGCACGCACCGCCGATCACCCACCGTCCGATCGGCCACTGCGGAGCGTGACGGTCGTTGCTACGTTGCGGAGCGTGAGCACCGTGGAGCAGGGCCGGTCACCAGCCGACGCCGAGCCGTCCGTTCCGTGGACCGGGCCGTGATCGGCAGCACCCGCTGGGCCGATCCGCCGTCCCGCGTCCGCTGGGAGTCGGGCCGCCTCGCCGAGCCCCTCGTCCTGCGCCGGCCGTGGCACAAGCCGTGGCTGGAGCGCCCGGTCGGCACCCCGCTCCCGGTCGACCGCTTCGGCGCCCGCTGGGCAGCGGGCAGCGACGGCACCCCAGTCCGGGTCGCGGTCGCTGTCAGCTTCCTGCAGGTGGGCCACCTACTGGAGGTCGACGGCCGGCCGGTACCGGCGACCGCGCCGGTGGACAAGTCGGCCGGCTTCGGCGTGCTCACCGGGGTGTTCGTGCTGCACCTGCTCGGCGGGATCGTCGCCGCGGTACTCGGCTACGCCGCCTGCTTCCTGACGATCGCGGTGTGGCGGTGCGAGGGCGACCGGTCGACCCGCCGGTCCCAGGCCGCGGTGGTCGCCGCGGCGGGCGCCGGCGTCGTCGCCGCCGCCGTCGCGCTGGGCGTGCTGATCACGTCGGCCCTCGGCGCCGGACCCAGCATCCTGTGGGGCCTGGCCGGCGCGATCCTGTGAGACAACCCGGGGTCGGCGCCGGGAGGTCGGCGCCGACCCAGGGGTGTCAGTTCTCCTGGTGGTAAGCCTCGAGCACCTCGGCCGGGATACGGCCGCGGTCGGAGACCTTCATTCCGCGCTTGCGCGCCCAATCCCGAATCGCCTGGTTCTGCTCGCGGTCGATCGAGGGCCGGCGGGGCGCGGCGGCCGGGGCCGAACCGGAACGGCGCCGGCCACCCCCGGACTTGCGGGCCGCCGCGACGAACTCGGCCAGCGCATCGCGCAGCCGGCCGGCATTGTCCTTGGACAGGTCGATCTCGAACGCCTTGCCGTCCAGACCGAACTCGACGGTCTCGTCGGCTGCCTCGCCATCCAGGTCATCGATCAACCGGACTTCACGGATCTGCGCCACCGCGGCAACCTCCACCTGCTCGTACTTTGTTCTGCGGCAACGCCGCCGATGCCCGCACGATATAGCGATTCCACGGACAGTGTCGAGTCGCCCCACCGGGTTCACCCCGGGCAGTTACTCAGAACGCACGAGCGGATACAGAATGGTTTCCCTGATTCCGAGCCCGGTGAGCGTCATGAGCAGCCGGTCGACGCCCATTCCGACACCCCCGGTGGGGGGCATTCCGTACTCCATCGCGCGCAGGAAGTCCTCGTCGAGCTGCATGGCCTCGGCGTCGCCCGCGGCCGACCGGCGGGCCTGCTCCTGCAGCCTGCGCCGCTGCTCGACCGGGTCGACCAGCTCGGAGTAGGCGGTGGCCAGTTCGTGACCGAATACGACGAGGTCCCACGCCTCGGTCAACCGCGGGTCGGTGCGGTGCTGGCGGGTGAGCGGCCGCACCTCCACCGGGAAGTCCCGCACGAACGTCGGCTCGACGAGGGTGGGCTCGACCAACTTCTCGTAGAGTTCAAGCACTATGTCGGCGGCCCTCGCCGAATCGGCGAGCGGTACCTCGTGCGCGGCGGCCAGCTTCCGCAGATCCTCGACCGGAGTGTCCGGAGTCACCTCCTGCGCAACGGCCTCGGAAACGACGTCGTGCAGCGTCACCGACCGCCAGTCACCGCCCAGATCGTGTTCCGACCCGTCGGAGTGACGCACGACCGTGGATCCGAACACGGCCCGTGCGCTGGCCTGCACCAACTCGCGGGTGAGAACGGCCATGTCGTCGTAGGTCGCGTAGGCCTGGTAGGCCTCCAGCATGGCGAACTCCGGCGAGTGCGTCGAGTCGATGCCCTCGTTCCGGAAGTTGCGATTGATCTCGAAGACCCGCTCCACGCCGCCGACGATGCAGCGCTTGAGGAACAGTTCCGGGGCGATGCGCAGGTACAGGTCGGTGTCCAGGGCGTTGGCGTGGGTGACGAACGGCCGCGCGGTCGCCCCACCCTGCACCAACTGCAGCATCGGGGTCTCCACCTCGACGAAGGCGCGGTCGTGCATCTCCGCCCGCAGGGTGCGCATCACCGCGGCGCGGTCGCGGACCATCTCCCGGGCCTGCGGCCGGACGATGAGGTCGACGTAGCGCTGCCGGACCCGCATCTCCTCGGACAGCTCGCGGTGCGCCACCGGCAGCGGTCGCACGGCCTTGGCCGCCATCTCCCACGCGTCGGCCATCACCGACAGCTCGCCGCGCCGGGAGGTGGCCACCTCGCCGTGCACGAACACGTGGTCGCCGAGGTCCACGGTGGCCTTCCAGCGGGCCAGCTCGTCCGCGCCGACCTGGGCCAGGCTCAGCATCGCCTGCAGCTCGGTGCCGTCGCCCTCGCGAAGCGTGGCGAAGCACAGCTTGCCGGTGTTGCGCAGGAAGATGACCCGCCCGGTGACGCCGACGACGTCGCCGGTCGGGGTGTCCGGGGCCAGGTCGGGGTGGGCGTCGCGGACCTGGCGCAGGCTGTGCGTGCGCGCGACGGCGACCGGGTACGGGTCCCGGCCCTCGGTCAGCATCTCCGCGCGCTTGGCCCGCCGGACCCGCATCTGCTCCGGAAGCTCGTGGTCGGGATCCTCGGCGTGCTCGGTGTTCACCGCACAGAGGTTAATGACGGCGGGCGCGGGCTCCCGCGGCGGTGCGTACGGTCGCCCGGTGGACAGATCCGAACGGGCCCGCTCCTTCGGCGCGGTGGCCGCCGAGTACGCCGAACACCGCCCCGGGTACGCCGCGGCCGCGGTCGGGTGGGCGGTGGCCCCGGTGGCCGGCGGCGAGCGGGTCCGGCTGCTCGACCTCGCCGCGGGCACCGGCAAGCTGACCGCCGCGCTGCTCGCCCACGGCGGTGTCGTCGCCGTCGAACCCGACGGGGACATGCTCGCCGAGCTGCAGGCCCGGTTCCCGGCCGTGGACGCCCGGGAGGGCACCGCCGAGCAGATCCCGGTCGCGGACTCCGCGGTGGACGCGGTGCTGGTCGGGCAGGCCTGGCACTGGTTCGACCACGACCGGGCGCTGGCCGAGGCCGCCCGGGTGCTGCGGCCGGGGGGCGTGCTGGCGGTGCTGTGGAACCGCGAGGACACCCGGGTCGACTGGGTGCCCGGGTACCTGGCCGCGGTGGACCACCTCCGCCCGGAGCCGCGCGCGCGGGTGGCCGGCTCGCTGCCGAGCCTGCCGGCGCACCCGGCGTTCGGGCACAGCCGGCACCGCCGGCACCCCAACCCGGTGCGCACGACCGTCGACGGGCTGCTGGCCGCGCTGGCCACCCATTCCTGGGCGCTGGTGGCCGACCCGGAGCAGCGCGAGCGGGCCTTCGCCGGGCTGCGCGGCTACCTGGCCGGGCGCCCGGAGACCGGGTCGGGCGAGTTCGAGCTGCCGCTGGTCACCGAGGCGATCCGGGTGTTGCGCAAGTAGGTCAGCCGCAGCCCGAGCAGGGTCAGGTCGGGCACGTAGTCGGCGATGGTGTCCGACACCCCGGCCATCAGCGGGGCCAGCCCGCCGGTGCCCAGCACGGTCACCGGCCCGGCCTTCGGGCCCAGCTCGGCCAGTATCCGCCGGACCAGCCCGTCGACCTGGCCGGCGAAGCCGTAGAGCACCCCGGACTGCAGGCACTCCACGGTGTTCTTGCCGATCACCGAGCGGGGCCGGACCAGCTCCACCGAGCGCAGCGCGGCGGCCCGGGTGGCCAGCGCCTCCAGCGAGATCTCGATGCCCGGGGCGAGCGCGCCGCCGAGGAACTCGCCGCGGGCCGAGACGACGTCGATGTTGGTCGAGGTGCCGAAGTCGACCACCACGCAGGCGGTCCCGTACAGCCGGTGCGCGGCCAGCGTGTTCATCACCCGGTCCGCGCCGACCTCGCGCGGGTTGTCCACCATCAGCGGCACCCCGGTGCGCACCCCCGGTCCGACGATCACGTGCGGGTCGTCGCGGCGCTCGATCAGCAGCCGCAGCTCGCGCAGCAGGCTGGGCACGGTGGACAGCGCGGCGACCCCGGTGACCTCGTCGGTGTGGCGGCCGAGCATGCCGCGGAAGGCCACCTCCAGCTCGTCGGCGGTCATCCGGGGGTCGGTGCGCATCCGCCAGTCGCGCACCAGCGGCGGGCGCACCTGCGCGTCGGCGTCGCCGGCCGGCGCCTCCTCGTAGAGCCCCAGCGCGATCTGGGTGTTGCCGGCGTCCACGCAGAGCAGCATCGGCGCGGCCTAGAGCTGCACGGCGACGTTGTCGATCAACCGGGTGCCGCCGAGCCGGGCGGCGACCAGCAGCCGGGCCGCCTCGCCCGGCGCCGGGTCGGCCCGCAGGTCCGCGGTGCGCAGCTCCAGGTAGTCCACCGCGACCGCGGGCTCGTCGGCGAGCACGGCCCGGGCCGCGTCCAGCACCGCCTCCGGGCCGCGGGCCGACACCCCGGCCCCGGCCCGCAGCGCCCGGTTGAGCACCGCGGCGCGCGGCCGGTCCTCCGCGGAGAGGTAGGCGTTGCGGCTGGACAGGGCCAGCCCGTCGGGCTCGCGGACGGTCGGCACCCCGACCACCGCCACCGGGAAGTCCAGGTCGCGCACCATCCGGCGGAGCAGCACCAGCTGCTGGTAGTCCTTCTCGCCGAAGAACGCCACGTCCGGGGCGACGACGTGGAACAGCTTGGCCACCACGGTGAGCACCCCGGCGAAGTGGCCCGGCCGGACCGCGCCCTCCAGCTCGGCGCCCAGCGGGCCGGGGACGACCGTGGTGTCCGCCCCGTCGGGGTACATGTCCGCGACGCCCGGGGCGAAGACCAGCTCGACGCCCTCCTCCCGGCAGGCGGCGACGTCGGCGGCCAGCGGGCGCGGGTAGCGCTCCAGGTCCTCGCCGGCGCCGAACTGCAGCGGGTTGACGAAGATCGACACAGCGGTGACGGTGGCCCCGGGCAGGCGCCGCGCGTGCCGGATCAGCTCCCGGTGCCCCTCGTGCAGGGCGCCCATCGTGGGCACCAGCGCGACCCGGCGCCCGGCGCCGCGCAGCGCCCTGGTCACGGCGGTCAGCTCGGCGGGCGAGCGGTGCGGCGTGAGCTGCCCGGCCGTGTAGCCCTTGCGGGTGCCGGTGGCGGCGGGCCCCTCGTCGGTCCCCGTTGTGGTCACTGTGTTCGTCACTGCCCTTCCCGGAGGGTGCTCAGCACGTCGTCGGCGGCGTGGCCGGGCAGCAGGCCGGCGGCCGCGGCGCGGTGCGCGGTCCGCTCGGCGAGCACCCGGTAGGTCTCGGCCAGCTCGGGGTCGGCGGCGGTCAGCTCGCGCAGGTGGGTGCGCACGGTGCCGACGTCGCCGCGGGCGACCGGGCCGGTCAGCGCCCGGTCGCCGAGCCGCAGGGCGTTGTCCAGCGCGGCCGACAGCAGCGGGGCGACCAGCCGCTCGGCCGGGCCGACCCCGGCCCGCTCCAGGGTGTCCACGCAGTCGCGGACCAGCGTGACCAGGTGGTTGGCGCCGTGCGCGAGCGCGGCGTGGTAGAGCGGGCGGACCTGCTCGGCGACCCGCACCGGCTCCGCGCCCATCTCCACGACCAGCGCGGTGCCGACGTTGAACCCGATGTCGCCGTCGTCGTCGGCCGCGGTCACCCCGACGCAGGCCCCGGCCAGCCGGGCGACGTCCTCGGCGCGGCCGGTGAAGGTCATCACCGGGTGCAGGGCCAGCGGCAGCACGCCGTGCTCGGCTGCCGGGGCGAGCACGCCCACGCCGTGCGAGCCGGAGGTGTGCACCACGATCTGCCCGGCCCGGAAGCTGCCCGCCGCGGCCAGCCCGCGGACCAACCCGGGCAGCACGTCGTCCGGCACGGCGAGCAGGGCCAGGTCGGCGCCGGACACCACGGCGTCCGGGGCCACCAGCGGGACGCCCGGCAGCAGCGCGGCGGCCCGGTCGACCGAGGCCTTGGACACCCCCGAGGTGGCCGTGACCCGGTGCCCGGCGGCGGCCCAGGCCGCGCCGACGACCGCACCCACCCGCCCCGCCGACACCACGCCGACGGCCAGCCGGGCCGGCCGGGCACCACTCATCGGTCTCCCCCTCGCTGCGGGTCCCGACCGGAGTCGCCGATCGCCGGGCCGGGTGCGCTCCAGGCTAGGCCGTGTCCCGGGCCGGATCGTCGGCCGGGCCGCCGGGTGCCGTCAGTCCTGGTGCGGCGGCCGGGTCGAGCGCAGGATCGCGCGGTCGACCGGGCGGGTCGGGGCGTCGTACTCCACGTCGATCTCGGTGGGGCCGTCGGTCGGCGGCTTGAGCAGGTCGGCCGCCGGGACCGGGGCCGGGCGGTCGGGCGGCAGCACCGTCGGACCGGACGCCGATCGGCCGGACGGGCCCCCCGGGTGGGACGCCGAGGACGACCGCGACGGGGCGGCGGGAGCGGGCGGTGTCCAGCCCTCGGTCGGGCCGCGGTGGCGCAGCGCCACGGTCAGCGCCTCCGGGTGCCCCACCGCGCGGGCCCGGGCCCGGTAGAGCTCGGCCAGCGCCTGCTCGTGCCAGTAGGGCCCGGAGGCCTGCACCGCCCCGCGGGCCATCCGGGCCCGCAGGAACGCCAGCTCGGTCACCGCGGCCTGGTAGTCCATCACCGCCCGGGCGACGGTCCGGCCCGACCGCCTGCGCACCGCGGCCTGCCAGCCGCGCCGCCCGGCCAGGCTGGACAGCAGCGGGATCTCGCTGGGCGCGATCCAGCCGGCCTGGGCGAAGCCGGGCAGCTGCTCGGTGACGATGCGCTGCTCCCGGCGCCGCTGCCAGAGCACGACGCCGATCATGGCCAGGAACAGCGGGACCATGATGAACGCGTAGACGCCGTAGAACGCGGCGCCGCCGACCATCGCCGCCGAGCCGTTCCACAGCGCGTGCAGGCCCACCGCGGCCAGGTAGCCGACGCCGACCACGGCGATCCGGAACCCGACGCTGCGGCTGGGCGCGGCGATCCCGGCCGCGATCCCGGTCATCGCGGTGAACAGCGGGTGGGCGAACGGCGAGAGCACCCCGCGGACCAGCAGGGTGGCGATCACCCCGCCGCTGGCCCCGCTCATCGCGTCCGCGGTGAAGGCCTGCCCGAAGTAGAGGATGTTCTCGGTGAAGGCGAACCCGGCGGCCACCAGCCCGGCGTAGACCACGCCGTCCACCACGCCGTCGAACTCGCGCCGCCGGAAGATCAGCATGCCGACCAGGAAGGCCCCCTTGACGGCCTCCTCGACGATCGGGGCCACCACGACCGCCCCGACCACGTCGCCGGTGCCCTGCCCGATCACCTGCTCGGCGATCAGCGCGGCCCCGGAGTTGATCAGCAGCGCGGTCAGCGCGGCCACGCAGGCGCCCCAGGCGAAGGCCAGCAGCAGCAGCCGCGGCGGCTCGGGCTCCCAGCGGTCGAGCCACAGGAAGGTGGCCACCACCGGGCCGACCGGCAGCAGCGCGCAGAGCGCGCCGACCACCACCCCGCCGAGCCCGATGCTGGTGCCGACCAGACCGAGCACGACCAGGCCGCACATCCCGATGACAACCAGCCCGAGCACCGGGGCGAGCACGCCGCGGCGCGCCCGCTGCGGGGTGGGCAGCGGCCCGGACCAGCCGGCCTGGGACACCGAGGGGGCGGGCATGCCCGCAGAGTACTGACCGCCACCGACGCCCCGCGCGCCGTTCAGCCCTCCGGCTCGGTCGCCACCAGCAGGTAGGACGTCAGCAGGGTGAGGTCGAGGTCGTCGGTCCCGGTGAGCCAGGCCAGTTCCGCGGCCTGCCGGTAGAGCGCCACCAGCGTGCGGACCAGCACCAGCGGCGCGGCGCGCAGCCGCAGGCCCTTGAGCGCGGCGATCGAGTCGACGACGCCCAGCACGCGCGACTCGATGTGCTCGTTGATCCGCAGCACCAGAGCGCGCGCCGCCGGGTCCTCCCGGGCGAGCCGGCGCAGCTCCACCTCCATCCGGACCCGGCGCGGGTCCTCCGCCCCCAGGAAGTGCGCGACCAGCGCGTCCACCTGGGCCGGGTGGTCGGCGTCCGGGCCGAGCGCGAGCCGGCCGGCGGCCTGCTCGATCCGGTCCAGGGCGTGCCGGAGGTCGCGCTCGGCCGCGGCGAAGAGCAGTTCCTCCTTGGTGGAGAAGTTCGAGTAGAACGCGCCGCGGGTGTAGCCCGCCCGCTCGCAGATCAGCTCGACCGTCGCGGCCCCGACACCGCGCTCGGCGAACACCTCGACCGCCGCGTCGAGCAGCCGGTCGCGGGTGCGACCCCGGCGGCCGGTCACGCGGCCGGGACCGGGACCGGGGGTCGGCGAGGTGGACATCGGTCACACCCTAACCGGATACATCGGCGTATCCGATACGTTCGTGTATCCACGGCGCTGTCGCCGTACCACCCGGTCGGCTGACCCGTTCGAGGAGAACCCGTGTCGTCGTTGCTCTACGCGCTCGGCCGCGCCGCCTACCGCGCCCGGGTGAAGGTGGTCCTCGCCTGGCTGGCCGTGCTGCTGCTCAGCGGGCTCGGCGCGGGGACGCTCGGGGCCGGACTGGACGACGCCATCACCATCCCCGGCACCGAGTCCCAGCGCGCCCTCGACCAGCTCAGCGGCACGTTCCCGCAGGTCAGCGGGACCACCGCGGAGATCGTCGTGATCGCCGACGACGTCCGCGCGACCGACGTCCGCGAGCCGGTCGAGGCCGTGGCCGAGGATCTCGCCGAGCTGCCGGACGTCGCCGCCGTCGTGTCGCCCTACGCCGAGGACCGCGGTGGGGCGATCTCCGACGACGGCGGGGCCGGGATCCTGCGCATCCAGTTCGCCGGGCAGCGGGCCGACCTGGCACCGGAGACGGTGCCCGCGGTCGAGGAGCTGGCCGGGGAGCTGTCGGCCGAGCTGCCCGCCGACGCCCGGGCGGTGCTCGGCGGCCAGCTGTTCAGCCAGGGGCTGCCCTCGCTCAGCGTGGTGGAGCTGGTGGGCGTGGCGGTGGCGCTGGTCGTGCTGATCGTCACCTTCGGGTCGCTGCTCGCCGCCGGGATGCCGCTGGTCGTCGCGCTGGTCGGGGTCGGGGTGTCGACGCTGCTGATCTTCTTCGCCACCGCGTTCGGCTCGGTCAACTCCACCACCCCGCTGCTGTCGCTGATGCTGGGGCTGGCGGTCGGCATCGACTACGCGCTGTTCCTGATCTCCCGCCACCAGGACCAGCTCGCCGACGGCATGGATCCCGAGGAGTCGGCCGCGCAGGCCGTGGCGCGGGCGGGCTCGGCGGTCGTGTTCGCCGGCATCACCGTGATCGTCGCCCTGGTCGGGCTGTCGGTCGCCGGCATCCCGTTCCTCACCGTGATGGGCGTGGCGGCGGCGGTGGGGGTCGGGATCGCGGTCCTGGTCTGCCTGACCCTGCTGCCCGCGATGCTGGGCTTCGCCGGTGGCCGGGTGCTGCCCCGGCGGCGCCGGGTGGCCGGTCCGGGCCGGGAGAACCGCTTCTTCGCCGGCTGGGTGCGGCTGGCCGTCCGGTTCCCGCTGCCGACGATCGTCGCGGTGCTGGCGGTCGTCGGCGTGCTCGCGCTGCCGGCCGCCTCGCTGCGGCTGGCCCTGCCCGACGCCGGCGGGCTGCCCGCCGACGACCCGGCCCGGGTCGCCTTCGACCTGGTCGCGGAGAACTTCGGGCCCGGCTACAGCGGACCGCTGATCGTCACCGCGACGATCGTGGAGAGCACCGACCCGCTCGGGCTGATGGCCGACCTGGCCGACGAGTTGCGGGCCCTGGACGGCGTGGCCGCGGTGCCGCTGGCCACCCCGAACGAGACCGCCGACACCGGCATCGTGCAGGTCGTGCCGGTCGGGGCGCCGGACTCGGCGGAGACCGCCGCGCTGGTCGCCGAGATCCGCGGCCTGCACGACCGGCTGCTCGACCGGTACGGCGTCGACATCGCCGTCACCGGCTTCACCGCGGTCGGGATCGACGTGTCCGAGCGCCTCGGCGACGCCCTGCTGCCGTTCGGGATCCTGGTCGTCGGGCTGTGCACGATCCTGCTGGCCGCGGTGTTCCGCTCGGTCCTGGTGCCGGTCAAGGCCGCGGTCGGCTACCTGTTCTCGGTGGCGGCGTCGTTCGGCGTGGTGGCCGTGGTGTTCGAGTACGGCTGGTTCGCCGGGCCGCTGGGGGTGGGCGATCCCGGGCCGGTGATCAGCTTCATGCCGATCATCCTGATGGGCGTGCTGTTCGGCCTGGCCATGGACTACGAGGTGTTCCTGGTGGCCCGGATCCGCGAGGACTTCGTGCACACCGGCCCCACCAGCGCCGATGCCCGCGCCGCGATCGACAGCGGCTTCCGCGGCTCGGCCAAGGTCGTCACCGCGGCCGCGCTGATCATGTTCGCGGTGTTCGCCGCGTTCGTGCCGGAGGGCGACGTCAACATCAAGCCGATCGCGCTCGGCCTGGCCACCGGGGTGTTCGTGGACGCCTTCCTGGTCCGGATGACGCTGGTGCCCGCGGTGCTCGCCCTGCTGGGCCGGCGGGCCTGGTGGCTCCCGGCCTGGCTGGACCGCCGCCTCCCGCGGCTGGACATCGAGGGCGAGGGCGTGCTGCGCGAGATCGCCCTGCGCGACTGGGCGCCCGGAGCGGCGGTGGCCGCCGACGGCGTCGCCCTGCCCCCGCTGGTCGACGACGTCACGGTGACCGTCGACGACGGGGAGTCGCTGCTGGTCAGCGGGCCGCGAGCGCAGGTGTCGGCGGTGCTGCTGACGCTCGGCGGCCGGCTCGCCCCCACCGGCGGGCGGCTCAAGGTGCTCGGCCGGGTGCTGCCCGACCGGGCGGGGGCGGTGCGCGCCCGCTCCGGCTACGTCGACCTGCGCACCGCCGCCGATCCCGCCGCGGCCCTGCGCGCGGCGCTGGCCGAGCGGCCGGCGCTGCTGGCCGTCGACGGGCTCGACGCCGTCGAGCCCGCCGTGCGCGGCCCGCTGCTCGACCGCGACCGGCCGGTCACCCTGCTGCTCGGGACCGCCGACGACGACGATCCCTTCCCCGCCACCCACCGGCTCGCGCTCGCCCCGGCGCGACCCGTCTCGAAGGTCGAGGTCCTCGCATGATGTCGGTCGAACGCGCGACCGGGGGTCGCGCCGGGTGGCGCTCCCTGCTCGGGGTCCTGCTGGTGCCGCTGGTGGTGGCCGGGGTGCTGGTGTGGGCGCTGTGGGACCCGCAGGACCGGCTGGACACGATGACCGCCGCGATCGTGAACCTCGACGAGCCGGTGACCGTCGAGGGGCAGGTCGTGCCGCTGGGCCGCCAGCTCACCGCCGGGCTGGTCGGCGCCGAGGAGCCCAACTACGACTGGGAGATCACCGACGCCGACACGGCCGACGCCGGTCTCGCCGACGGCCGGTTCGCCGCCGTGGTGACGATCCCGGCCGACTTCTCGGCCGCCGCCACCTCGCCGTCCGGCAGCGCCGCCGCCGCCCGCCGGGCGACCATCGACGTCAGCACGTCCGAGCGCTCCCGGCTGGTCGACGACGCCCTGTCGACCGCGGTCACCAGCACCGCCGCCGACGTGCTCGGCACCCAGCTCACCGAGACCTACCTGGAGAACGTCTACCTCGGCTTCAGCACGCTCGGCGACGGGCTCACCGACGCCGCCGGGGGCGCCGACGGGCTCGCCCAGGGCGCGGGCGGGCTCGCCGACGGCGCCGACGGGCTGGCCTCCGGGGCCTCGCAGCTGGCCGACGGGGCCGGCGAGCTGGCCGCCGGGGCGCGGCAACTGGCGACCGGGGTGGGCCGCACCGACGAGGGCGCGGACCAGCTGGCGGCCGGCCTGGCCCAGCTGGCCACCGGCGCCGGGCAGCTGCCCTCGGAGGCCGACGGGCAGGCGCTCGCCGGCGGCGCCACCCGGGTCGCCGACGGGCTGGGGGCGCTGGACGGGGCGCTCGCTCAGCAGGCGACCGGCCTGGAGCAGCTCTCCGCCGCGTGCGAGGCGTCGCGAGCGGCTCCGGAGTTCTGCACGCAGCTGGCGGGCTCCGCGACCGGCCTGCGGACCACCGCCGACGGCGTCGCGCCGCTCACCGCGGGCGCCACCACCGTCGCCGGGGCGGTGGGCGGGCTCGGGCAGGGCCTGCCCGCGCTGCGCACCGGGATCGAGCAGTCGGCGGCCGGCGCCGCCGCTCTGGCCACCGGCACCGACCGGTTGGCGACCGGCGCCGACGGCCTCGCGGACGGGGCGGGCGCCCTGGCCGACGGGATCGGTCGGCTGCCCGACGGCGCCGTCCGGTTGGCGGACGGGGCGCGGGGGCTCGCCGACGGCGCCGTCCAGCTCGGCGACGGCCTGGACGAGGCCGTGGCCCAGCTCCCGCGCTACTCCGAGAGCGAGGGCCGCACGCTGGCCGAGGTGGTCGCCGACCCCGTCGAGGCGTCGAGCACGACGGCGCTGTTCGGGACCACCGGGCTGCCCTACTACGCCGCCCTCGCGCTGTGGCTCGGCGCCCTCGCGACGTTCGTGGCGCTGCGCGCCACCCCGGCCGCCGCGCTGGGCTCCGCCCGCCCGCCGCTGGCGCTCGCGCTGCGGTCCCTGCTGCCCGCGG
The DNA here is from genome assembly GCA_030147065.1 of Pseudonocardia sp. Taxonomy (GTDB): domain Bacteria; phylum Actinomycetota; class Actinomycetes; order Mycobacteriales; family Pseudonocardiaceae; genus Pseudonocardia. Next base: position 464 of record JASLAP010000140.1, on the reverse strand, counting down.
CGCTCGTCGGGGCGGGGCAGGGAGTGCTGGTCGCCGCGGTGCTCGCGGCGCAGCTCGACGGATCCGTCGGGGCCGTGCTCGGGCTCGGGGTGCTCGCCGCCCTGGTCGGGGTCGCCTTCGCCGCGGTGCTGCAGGGCCTGGTGGCGGCGTTCGGCGGCCTCGGTCGCCTCGCGGCGGTGGTGGTGGGCGTCGTGACGCTCGCGACCGGCGTGGTGTCGACCACGCCACCCGCGCTCGACGGGCTGGCCGCGGTGTTCCCGACCGCGCAGGCCGTCGAGGCGCTGCGCGCGGTCGTGGCCGGTGACGGCGGCATCGGCGCCGCGGTGGTCGGGCTGCTGGTGTGGGCCGGTGCGGGTCTCGCCGCGACGACCTGGGCGATCGCCCGCAACCGCACGGTCCGGCTGACCCGGCTGATCGCCGCGGCCACGTGAGTCGTGCGCGGAAGTTCACGTCGGGGCGTGAAC
>JASLAP010000116.1 GCA_030147065.1 Pseudonocardia sp. | reverse complement strand
CGATCTCACGGCGCGGGGTGCCCGGTTCAGCCGGCCGGTCCGCGACGACGGGTTCGGGCTGACCACGTCGATGGTGGTGCCGGGGGCCGGGGAGATGATGCTCTACGAGCCCCGGCACCCGACCGCCCTCGGCGGCTGAGGACCGTCACCCGGTCACCGCGGGGGCGCTGGCGTCGAGCACCGCACCGACCGACCCGGCCTCACCCACGGCGGTGTCGGCGCCCGGGGTGACCGTGGTGGCCTTGGTGCCCTCGGCCGGGCCGGTGCCGCCGGCGAGCAGCAACCGCTCCTGCTCGTGGGGGGACAGCAGCAACCTCGGCTCCTTCGTTCGGCATTGGCGACCGGTCGGACGGTGATCCGCCCGGTTACGCCATGAACGACACGTCTCACCGGTGTGTCACGCGTGTTGCGTCCGTGCCGCCGACCGCCCGGTTCCCCGTCCGGGGGATGATCGGGGAATGCGGGGGCGCGGGGAGCGGGTCGCACGGGCGGTCGTGCGGGCCGAGGTCGACCACGGGCAGGCCGAGCTGGTCGGCGACCCGGACCGTGCGCAGGGCTGGACGCTGCTGATCGACGGCACCGCGCAGTCGCACGTCGATCTGGACGACCCCACGCACCTGGAGTTCGAGTACGTCCGCCGGCTCGGGCACCTGGTCGACCTGATGGCCCCGCCCGGCGCGCCGCTGCGGGCGGTGCACCTGGGCGGGGGCGGGTGGACCCTGGCCCGGTACGTGGCCGCCACCCGGCCCGGCTCGGTGCAGCGGGTGGTCGACATCGACGCCGCGCTGGTCGACCTGGTGGAGTCCCGGCTCCCGGTGGACGGGCTCGGCATCGACGCCGTGGTGGGCGACGCCCGGGCGGCGCTCAGCCGGGTCCCGCCCGGTTCGGTCGACCTGCTGGTGCTCGACGTGTTCGCCGGGGCGCGCACCCCCGCCCACCTGACCTCCACCGAGTTCCTGGGCGCCGCGGCCGCCGCGCTCGCCCCCGGCGGGGTGTACGCGGCGAACGTCGCCGACGGCGACGTGCTCGGCTTCGCCCGTGGTCAGGTGGCCGCCGCCGCGGCGACGTTCGCCGAGGTGGCCGTCGTGGTGGCGCCCGACGTGCTGCGCGGGCGGCGGTTCGGCAACCTGGTGCTGCTGGGCAGCGACGGCGAGCTCCCGCTGGACGGGCTGGTCCGCCGCGTCGCGGCCGATCCGTTCCCGTCCCGGGTGCTGGCCGGTGACCGGCTGGCCCGGTTCGCCGCCGGAGCGACCGCGCCCGGCGACCGGGCGGCGACACCGTCCCCGGTCCCGCCGCCCGGCTTCTTCGGCCGCCCGGACTAGGTGGCCCGACCCTCAAATCGGACCGGCGTCGCTCATGCCGACGAACAGCAGTCCGTCGATGGTCCCGAGGTGGCCGGGATCCAGCGGGCCGTAGTGGTAGGGCGTCCCGGTGCGCGCGACCGGGACGCGTCCGGACGCCCGCAGGGCCTCGCCGAGCCGGCGCGAGTCGAACAGGGCGGTCCCGGGCGCCACGGCGGCCAGGACGCCCTCCAGCGCCTCCGGTGCGGCGGCGTCGATGCCGCGGGCGGGGGCCGCACCCAGCCCGCCGGCCACGAAGGCGTACCGGTCGCCGAGCAGCGCGGCGGTGATGGCGCCGGCGCTCCACCAGCGCAGCTCGAGGCCGGCCATGTGCATGCTGCTCAGCTCGCGCTGCAGGTGCCCGTTGCCCGCGAAGACCAGCGTAGGGCCGCGGCGGGACTCCCGCTCGGCGAGTGCGGCCAGGTTCTCGGCCATCATCGCGTCGCGTTGGGCCGTCAGCCGCGGCAGCCGGTGCTCGGTGGTGTCGGCCATCCCGACGTGGTAGCGCAGCAGGCCGGCCGCGGTGCGGGCGTTCAGCGCGGCACGGTCCCAGGCGTCCCGCCCGCCGGCCGCGATCAGCTGCGGAGCCTCGCTGAGGAGCAGCCCGGCGAGCTCCTGGGTGAGCAGCCGCAGCTGCGCGACCTCGGGTGCGCGGCCGATCGAGCGGGTGGGGTCCATCAGCGAGGCCGGCTCGGTCCACCGGCCGTCGTCGCCGATCAGGCGCTCGAGGCCGGTCCGGTCCACCGGCATCGGGATGCCGCCGGGGCCGCGGTGGGCGGTGAGGTGGTCGTGCAGGGCGACCAGCGGCCCGCGCGGGCTCGGTGCGGGAGCGATCTCCAGCGGCGGGTCGAAGCCGTGGAAACCGAGCCGGTCGGCGGGGTCCTGGGTGCTGTTGTGCTCGCGCATCCAGGCGACCAGCTCGCGGTTGGCCGGCGAGGCCCCGAAGCCGTGGCTGAAGCCGGTGGCCATCACCTCGTCCAGCGATCCGGGGCCGCCGGCGACGAAGTCGTCGACCACCGTCGCGGCCAGGCAGTCGCTCTCCAGCGCGATCGACCGGTAGCCGGCCCGCTCGACCAGCTGCTCGAAGATCCGGTTGCGCAGCCGGGGGAACTCCTCGACGCCGTGCGTCGGCTCACCCAGGCCGAGCAGGCGGGGCCGCCGCGGCATCCGGTCGAGCAGCGCGTCGAGCGCCTCGCCGAGGCCGCCCCCGTCCCCGTCGAGGTCCCAGCCCACGTCGGTCAACAGCGGTGCGTCCGCCATGCCACCCTCCCCGGTTGTCGTGATACTTCAACCGTATCGTTGAACCAACCGTTGAAACTTCGGCGCGATCGGGCCGACGCCGACGGGCAGGCTCTCAACCGGGAGGTCAGGGTGGGCGAGCAACGGCTACGACCGGTGGACCTGGCCCGCGAGCACGGGTTGTCCACCCAGGCGGTGCGCAACTACGAGGCCGACGGGATCCTGCCGGCCGCCGACCGCAGCCCGCACGGCTACCGGATCTACCGCGTCCGGCACGCCAGGGCGCTGGCCGCGTTCCTCGCCCTCGTCCCGGCGCACGGCCACGCGACCGCGTCCGGGGTGATGCGTGCGGTCAACGCCGGCGACCTCGACGCGGCCCTCGCGCTGCTCGACGACAGCCACGCCCAGTTGCAGCAGGACCGGCGGACCCTGGTCGCGGTCGGGACCGCGCTGCGCGACCTGACCGGGCCGGGACGGGCCGCGTCGCCGGCGCCCCGCGGCGACACCCTGATCGGGCCGCTGGCCCACCGGCTCGGGCTGCGCCCGGCGACCCTGCGCAAGTGGGAGCGGGCCGGCCTGGTCCGGCCGCAGCGGGAACCGGGCACCGGGTACCGCCGCTACTCCCCCGCCGACGTCCGCGACGCCCACCTGGTGCACCAGCTCCGCCGCGGCGGGTACCTGCTGGCCCAGATCGCGCCGCTGGTCGCCCACGTGCGGGAGGCCGGCGGCGTCGGGCCGCTGGAGACGGCCCTCGACGGGTGGCGGGCCCGGCTCACGACCCGCGGCCGGGCGATGCTCGCCGCCGCCGCCGAGCTGGACCGCTACCTGGCCGACGGGTCGCCGACCGGCTAGAACGCGCCGTTCTCGCGGGCCAGGGCCACGTTCTGGTTGTGCTCGGCGAAGTCGACGGCGAAGCAGGAGGTGCCGTCGGTCTGGCAGCGCACGAAGAAGAACCACGGCCCGGGCTCCGGGGCCAGCGCCGCCGCGATGGCCTCGGTCCCGGCCGCGGCGATCGGCGTCGGCGGCAGGCCGGTGACGACGTAGCTGTTGTAGGGGCCCGGGCGGGCCCGGTCCTCCGCCGTGGTGCGCAGGGCCTGCAGGTCGAGCGGGTAGTTGACCATCGAGTCCAGCTCCAGGCGCTGGCCTGCGCCGAGCCGGTTGTAGATCACCCGGGCGACCTTGGGCATGTCCGGGGTGATCGCCTCCTTCTCCACCAGCGAGGCGATCACCAGCACCTGGTAGGGGGTGGAGGCGATGGCCTGCGCCCCGGACACCAGCCCGGCCGCCTCCAGCTTCGACGCCGACGCGGCCAGCAGCCGGCGCAGCACCTCCACGGCCGGGGTGTCGGGCAGCACGTCGTAGCGGCCCGGCACGAACAGGCCCTCCAGCCGGCGGACCGGATCGGCCTGGGCGACGTCCTCCAGCGCCCACTCCGGCACGCCCAGCGCGGCCGGGTCGGTCTCGACCATCGCCGTCCGCAGCTCGTCGACGGTCAGGCACCGCTGCTGGCCGTCGACCTCGGTGCAGCTGGCCTGGGCGATCAGGCTCAGCACGCCCGGCGCCACCGTGCCGTCCGGGGCTCTGGTGTCGTCGAGCTGCACGCCGCCGCGGATCTCCAGCTGGCCGACCCGGGCGGCCGGGTCGAGCAGCCGGGTCACCGCCGCGGCACCCGACATCTCCAGCCGCAGCTGGTAGAAGCCGGGCTGGACCGCCCGGATGCCGTCCTGCTCGCGCGCCGCCTCGGTGAACGCCTCCACGCTGGCCACCACGCCCTTGGCCTGCAGCTCGTTGCCGATCTGGGTGGTCGAGTCGCCGGGCTCCACCTCGATGATCACGTCGCCGGCCCCGGCGCCGTCGAAGTCGGGCGTCACGAACATCGACGAGAACAGGTAGTACCCACCGCCGACGACCCCACCGACCAGCAGCAGCACGGCGAGCAGCGGGACCAGGAAGCGCCGGCCCCGGCCACCACCCCGTCCGCCACCCCGTCCACCGCGGCGACCACCGCGCCGGACCGGCTCGTCGTCCGCCGGCACGTCGGCCCGACCGTAGGCGCCGTCGTCGGTGCGGTCGGTGCGGTCGTCATCGGCGAGTGCAGCACCGCCGGGGGCACGGTCCGATTCCCCGATCACCGCGATCGGACCGGTCGCGACGTCGTCGCTCGGGTACGGTCCGCCGTCGGCGCCGGGCCGGGCGGGTCCCTGCGGACCAGCCGCGGCGTCCGGACGGACGGATCGGACGTGGCCGGGCCGCGACCCGGGCGCCGACGGCCGGCCGGGCGCACCGCCACCACCGCGGTGCGGCACGGTCTGGTCCCATCTGTCCGGTTGCACAGACCAGAACCTAGGAGGTCTCGCCGCCCGGCGCCGATCCGGGCACGGGGAACGTCGTCAAGACGTCGACCGGGCGCGCTCAGCGTGACTGTGCCGCGTCCAGCCATCCCTGCAGGATGGCCACCGCCGCTGCCTGGTCCACAACCGCCCGTTGGCGGCGTCCCTTGCGCCCGCTCTCGCGCATCTGGCGGGTCGCGACCACGGTGGTGAGCCGTTCGTCGGACAGCGTGACCGGCACGTCCACCGTCCCGGCGAGCCGCTCGGCGAACGCCCGGGCGGCCTGCGCCGCCGGGCCCTCGCGCCCGGCCAGGGTGCGCGGCAGCCCGACGACCACCTGCACGACCTCGTGCTCGGCGACCAGGGCGGCGATCGTGGCCAGGTCCGCGCCACCCGCCGCGTCGGCGGGCACGGTGACCAGCGGGGTGGCCAGCACGCCGTCGGGGTCGGACAGGGCCAGCCCGATCCGGACGGCGCCGACGTCGACGCCGAGCCGGCGGCCGCGGCCGACCACGGGCGCCGGACCGGTCCCGGGATCAGCCACGCAGGGCGGCCCGCAGGGCGTCGACCGCGGCCGGCACGCCGGTCGGATCGGTGCCCCCGCCTTGGGCCAGGTCGGGCTTGCCCCCGCCGCGACCGCCGACGGCCGCGGCGAACGCCGGGATCAGCTTGCCGGCGGCCAGGCCCCGGTCCCGGGCCGCGGCCGTGGTGGCCACGACGAACGACACCTTCGGGCCGTCGGCGGAGAACAGCGCGACCACACCCGGACGCTGGCCGAGCCGCCCGCGCACGTCCGAGGCCAGCGCCCGCAGGTCGTTGCCGGACACCCCGTCCGGAGCGGACACCGCGACCAGGGCGGTCCCGGTCACGTCCTCGGCACCGGCGGCCAGCTCCCCGGCCGAGGAGAGCACCGCGTCGGCGCGGACCTTCTCCAGCTCGCGCTCGGCCAGCCGCAGCCGCTCGACCACGCCGCCGATCCGCTCGGGCAGCTCCTCCGGGCGGGCCTTGAACTGCTCGGCGAGCTGGGACACCAGCACGTGCTCGCGGGCCAGGTACCGGAAGGCGTCCATCCCGACCAGCGCCTCGACCCGGCGCACCCCGGACCCGATCGAGGCCTCGGACAGCAGCTTGACCAGGCCGAGCTGGCCCGAGCGGTGCACGTGGGTGCCGCCGCAGAGCTCGCGGGAGTAGTCGCCGATCTCGACCACCCGCACGGCGTCGCCGTACTTCTCGCCGAACAGCGCCATCGCGCCCATCCGGCGGGCCTCGTCCTGGCTGGTGACGAACGCGCGCACCTCGTGGTCGTCGGTGAGCACGGCGTTGACCTCGTCCTCGACCTCGCCGAGCACCGAGACCGGCACGGCCCCGGCCGGGGAGGTGAAGTCGAACCGCAGCCGGCCCGGGGCGTTCAGCGACCCGGCCTGGGCGGCGGCGTCGCCGAGGTGCTTGCGCATCCCGGCGTGCACCAGGTGGGTGGCCGAGTGCGAGCGGGAGATCGCCGCCCGGCGGCCGGTGTCGATCTCGGCGTGCACCGGGGCGTCGACGGTGGCCTCACCGCTGCTGACCACGCCGCGGTGCACGGTCAGCCCGGGAACCGGGCTCTGCACGTCGGACACGGTGACGGTGAACCCGTCGCCGCGGATCCAGCCGGTGTCGGCCTGCTGGCCACCGCCCTCGGCGTAGAACGGGGTGCGGTCCAGCACCACCTCGACCGCACTGCCCTCGCCCGCGGCCGGGGTGCCGACGCCGTCCACGATCAGCCCGACGATCCGGGACTCCGCGACCTGGTAGGTGTAGCCGAGGAACTCGCTGCCGCCGGCCCGGTCGAGCACCTCGCGGTAGGCGACGGCGTCGCCGTGGCCGTGCTTGCGGGCCGCGGCGTCGGCCTTGGCCCGGTTGCGCTGCTCGGCCATCAACGCGCGGAAGCCCGGCTCGTCGACGCTCAGCCCGGCCTCGGCGGCCATCTCCAGGGTCAGGTCGATCGGGAAGCCGTAGGTGTCGTGCAGCTGGAAGGCCTGGTCCCCGGGCAGCCGGGTGCCGCCGGCCTGCTTCGTCGCGGCCGCGGCCGAGGCGAAGATCCGCTCACCGGCGGTCAGGGTGGCCAGGAACGACTCCTCCTCGTTGCGCACCACCGCGGCGATCCGCTCGAAGTCGGTGGCCAGCTCCGGGTAGGACGGCGCCATGGCGTCCCGGACGACCTCGGCGAAGGCGGGCAGCACCGGCTCGTGCACGCCGAGCAGCCGGGCCGAGCGGACGATCCGGCGCAGCAGCCGGCGCAGCACGTAGCCGCGCCCCTCGTTGGACGGGGTGACCCCGTCGCCGATGATCATGACGCCGGACCGGGCGTGGTCGGCGATCACCCGGAATCGGACGTCGTCCTCGCCGCCGGCGCCGTAGCGGCGCCCGGAGAACTCCTCGGCGCGGGCGATCACCGGGCGGACCAGGTCGGTCTCGTAGACGTTCTCCACGCCCTGCAGCAGGCAGGCGACCCGCTCGACGCCCATCCCGGTGTCGATGTTCTTCCTCGGCAGCGACCCGATCGGCGGGTGCTCGTCCTTGGGGCTCAGCTCGCCCCGGACGTCCTGCATGAACACGAGGTTCCAGATCTCGATGTAGCGGTCCTCGTCGGCGACCGGGCCGCCCTCGCGGCCGTGCTCCGGCCCGCGGTCGTAGTAGATCTCCGAGCAGGGTCCGCCGGGACCGGGCACGCCCATGTCCCAGTAGTTGTCCTTGCCGCCGCGGCGCTGGATGCGCTCGGGCGGCAGCCCGGCGATGCGCTGCCAGAGCTCGAACGCCTCGTCGTCGGTCCGGTAGACGGTGGCCCAGATGCGGTCGGGGTCGAAGCCGTAGCCGCCGGCGTCCTGGCTGCCGGTGATCAGGTTCCAGGCGTGCTCGATCGCCCCGGCCTTGAAGTAGTCGCCGAAGGAGAAGTTGCCGGCCATCTGGAAGAACGTGTTGTGCCGGGTGGTGCGCCCGACCTCGTCGATGTCGCCGGTGCGCACGCACTTCTGGATCGAGGTCGCCCGCGGGTAGGGCGGCGGGGCCTCGCCGAGGAAGTACGGCTTGAACTGGACCATCCCGGCGTTGACGAACAGCAGGGTCGGGTCGTCGAGGATCAGCGAGGCGCTCGGCACGCGGGTGTGCCCGGCGTCGGCGAAGTGCTGGGTGAAGCGGCGGGCGATCTCGTGGGTCTGCACGGTGGTGCCTTCGGTACGGGTTCGGCGGGTGGGCGCGGCAGCGGCAGGGACGGGCGCGTCACGCCCCTGCCCGGCGCGCTCGCGCGCGCGGGGCCGGCTGCTCGGAGACCGCGTCGGCGTAGCTGGGCAGGGCCGTCCCGGTGCGGCGCTCGACCTGCTCGGTGAGCTCGCGCTCGCGCTCGACCATGCCGGCGCGCACCTCGGCGCCGAACGCCCCGAGACCGGCCCCGAGCTCGCGCAGGCCGTCGGCCAGGTTGGCCCCGACCCCCGCCGGGGTGAGGCTCTGCGCGGCCTCGCTCGCGCGGCGAGCCATGTAGGTCCCCGCGGCCAGCCCGACGCCGAGCCAGAACAGCCGCTTCACCGTCGCCGCCGGTTCCGGCGCCCGGGCCGGGTGCCCAGGCCGGGCCCACCGGCGTCGCGGCCGGCGCGGCGGGCCTTCACGGCCTTGTTCAACCCGTAGCTGAACGCCGCGGCGCGCACCAGCGGACCGCCGAGGGTCGCGGTGAACAGCGAGGTGAGCACGGAGACGTTGCTGGTCACCGCGCGGGCGCTGGAGGTGATCCCGTCCACCCGCTCGAGCTGGGTGTTGACCTGGTGCAGGGTCGTCTGCGCGTTGTCCAGCAGCGGGGCGCTGCCCTCGTGCGCCTTGCGGATGGCCACGGTGGCCTCGTCGAGCGTGCGGCCCAGCTTCAGCAGCGGGATGGCCAGCACGATCACGAGGACCACGAAGGCCCCCGCCGCGATCAGCGCCGCGATCTGGCCCACCGACACGTGGCCTCCTGGAACGTCCTGGATGTGCCGGTCGGGAGAACCCCGCCGGCTGATCGGGAACAGGTTACTCCCGGGCCGCCGGGCGGCGCCCCCGGGTTGGGGCGGGGCGGCAGCCCGCGCCCGGGCACGCGACGGGGCGCCGGCCGGTCCGTGCGGACCTGCCGGCGCCCCGTCGTGCTGGTGCTGGGTCGTGCTGGTGCTGGGTCGTGCTGGTGCTGGTGCGGCTGTCCCGCCGCGGGTCGATCAGTCCTCGTTCGCCCCGTCGACGATGTCGAGGCGCCCGGCCATCACCGCGCGCAGCCGGTTGAGCGCCCGGTGCTGGGTGACCCGCACCGCGCCCGGCGTGGACCCGACGATCCGGGCGACCTCCTCGGCCGGCAGTCCGGCCACGACGCGCAGGATCAGCACCTCGCGCTGGCGGTCGGTGAGCCGGTGCAGCAGCCCGCCGAGCCGTTCGGCCATCTCCGCGGACAGCAGCCGCTGCTCCGGCCCGTCGTGGATGACCGCGGTGTCGGGCAGCTCGGCCATCGGCTCGGACCGGTTGCGGCCGATGGCCCGGAACGCGTCGGTGACCTTGTGCGCGGCGATGCCGTACACGAACGCCCGGAACGACAGGCCCTTGATGGTGTAGTTGGGCAGCGCCCCGACCACGGCCATGCACACCTCCTGGGCGACGTCGTCGGCCGAGCCGATCACCGTCTCCTGGCGGCCGAGCCGACCCCTGCAGTACCGCAGCACCAGGGGGTGGATCTCGGCCAACAGCTGTTCGCGGGCCGAGAGGTCCCCGGTGACCGCCGCCGCGACCAGCCGCTCCAGCAGCGGCGGCTCGACCGGCGGCGGGGCCGCCGCCTGCTCGGCCTGCTCGGCCTCGGCCCGCAGTCGGGCCAGGGTCTCCGCGGAGACCTCGACCAGTCCGCCGCGCAGCGGGCCGACCTCGATCGCGGGCTCCGGGCGCGGTGCCGGCACGCCCGGCGCGGACGCCTGCCCGTCCGGCTCGTCGGACGGCTGGCCGGCGGTCATGGGCTCGGCCAGCCCGAGTGCGCCGCTCATGAGGCGGCCTCGGTGGTGGTGATGATGCCTGACATGGGTCCCCTCCCATTGCCGACGGTGTCGGCGTGACGCTGACCCGACGGGCCGTGGACCCGCCGTGTGTTGCTGGTCGTGCACAGGAGACGCCGGATATCCTGTGGGATACGTGTGCCCGTACCGCTCGCGTCGTGCCCACGCGGGCGGCCCGGCGGCCCCCTCATGCCCTGCGGTCGTGCGCTCCGGCCCGGTCGCTGTGCCCGGCGCCGAACCCGGAGTTCATTCGATGTTCAAGTAAGCATCCTGGGGGTCACCCAAACTGGAGTCAAGCCGAGTTCGACATCGGAATGGTTACTCTGTGCTGAGTGAGCTCATCCCACCGGGCAGACCCGGAGGACCCGCGACTGCGGGCCGCCCGGACCAAGCGTGACCGCACCCGGCGCGCGCTGCTCGACGCCGGCCTCGACGCGTTCGGCTCCAGGGGCTGGACCAGCACGATGGAGGAGATCGCGGCCGCCGCCGGGGTCAGCCCGACAACCGCTTACAACCACTACCCCACCAAGCACGCGCTGCTCGGCCACGTCTACGGACCACTGCTGCGCCCGCTGGTGGCCGCCGCCGAACACGACATCGCCACCGACCGGCCGATGGTCGACGCGATGACCGACCAGGTGAAGGGGCTGGCCTCGGTCCTGTTCGGACAGCGGATGCTGGCCTCGGCGTTGTTCTCGGCGGTCCAGGAGTACACCATCCGGATCGGCGGACCGCCCGATCCCGCCGACGAGCTCGACCCGCGCAACCTCGCACCGGCGCCGCTGCCGGTGCGCCTGCTGGTCGAGCACGGGCAGCGGACGGGGCAGTTCCGGACCTACCCGCCGGCCCTGGAGGTCGGCGGGATGACGATCAACCTGCTGCTGATCCGGTGCGTGAACCGGCCCGCGGAGGGCGAGGAGGCGGCCGTCGAAATGTTACTGACAGTCATATTCGGCATGCTCCGGCCCGATCTGCTGGCCGCCGCGGGACTCGACGAACGCCCGTTCCGGGGAGGCGGATGACATGCCCGCGGCCGGGGGACCAGCCAAGATCACGTCGAATCGCCGAGCGGTGTGATCCGCCCGGTGAACGGACGCAACCACGGGGCCTGCGGACGGGCGGTCACCCCAGCTCGGCCAGCACGTCGCCCAGCGCGTCCACCGCGAGGCCGATCTCGTCGGGTCCGACGACGAGTGGCGGGGAGAGCCGGACCGTCGCGCCGTGGGTGTCCTTGACGAGCACGCCGCGCCGGGCCAGGGCCTCGCTGACCTGCCGCCCGCTGCCCAGCGCCGGGTCGACGTCCACCCCGGCCCAGAGCCCGGCGCAGCGCACCCCGACCACCCCGCGCCCGGACAGCCCGGCCAGCCGCTCGGCCAGCAGCCCGCCCAGCGTGCGGGCCCGCGCCAGCAGCCCGTCCGGACCGCTGTCGGCGAGCAGGCCGAGCACCGCCCGGCCGACCGCGCAGGCCAGCGGGTTGCCGCCGAAGGTGCTGCCGTGCTGGCCCGGGCGCAGGACGCCGAGCACGTCGGCGTCGGCGACCACCGCCGACAGCGGCACGATCCCGCCGCCCAGCGCCTTGCCGAGCAGGTACACGTCGGCGTCCACGCCGGACGCCCGGGTGGCCAGCAGGTGTCCGGTGCGGCCCAGCCCGGACTGCACCTCGTCGGCCACCATCAGCGCCCCGGCCCCGTCGCAGATCCGCCGCACCGCGGCCAGGTAGCCCGCCGGCGGGACGATCACGCCCGCCTCCCCCTGCACCGGCTCGACCAGCACCGCGACGGTGTCCGGGCCGACCGCCGCGGCCAGCGCGTCGGCGTCGCCGTAGTCGACGACGTCGAAACCCGGGGTGAACGGGCCGAACCCGCCGCGCGCGTCCGGGTCGGTGGAGAAGCCGACGATGCTGATCGTGCGGCCGTGGAACCCGCCGGCCGCGACCACGATCCGGGCCCGCCCCGGCGGCACGCCCTTGACCTCGTAGCCCCACTTGCGCGCGACCTTGAGCCCGCTCTCCACGGCCTCGGCCCCGGTGTTCATCGGCAGCACCACCTGCTTGCCGAGCAGGGCGGCGAGCTCGGCGCAGAACGGCCCGAGCTGGTCGTTGCCGAACGCCCGGCTGGTCAGCGTGACCCGGTCGAGCTGGCGGTGCGCCGCGGCCACCAGCGCCGGGTGGCGGTGGCCGAAGTTGAGGGCCGAGTAGCCGGCCAGGCAGTCGAGGTAGCGCCGGCCCTCGACGTCGGTGACCCAGGCGCCCTCCGCGGTGGCCACGACGACCGGCAGCGGGTGGTAGTTGTGCGCGGAGTGCTCGGCCACCAGCCGCTCGTGCTCGGCGGTCGCCGCGCCGGGGGCGGTGGACGGGTGCAGCTCGGTGGTCATGATCGGATCTCCAGGGTGGCGCACTTGGGCCCGCCGCCGCCCTTGCGCAGCTCGCCCAGCTCGACGGGGACCGGGACGAAACCGCGCCCGGCCAGGGCCGCGGCCAGGCCGGTGGCCTCCGCGGGCAGGACGACGTGGCGGCCGTCGGAGACGGCGTTGAGGCCGAGCACGAGCGCATCGGCCTCCTCGGCGACGACCGCGTCCGGGAACCGGGCGGCGAGCACGGCGCGGGAGGCGGCGTCGAAGGCCGGCGGGAACCAGGCGATGGTGGCGCGCCCGGGGCGGTCGTCGAGCACCGCGATCGCGGTGTCCAGGTGGTAGAAGCGCGGATCGACCAGGGTCAGCGCGACGACCGGGCGGCCCAGCACCCGGGCCGCCTCGGCGTGCGCGCGCGGGTCGGTGCGGAACCCGCTGCCGGCGAGCACGACGTCGCCGACCGCGAGCAGGTCGCCCTCGCCCTCGTTGACGTGCGCGGCCGCGTGCACCGGGCCGAACCCGGCGGCGGCGAACCACTCCCGGTGCGCCACGGCCTCCGGTGCCCGCTCGCGGTGGCGGAACCGGGCGCCGAGCACGGTGCCGCCGACCACCGTGGCGCCGTTGGCCGCGTAGACCATGTCGGGCAGGCCGGGCCGGGGTTCCAGGAGGTCGACCCGGTGGCCCAGGTCGAGGTAGGTCCGCCGCAGGCCCGCCCACTGGCGCATCGCGAGCGGGCGGTCCACCGGGACCTCCGGGCGCATCCACGGGTTGATCGAGTAGACGACGTCGAAGTGCTCGGGCGGGCACATCAGGTAGCGGCGGCGGGTGCCCGCGCGGGCCGGGGCCGAGGGGGCGGACTGGGGCAGGACGCTGGTCACGGGCACGCTCCACGGGTGGGGTGGGCCGCGGCTTCGGCGCCGGGTACGCATCACGGTAGGAACCCCGCACGGCGCCCGACAACCTCGCGATCCTGCCCGTGCACGCTCGATCGTTGCGTCTTGTGGAGATCCGGCCTCGATTCGTTGCGAGGAGCTACTCGGTCGCCCGCCACGGGGCGGCGGGGCGCCGCAGCAGCGGGCTGAGCACCAGCACCGAGCGGGTGCGGGCGACGAACGGCTGGGCGCCGATCTGCTCCAGCACCTGCTCGAAGTGGCGCATGTCGGCGGCCAGGATGCGCAGCACCGCGTCGGCGTCGCCGGAGACCGTGCTGGCGTCGACCACCTCGGGGAACCGCTGCACGGCCTCCCGGATCGCCCGCGGCGGGGTGCTGTTGGTGCAGAACAGCTCGACGTAGCCCTCGACCGCCCAGCCCAGCGCGGCCGGGTCGAGCCGCACGGTGAACCCGGTGATCGCCCCGTCCGCGCGCAACCGGTCGACCCGGCGCTTCACCGCCGAGGCGCTCAGCCCGACCCGGGCGCCCAGGTCGGCGAAGCTGCGGCGGGCGTCCTCCACGAGCAGCGCGATGATGGCCTCGTCCAACCGGTCGAGTGGCACCCGGCCATCCTGCCCGTCGGGCAGGATGGGGCCCATGTACCGCCCCACCTACCGGGTCGACTCCGAGGTCGGCGTGCTCGGCCAGGTCATCCTGCACCGGCCCGGGCTGGAGCTGATGCGGCTGACCCCGGGCAACAAGGACCGGCTGCTGTTCGACGACGTGCTGTGGGTGCACCGGGCCCAGGCCGAGCACGACACGTTCGCCGACCTGCTGCGCGGGCGCGGGATCACGGTGCACCTGTTCAACGAGCTGCTGCGCGACACGGTGGCCATCCCCGAGGCGCGCACCCACGTCCTGGACGGCATCTTCGACGACCGCGTCTACGGCCCGATGGCGGTCGAGGCGCTGCGCGAGTGCTTCGACGCCATGGACGTCGACACCCTCACCGAGCACCTGGTCGGCGGGATCACCAAGCGCGAGCTGCTGGAGCGGATCCCGGAGCCCCGCTCGATCGCCCTGCACGTGCTCGACACCGACGACTTCGTGCTCGAGCCGCTGCCCAACCACCTCTACACCCGCGACACCTCGGCCTGGATCCACGGCGGCGTGGCGATCAACAGCATGCGCAAGAAGGCGCGCGTGCGGGAGACGGTGCACTACGAGGCGGTCTACCGCTGGCACCCGAAGTTCGCCGGTGCGGACTACCAGGTGTGGTCGGAGGGCTCGGCCAACGGCGTGGCGACCACCGAGGGCGGCGACATGCTGGTGCTCGGCGGGGGCGCGGTGCTGGTCGGGATCAGCGAGCGGACCACCGCGGCCGGGGTGGAGCGGCTGGCGCAACGGCTGTTCGCCGGCGGCGAGGTCGACCGGATCGTGGCCCTGCGACTGCCCGAGACCCGGGCGCTGATGCACCTGGACACCGTGCTGACCATGGTCGACCAGGAGACGTTCACGACCTACGCCGGGCTCGGCACGCTGCCGGCCTACACCGTGCGCCCGGGCAACGGCGCCCGCGGCCTGCACGTCACCGACCACGAGCCGGACGGGATGCACGACGCCATCGCCGCCGCGCTCGGGCTGCCGGCGATCCGGGTGCTCACCGCCGAGCAGGACGTCCGGTCGGCCGAACGCGAGCAGTGGGACGACGGCTGCAACACCCTCGCCGTCGCACCCGGTGTCGTCGTCACCTACGAGCGCAACGTCACCACCAACACCTACCTGCGCAAGCACGGCATCGAGGTGCTGGAGATCCCGGGCGGCGAGCTGGGCCGGGGCCGCGGCGGCCCGCGTTGCATGAGCTGCCCCGTCGAGCGCGCCCCTGCCTGACCCCCTCCCCCGACCACCCCTCCGCCCGCCCGTGTCAGGAAAGCCACCTTCAGGACGGAATCGGTCCTGAAGGTGGCTTTCCTGTCATCCGGGGGTCGCTGGGGGTGGGGTGGGGGCGAGGTGGCCGAGGGCGCGCACGAACGCGGCGCGGTCGGGCTCGGGCACGTCGGCGAGCAGGTCGGTCTCCATCGCCCGGATCGCCGAGCGCGTGCGGTCCAGCACGGCGCGCCCGGCCGGGGTCAGGCTGACGACGCGGTTGCGCCGGTCGTCGGGGTCCGGTGCGCGGACGACCAGACCGCGCTCGGCCAGCCGGTCCAGGCTGGGGATCAGCCGGGTCTTGTCCCGGCCGATGGCCGCGGCCAGCCGGGCCTGGGTCTGGGCCGGACCCCCTTCCAGGGCGGTCAGCACCGCGTAGTCCCACATCTCGACCTCGTGCGCCCGGAGCAGGGGCTCCTCGGCGGCGAGCACCCGGCGCAGCAGCCGGTGCAGCAGCACGCCCAGGTCCTCGCGGCGGTCGGGCGGCGGTCCGGACACGCGGATCAGGATATCCGCGACCGGGGGCGTTGACATATCGTCTACCGACGTAGACCATCTACACATGCTTACCGTAGCCCCATCGCCCCTCCTGCACCGCCGCGCCCTGGATCTGGCCGGCGGCTTCGTCGACCGCGTCGACCCGACCGACCTGGACCGCCCCACCCCGTGCGCCGGCTGGGACCTGCGCCGGCTGCTCGCCCACATGATCGGCCAGAACCACGGCTTCGCCGACGCCGCCGAGCGGGACGTCGGCGCGGAGGCGTTCGCCGACCGCCCGGTCGGCGGGGACATCGACGGGGGCCTCCGGGAGTCCTGGGCGGTGTCGGCGGACCGGGTGACCCACGCGCTGCACGCGGCCGTGGCCGCCGACCGGACCGTGGTGCTGGCCGAGTTCAGCGCCACCCAGCGGTTCCCGGCCGCCCAGGTCCTGGGCATGCACCTGCTGGACAGCGTGGTGCACGCCTGGGACGTGGCCACCGCGCTCGCCCTGCCCTGCCGACCGGACGACGAGCTGGTCGCGGCCACCCTCGGGGTGGCCGAGCTGGTCCCGAACGATGAGTTCCGCGACCGGCCCGGCGCCGCCTTCGCCCGCGCCCTCCCCGTCCCGCCGGACGACGACCCCTGGTCGCGCGCCCTGCGCCTCCTGGGCCGCCACCCGGCCTGAACCCGCCGGGCGCCCCGGCACCGGACGAAGCGGCTCCCGCCCGACCAGCACCATTCTCGGCCGCCCGGGGAGCTCGACCGGACGACGCCGGGGGAGGCGGCAGTGGGGTTCGTCCGGCCCGGCCGGCCCGGTTCTCGTCGGGCTACTCGGGGCGCTCGCCGCGGACCACCCGGCGCAGCCGGGGCAGCCGCTCGCCCAGCGCCCGCTCGGCGCCGCGGCCGGTCGGGCGGTAGTAGTCCACGCCGACCAGGTCGTCGGGCGGGTACTGCTGGGGCAGCACGCCGTCGGGGACGTTGTGCGGGTACCGGTAACCCACGGCGTTGCCCAGCTTCTGCGCGCCCGTGTAGTGGCCGTCGCGCAGGTGGGCCGGAACGGACCCGACCGCGCCGCCGCGCACCGCCGCCATCGCCTCGTCGATCGCGGTGATCACCGCGTTGGACTTCGGCGCGGTCGCCAGGTGCACGGTGACCTGGGCCAGGGCGAGCCGGCACTCGGGCACCCCGACCAGCTGCACGACCTGGGCGGCGGCCACCGCGGCCGGCAGCGCCGTCGGGTCGGCCAGTCCGACGTCCTCACTGGCGTGCACCATCAGCCGGCGGGCGATGAACCGCGGGTCCTCCCCCGCCACCAGCATCCGGGCCAGGTAGTGCAGCGCGGCGTCGGGATCGGAGCCGCGGATCGACTTGATGAACGCGCTGATCACGTCGTAGTGCTGGTCGCCGGCCCGGTCGTAGCGCACCGCGACCTCGGTGACCGCCCGCTCCACGGCGGCCAGGTCCAGCTCCGGGACGTCCCCGGCCGGCCGGTCGGGGACGAGCACGCCGTCGGCGGCGGCCTCCAGCGCGGTGAGCGCTCGCCGCGCGTCCCCGGCGGCCAGCCGGACCAGCGCGTCCTCCGCCTCGCCGGACACCTCCACCGCACCGGCGAGACCGCGCGGATCGGCGACCGCGCGCCGCAGCAGGGCACGGAGGTCGTCCTCGGTGAGCGACTGCAACTGCAGCACCAGCGAGCGCGACAGCAGCGGGGAGACCACCGAGAACGACGGGTTCTCCGTGGTCGCGGCGACCAGCAGCACGATCCGGTCCTCGACCGCGCCGAGCAGCGCGTCCTGCTGGGTCTTGGAGAACCGGTGCACCTCGTCGACGAACAGCACGGTCTGCTGGTCGCGGTGGTCGCGACGGCGGCGGGCGTCGTCGATGACCGCGCGCAGCTCCTTGACCCCCGACGACAGCGCCGACAGCGCCACGAAGTGCCGCTCCCCCACGCCGGCCAGCAGCCGGGCGATCGTCGTCTTACCGGTTCCCGGTGGGCCGTAGAGCAGCACCGACGCCGCCGAGCCGCCCTCGACCAGGCGGCGCAGCGGGGCGCCGGGCCGCAGCAGGTGGGCCTGTCCGACCACCTCGTCGAGGGTGCGCGGGCGCATGCGCACCGCCAGCGGGGAGGTCGCCGACGCGGCAGCCGACGGCGACGGGGCGGCGGACGGGGACGCGGCCGGTCCGTCGAGGTCGAACAGGCCGTCTGCGTCGACGTGGTTGTCCATCGCCGCCAGCCTGCCACCCCCCACCGACAGCACCGCTGACCGGGACGGGGAGCGCTGGGGCGAGCGGCTACGCGGGCCGCCGACCGGTCCGCCTGCTGCCGGAGAGCGACCCCCGACCACCCAGCCGCCATCCCACCGCCGCCCAGCACACCCCCCAGAGCAGGAAGAACGGCGACCACAGCAGGAGGTCCCAGCGCGCCAGGTCGCGGGCCAACGCGGCGTGCTCGACCGGCGCCGGGCGGACCCCGGTCAGCAGCAGCGCATCGCCGACGAAGCCGAAACCCAACACCCCGATCGACCGGGCGATCATGAAGACCCCGAGCACCCAGGCGATCGCGAGCAGCGGCCGGCGCGGAACGCCCGCACCCCAGGGGCGCACGGTGGCCAGCGCGACGACGACGCCGACCGCTGCCGCCCCGGCCAGCACCCAGTGGCTGGCCACGAACAGCGGATCCCGCGCGAGGAGCCGTTCGCGCAGCTCCGGGGGCAGCGGGTCCTTGTCGGCCAGCGCGTTGGCCCCCAGCGCCTGGGCGAGCTTCATCGCTCCATAGGCCCCGGCGCACGCCGCCGCCCCGTACGCGCCCGCCCGCGCCCGATCAGGCCGCGACACGGCCCGGCGCCCCCGCGTAGGACCGGATCATCGCCAGGAGCAGCCCGATCACGACGACCCCGAGGACGCCGTGGTACCACTGCCAGCCCGGCCCGGGACCGCCGAACCCGTCCACGACCATGGTCGCTGCGCCGGCGCCGGCGGCCAGCAGCATGCCGACCAGCACCAGCAGCATCACCGTCCTCGGCATCCTGCGCCCCAGCGCCGTGACCGTGGCAACGGCGATGCACGCGCCCAGCACGCCGCTCCCGCTCGCGAGCCACTGCACGGTGCCCGCGTCCATGACCTCGCGGGCGTAGCGCTCGGTCTCCGCAGCCGACACGACCGGGCCACTCGGCAACCCCAGCCTGCCCTGCATCGCGAAGGCGGCCTTTCCCACGGCGTAGCTGAGGAACAGCACCGCGACGCCGTATGCCGGCCAGCGGGGCGGGGAAGCAGATCCGGGCATGGACACGACCGTAGGCAGCGACCCCAGGGCACGACTCCCGGCGCGGAGGGAGTCGCCTCCCCCGCTGGGGGGAGAGCATCGGGACCACGGCCGGCGCCACGGTGGCCACCGCGAGCAGCACACCCCCAGTCGATCCGGCTGACGGTCCCGGGCGGCCGGGCCGGTGGCGGCTGTTCGCAGCTCCTCGACAACACCACCGGGGAGTGACCGCGTGGCCGGCTCGCCGGTTCCCGTGCCGATCGACCTGCTGATCGGCTTCGTTGAGCGCCCGATCGGGCCCGCAGCTCCAGGCGAGCGGCCTCATCCCAAGCGGTGAGAATGTGCTTCCACCCATCGGGACGTGCGAGGCATCATCGGAACCGGCCCGCACCCCGGCCCGATCCCGCCCTGTCGATCCAGGACGAGCCCGTACCCGTCCGTTCGACCGGAGCCGCGCCATGACCGTCCTGCCCCCCGCCCCCGCCGTCTCCGCCCGGGTCACTGCCGTGCGCGGCTCGGCGATCCGCGACCTGCTCACCCTCACCGCCCGCCCCGACGTGATCAGCCTGGCCGGTGGCCTGCCGGCCGCGGACCTGCTGCCCCGCGACCGGATCGCGCGGGCGGCCGGCGCGGCGCTGACCGACCCGGCGTCGGTGCAGTACGGCGAGACGGCCGGGCTGGCCCGGCTGCGCGAGGTGGTGGCCGCGCACGAGACCGCCCGCGGCACCGGCCCGGTGCGCCCGTCCGACGTCGTGGTGACCAGCGGGTCCCAGCAGGCGCTCGACCTGGTCGCCCGGGCGACCCTGGATCCCGGCGACGTCGTGGTGATCGAGGACCCCGGCTACGTCGGGGCGCTGCAGGTCTTCCAGGCCGCCGGCGCCGAACTCGCCCCGATCGGCCTGGACGGCGACGGCATGCGGGTCGACGAGCTGGCCGACCGGCTAGCGGCCGGGTTGCGCCCGCGGCTGGTGCACACGGTCAGCAGCTTCCACAACCCGCGCGGGGTCACCCTGGCCGCCGACCGGCGCCGGGCGCTGGCCGGGCTGGCCGACCGGTACGGCTTCCTCGTCGTCGAGGACGACCCGTACGGGCTGCTGGCCTTCGACGGGGCCGTCCCGCAGCCGGTGGCCGCGCACGGCGAGCGGGTGGTCCGGCTGGGCAGCGCGTCCAAGGTGCTCGCCCCCGCGCTGCGGGTCGGGTGGCTCACCGGCCCGTCCGAGGTCACCGCGGCGGTGGAGCTGCTGCGCCAGGGCGCGGACCTGTGCGGATCGACCCTCACCCAGGCCGTGGCCGCCGAGCTGCTCGCCGACACCGCCTGGTTCGACGCGCACCTGGCCACCCTGCGGTCCGCGGGTGCGGCCCGCGCGGCGGCGTTCACCGCCGCGGTGGCCCGGATGCTGCCGGACGCGACCTGCTCCACCCCCACCGGCGGGATGTTCTGCTGGCTGGAGTTCCCGGCCGGCACCGACACCACCGCGGCGCTGCCCCGCGCGCTGGGCGCCGGGGTCGGCTTCGTCCCGGGCAGCGCCTTCGCGGTGGGCGGCCCGCGGCCCGCCGCCGCCCGGTGCTGCTTCGCCTCGTCCCCGGAAGGGGAACTGCGCGAGGCGGTGCGGCGGCTCGCCACCGTCCTGGGTCCGCGACCGACGTAGGGTCGCACCCGTGCGACAGATCCTGGAACTGCTCGAACGCGACGCGCGGCTCTCCCACGACACCATCGCCACGATGACCGGGCTCCCGGTGGCCGAGGTGGACGCCGCTGTCGCCGGCTGGGAGGCCTCCGGCGCGATCCGCCGCTACAAGGCGGTCGTGGACTGGGACGCCGTCGACGCCGACACCACCAGCGAGACGGTGACCGCGTTCATCGACGTCTCGGTCGCGCCGGCCCGCGGGGTGGGCTTCGACGACGTCGCGAACCGGATCGCCCGGTTCGACGAGGTGCGCAGCGTCTACCTGGTCTCGGGCAGCCAGGACCTGCGCTGCACGGTCACCGGCCCCACCATCCGAGCCGTGTCGGACTTCGTGTCCCAGCGGTTGTCCACGATCGACCGGGTGCGCTCGACGGCCACGCACTTCGTGCTCAAGACCTACAAGCGCGACGGCGACGCGTTCGGCGCGCCGGCCGAGGACCACCGGCTCCCGGTCACCCCGTGAGGCCGCTCAACGCCACCATCGCCGCCTGCCCGCCGTCGGGGATCCGGAAGTTCTTCGACATCGCCGCGGAGATGGACGACGTGATCTCCCTGGGCGTCGGCGAGCCGGACTTCGTCACCCCGTGGCGGGTCCGCGAGGCCGGCATCTACGCCCTGGAGCACGGCTACACCACCTACACCTCCAACGCCGGGCTGCCCCGGCTGCGCGAGCTGATCTGCGCCGACCTGGCCGGCCGCTACGGCGCCGACTACGACCCGGGCACCGAGTGCCTGATCACCACCGGGGTCTCCGAGGGCCTGGACCTGGCGCTGCGGGTGCTGCTCAACCCCGGCGACGAGGTGATCGTCCCGGAACCCTGCTACGTCGCCTACGAGCCGTGCGTGCGGTTCGCCGGCGGCGTCCCGGTGCCGGTGCCGACCCGCTGGGAGGACGGTTTCGCCGTCGACGCCGAGGTGGTCGCCGCCGCGGTCACCCCCCGCACCAAGGCGATCCTGCTCGGCTCGCCGGCCAACCCCACCGGCGCGGTGCAGCCGCGCGCCGCGCTGCAGGCGCTGGTCGCGCTGGCCGAGCGGCACGACCTCTACCTGGTCTCGGACGAGATCTACGACCGGTTGACCTACACCGGCGCGCACACCTGCCTGGGCACGCTGCCCGGCGCGCGGGACCGCACGGTGCTGCTCGGCGGGTTCTCCAAGGCGCACGCGATGACCGGCTGGCGGGTGGGCTGGATCTGCGCGCCGGAACCGGTCGCCGAGCTGTGCGTGCGGGTGCACCAGTACACGATGCTGTGCGCGCCGCACGTCTCGCAGCTGGCGGCGATCGAGGCCCTGGAGAACGCCGACGCCGACGTCGCCGAGATGGTCGCCGACTACGACCGCAGGCGCCGGGTGTTCGTCAAGGGCCTGCGCGAGACCGGCCTGGACTGCCCGGAGCCGGGCGGGGCGTTCTACGCGTTCCCCTCGATCCGGTCCTCCGGGCTGGACTCGGCCACCTTCGCCGAGCGGCTGCTGCACGAGCAGCACGTGGCCGTGGTGCCCGGCGACGTGTTCGGCCCGTCCGGCGAAGGGCACGTGCGCTGCTCCTACGCCACCGCGCTGCCGCAACTGGAGGAGGCGATCGTGCGCATCGACCGGTTCCTGCGCGGGCTCTGACCTCCCGGCGACCGCCGCCGCGGACTCCCGGTCATCGGACGTCCACGCACCGCGGGTTTTCGCCGGGTTCACGGCCCGGCAAACCGGGCGGAGCACCCTCGGCCCATGGGAACAGACTCGACAGCGTGCCCCCGCTGCGCCCGGCCGCCTGAGCCCGTGCCGACGTCCGGTTGTGCGGGCTGCCGTCCCGGGCGACGGTTTCGCAGCTCGACGACCTGAGGTCACGGTTCGTCGAGCAGCGACCGGTAGTCGGCGCGGTACATGCGGTTCCCGACCAGTCGGAGCAGGGCAGACCGGGCGGGAGCGGGTAGGGCGCGGGCGCGGTCCCGACGGTGGGTCCGCCGCCGAACCCAGCGGGTGCGCGGAGCACGCCGGGACGTGAACGCGGCGAGGGCCGCTGGTACCGGGTACCCGGTGGTGAGCTCGTCGGCGAGCACGAGCCCGTCCTCGCACGCCATCACCGCGCCTTGCGCCATGTTCGGCGACGTCGCGTGCGCGGCGTCGCCGATCAGCACCACCCCGCCCACCGCGGGGCGGGTGACCACGAGTTCCTCGATCGGGGCCACGTGCAGCGCCGTGGAGCTGTCGACCCGGTCGAGCGCGGCCGGCACCGGTCCGGCGAAGTCGGCGAACAGCTCGCGCAGCCGGCCCGACCCGGCGGTGGCCGGTCCGGCGGACGGCTCGGTGGCGTTCTCGGTGGCGTTGACGTCGGCGTAGCAGTACACCCGCCCGGCACCGATCGGCACCAGCAGGAAGGTGCGCCCGTCGCCGAGCAGCGCGGTCCAGGTCCGGACGTCGGGCAGCTCCTCGACGACGAAGCGCCAGCTGAGCTGCCCCACCGGCCGCGGGACGCCGGCGTCCCCGAGCAGCCGTCGGATGCTCGATCGGATGCCGTCCGCCCCGACCAGCAGATCGACGTCACGGCGGCCGCCGCCGGACAGCGTCACCGCCACCCCGTCACCGCCGGGTCCGAGCGACACCACCGTCTCGCCGTGCCGGATCGGTGCACCGCAGGCGTCGTACAGCACCCGGTGCAGCTCGGCCCGGGGCAGGGCCAGGCACGGGCCGCAACCGCCCCAGGTGCGCGGGAGGTCGATCTCGACCAGCACCCGACCGCGGTGGTCGAGGATGCGCTGGCTCTCGATCAGCACTGCGCGGTCCAGGACCGGCGCCAGCACGCCGAGCCGGTCGAGCGCCCGCGCTCCGTTGCCCGGCAGGTAGAGGCCGGTCCCGCGGTCGCGACGGGCGGGGTCGCGCTCCACGACCTCGACGTCCCAGCGGGCTCGGTGCAGCGCCGACGCGGCGGCCAGCCCGGCGATGCCGCCGCCGACGATCAGGGCGCGCACGGACGGTCCACCCCACCATTGCTCATCTGCTCGTCGTGGACGACCGGGCGGTGCACGAGCCCGCGGCGGCAGCGATGGCCACGGCCACGCCGGCCGCCTGTCCACCGAGGGCACCGAGCTGGCCCGGCTGGTGTCGGAACCCCAGGAACCGGAGGCCGGGAGCGGCTTCCGCGCCGCTCGGCGCGCGGGGGCGGTCGCGCTCGTCGAGGACGTCCAGGTGGCCGACGAGCGGCGCCAGTCCGGTGCGGTAGCCGGTGGCGGCGACGACGACGTCGACCGGGACGTGCCGGCCGTCGGCGAGCCGGGCGCCGGTGACGTCGAGCGCCGCGACGGGCGCGGTGATGCGCAGGCACCCGGACCGGATGAGGCGCAGGACCGCCCGGTCGACGACGGCCGGGCCGGCGCCGGTGCGCGCCAGCCGCTGGAACGGGCCTTCCTCGGGCGACGGCAGGCCGTGGGCGGTGAGGTCGCCGACCGTGAGGCGGCGGATCCGGGCGATGTGCCCGTCGGCCGTCGCGGCGGGCAGGCGGAGCAGGAGCATCGCCGCGGGATCGCCGGGAAGCCCGGCGATCGAGCGCAGCAGGATGTTCGGCGGGGTCCGCACGGCCAGGTGGACCACTCCGGCTCCCCCCGCGGCCAGCTCGGCGGCGATCTCCATCCCGGAACACCCGGCCCCGACGACCAGCACCGTCCGACCCCGGAAGCCGGCCGGGGACCGGTACTCGGCGGCGTGCACCAGCGTGCCGGCGTAGCGGTCGCGACCGGGCCAGTTCGGCACGAACGGAACCCGCAGGGATCCCGTCGCGACGACCACGTGGCGGGCGTGCAGCACCTCGTCCGCCGTCGTCGCCGCCCAGCGCGGCCCGACCGGGTCGCCGCCGGGCTCGACGGGGTCGAGCCGGTGCACCTCGGTGCGCAGGCGGATGTCGAGCCGGTGCCGGCGGACGTAGCGATCGAGGTAGTGCACGACGTCGTCCCGGCCGGGGAAGACCCCGGCGCGCCAGGGGAACCGGCACCCCGGCAGGTGGGAGAACCAGCGGCTGGTGTTGAGCCGCAAGCCGTCGTAGTGCCCGCGCCAGGACGCCCCCACCGCCTCGGAACGCTCGAGCACGGTGGCCGCGACCCCGGCCCCGCGCAGCGCCGCGGCGCACGCGAGGCCGGCCGGGCCGGCGCCGATGACCAGGACGTCGGGTCGTTCGACCATCGGATCGATCCTCTCCACGCGAGCGGTGCGCAGAGCGTGCAGCGGCCCGTCGGCCGGGCCAATCCCGCAGCTGCGGGGGTTGTGCCACCGGGTCGGGCCGGCGGATCCTGTGGCGGCATGGGACGCCAGACGTCCGGTCCGACCGGGACCGCCGCCCGCGAGTCGATCACCAGGTTGTGCGCGACCGCACCGTCACCGCTGGGGTTGCTGCGCGCGGTGGCCGACCGGATCCGCGACGAGGTGCCCTACGCGGCCGCCGGATGGCAGCTCACCGACCCCGCCACCCTGCTGGCGACCGGCGGGTTCGCCGAGAACGTCGATCCCGCCACCCACCGGCTGCTGATCGACAACGAGCTGACCGGCGCGGACTTCGTCCCGTTCACGGGCATCGCCCGCTCCCGGCACGCCGTGGCCACCCTGAGCCGGGCCACCGGCGGGGAGCTGGACCGCAGCACCCGGTACCGCACCATCAGCTCCCCGGTCGGCTGGGGCAGCGACGAACTCCGCGCGACGTTCCGCTCCGGCGGCGCGTCCTGGGGCCAGGTCTGCCTGGCTCGCGCGGACGGTGAACCGGCCTTCACCGCCGAGGAGGCCGCCTTCCTCGCTGCCGTCGGCGAGCAGGTCGGGAGCGGCCTGCGCACCGCGCTGCTGCTCGACCGCATCCGGGCCGCCGAGCCCGGCGCCCTGCCCGGGCTGGTCGTGCTGCACGACGACGGATCCGTCCAGGCCGTCTCCGACGACGCGGTGCGCTGGCTGCGCGAACTGCCCGACGAGGGCCTCGACCTCCCCTCGGTCGTGTACGAGGTGGCCCGGCGGGCCCGCTTCCTCGCCGACACCGGCCGGTCGGGCCCCCCGGCCCGGGCCCGCGTCCGGTTGCCCTCGCAGCACTGGCTGGTCGTGCACGGGGCCCGGCTGCGCCCCCGCTCCCCCGGCCGCCCGACCACGGCGGTGGTCCTGGAACCCGCCCGGCGCGCCGACCTGGCGCCGCTGATCGTGCAGGCCCACGACCTGACACCGCGCGAACGCGAGATCACCGAGATGTTGCTGCGCGGTCTTCCGCTCGGGGAGATCGCTCCCGCCCTCTGGCTGTCCCCGCACACCGTGCGCGACCATGTCAAGGCGATCTTCGCCAAGCTCGGCGTCCGGAGCCGGCCCGAACTGACCGCGTTGCTGTTCCACGAGCACTACGCCGCGCCGGGGCAGGAGCGGTGACCGTGGCGGCGGGGGTCGGGCCGCGGTGGAGCGTCAGCCGCGCGCCGAGGATGCCCGCGGACGGGGCCACGGGCCCGGGACGGCGGACTCGGCCGACACCGGCGACCGCCGTTCCGGCTGGGTCCTGGGCACCCGATTCGGCACGGTGGTCCACCGGAGGGGAGATCGGCGATGGCTGACCGACAGGTCCAGCACGGGGACGCCGCCGCGGGGCGTGCGGCCCAGCGGGAGGTGTGGGCACGGGGGGACTACCACCGGGTTGCCGAGCTGCTCGCCGGGTTCGGCCCCGACCTGGTGCGGGCGTGCGGCATCTCGGCCGGCCTGCGCGTCCTCGACGTGGCCGCGGGAACCGGGAACGTGGCGATCCCCGCGGCCGCCACCGGGGCGCGGGTGACCGCCTGCGACCTGACCCCGGCGCTGCTCGACGAGGGCCGCCGCGCTGCGACCGCGCGGGGGGTGGAGCTGGACTGGGTGGCGGCCGATGCCCAGGCCCTGCCCTTCGCCGACGACGAGTTCGACGTGGTTACCTCGGCGATCGGGGCGATCTTCGCTCCTGATCACCGGGCGACCGCGGACGAGTTGCTGCGCGTCTGCCGACCCGGCGGGCTGATCGGCATGATCAACTGGCCGGCACGGGGCTTCGCCGCGGAGTTCTTCGCCGTCTTCGCCAGGTACGCCCCGCCGGCGCCGGACGCGTCGTCGCCCCTGCTGTGGGGGACCGCGCAGCACCTGCGGGACCTGTTCGGCGACCGCGTCGACGCACTCGAGTCGACCGAGCACGTGCTGGTCGTGGATCACTTCGCCGAGCCGGCGGACCTGTGCGAGTTCTACAAGCGCACGTTCGGTCCGACCATCGCGGCCTACTCCGCGATCGGTGCCGATCCCGACCGGGTCGCGGCGCTCGACCGGGAGTTCCTCGAGTTCGCGGTCCGCGCCGATCGCGGTCGGCCGGGTGGTGGGGCGCGCTACGAGTACCCCTACGTCCGGGTCGTGGCCACTGTCCGTGGCCGGGCTCGGCACGTCGCCCAGTGAGCCGGCCCGCGGTGTCGGTCCACCGGAGGGCGCGCAGAGGCGTCAGCGCGGCGACTCCGGTCCTGCCCCGAACGACATCCCGCTGGTCACCGGCTGAGCGGTGCTCAGCCGACCGAGCGGAACGCCGGGTAGACCGGGAGCGAGGACGGCGCGTCCGGGAAGCGCTCGGCCAGCGCGGCGGCCACCTCGGCGCCCAGCTCGGCGGTGGCCGGCAGCCCGGCGTCCGCGGCGGCGGCGGCCATCTGCCGCCAGTAGTGGCCCAGCGCGGTGCTGATCCGCGGTGAGCGGGTGGCGTCGCTGCCCACCGGCATGTCCCGGCTCCGGATCCGCGGCAGCATCCACCAGGTGCACAGCCACACCCACAGCAGCTGGGCGTGCCGCAGCCGGCGCTCCAGGACGTCGGGCCGGTCCAGGTCGGGCCACACCGGGGCGATCTCGCTGCGCCAGGCGTCCAGCATCGTCTCGGCCATCCCGTCGGGCAGCGCGAAGCTGGCCTCGCAGCCCGGGAACGGCACCCGGAAGTAGGCCGCGTCCAGCGCGATGTCTCGGAAGCAGCCCCACTCGAAGTCGACGAACCGCACCCCGCGGCTGGTCACCAGGTTGTTGTCCGGGCAGGTGTCGGACGGGCTGAACGCCCGGTAGCGGGAGGCGCCGAGCAGGCGCACCGTCTCGTGGGCCTCCAGGATCGCGTCCGGCGGCACCTTGACCCCGAGTTCCTGGGCGAGCAGGGAGGGCAGGCCGGCCACGGCGGCCCGGGCGTCCTCGGCCATCGGGTCGCGCCAGGCCCGCTCGCCGAGCCGGCGCAGCAGGGCGCCGAAGTCGCTCTCCCGCCCGGCGGTGGCCGCCTGCATCCGGCCCAGCGCCCGGGCCCAGCTGACCAGGCACCGCCCGGCCGCCTCCGGGTCGGGCCCGAACAGCTTGTCGGCCAGCGTCGAGCTGCGCCCCAGGTCCTCCAGCACCAGCAGCCGGGCCTTCGGGTCGTGCGCGATCAGCACCGGGCTGGGCCGGGCGTCGGCCGGCAGCGCGGTGAACAGCTGGCAGCTGGCGACCTCGTAGTGGAACGGGTCGGGCCGGCCGGCGTCGGGCGGGGCCAGGTAGTGCTTGACCACCAGCGTGCGCGGCAGCGAGAACGGGTTGCGGGCCACCCGCGCACGGGCCACGATCGACCGGTCGCTGCCGCCGAGGTCCTCGGGGTCGGCCAGCACGATGCCGGCTCCGGACCGGCGGGTGAGCAACCGCTCGGCGGCGGCCAGCGCGGCGAGCACCGGCCTGGGGAAGTTGCCCAGGTCGCGTGTCATCACCGGCGACCCTACCCCCTCGCCAACCACCGCCATCCCGACGCGCGGTGCTCACGGCGCCGCGACAGCACCCGCACCGCGGGCCCGGCCAGCACGATCCCCACCACGTCGACCACCAGGTGCAGCGCCCGTCCACCGGCCCCCGTCCAGCGGCACTCGACCACCGCGACCGCGGCGGAGGCCGCCGCCGACACGGTCGGCCACCGGGATGGACAGCCGGACTGGCGACGCCGACCCGCCGAGCCGGCCTCCTTGTGCAGCACGCTGCTCAGCCGGCCCGGCACACCGGGCGATCAGCCCGGTACCGGGGTCAGTTCGGAGCTGCGATCGGGGGCGCGGTCGGCGCGGCGGCCGGCGGGGCCGGCGGCGGCGCGGCGTCGACCCCCGCCTCCTTGCGCTGCTGGGCGGTGATCGGGGCCGGGGCCGCGGTCAGCGGGTCGAACCCGCCGCCGGTCTTCGGGAACGCGATCACCTCGCGGATCGAATCGACCCCGGCCAGCAGCGCGGTGATCCGGTCCCAGCCGAAGGCGATGCCGCCGTGCGGCGGCGGGCCGTAGGCGAACGCGTCGAGCAGGAAGCCGAACTTCTCCTGGGCCTCCTCCTCGCCCAGCCCCATGATCTGGAAGACCCGCTTCTGCACGTCGGCGCGGTGGATACGGATCGAGCCGCCGCCGATCTCGTTGCCGTTGCAGACGATGTCGTAGGCGTAGGCCAGCGCGTTGCCGGGGTCGGCCTCGAACTTGTCGATCCAGTCCGGGGTGGGCGAGGTGAAGGCGTGGTGCAGCGCCGTCCAGGACCCGCCGCCGACGGCCACGTCCTCGGTCTCGGCGGTCGACTCGAACAGCGGGAAGTCCACCACCCAGACGAACGACCAGGCCGACTCGTCGATGGCGCCGATCCGCCGGGCGATCTCGCCGCGGGCCGCGCCGAGCAGGGCCCGGGCGTCGTTCGGCCGGCCGGCGGCGAAGAAGATGCAGTCGCCCGGGTTCGCCCCGACCGCGGCCGGCAGCCCGGCCCGCTCCTCGGCGGAGAGGTTCTTGGTGACCGGGCCCTTCTCGCTGACCGAGCCGTCCTCGTCGACCAGCACGTAGGCCAGCCCGCGGGCGCCGCGCTGCTTGGCCCACTCCTGCCAGGCGTCGAGCTGCTTGCGGGGCTGGCTCGCGCCGCCGGGCATCACGACCGCGCCGACGTAGGGGTTCTGGAACACCCGGAAGCCGGTGTTCGCGAAGTACTCGGTGAGCTCGGTCAGCTCGATGCCGAAGCGCAGGTCGGGCTTGTCCGAGCCGTAGCGGCTCATCGCCTCGGCGTAGCTGATCCGCGGCAGCGGCAGCGGCACCCGGTAGCCGACAAGCTCCCACAGCGCGGCCAGGATGGCCTCGGCCAGCTCCAGCACGTCGTCCTGCTCGACGAAGCTCATCTCGATGTCGAGCTGGGTGAACTCGGGCTGGCGGTCGGCCCGGAAGTCCTCGTCGCGGTAGCAGCGGGCGATCTGGTAGTAGCGCTCCAGGCCGCCGACCATCAGCAGCTGCTTGAACAGCTGCGGGCTCTGCGGCAGCGCGTACCAGGAGCCCGGCCGCAGCCGGGCGGGCACCAGGAAGTCGCGGGCGCCCTCCGGGGTGGACCGGGTCAGCGTCGGGGTCTCGACCTCGACGAAGTCGCGCTCGTCGAGCACCGCGCGGGCGGCCCGGTTGACCGCGCTGCGCAGCCGCATCGCCGCGGCCGGGCCGGGGCGGCGCAGGTCGAGGTAGCGGTGCTTGAGCCGGATCTCCTCGCCGACCCCGGTGTGCTCGTCCACCGGGAACGGCAGCGGGGCGGCCTCGGAGAGCACCGTCAGCGCGGTGGCGGTCACCTCGATCTCGCCGGTGGGCAGGTCCGGGTTCTCGTTGCCGGCCGGGCGGCGGATCACCTCACCGACCACCTGGACGCAGAACTCCGCGCGCAGCCGGTGCGCCCGCTCGGCCATCTCGCCCTCGCGGAAGACCACCTGCGCCGAGCCGGACGCGTCGCGCAGGTCGATGAAGATCACGCCGCCGTGATCGCGGCGGCGCGCCACCCACCCGGCGAGGGTCACGGTCTGTCCGGCGTGCTCGGCACGCAACGTGCCGGCGGGAAGGGTGCGCATCACGGTCCGAGGCTATCCGGCGACCCCCGGCGCCCAACCAGCAGGTTTCCCCGCCGGCGCCGGTCGTCACAGCAGGGGCAACTGCTCACCCGCCCGGGGCGGGGCCATGGCGGGCCCGGGCGGCGGGTCGGACGGCGGCGGCCGCATCCCGGTGACGGCGCCGGTGAGCCCGTGCCGGCGCAGCAGCGGAGCCACCCGCGCGGCCAG
This sequence comes from Pseudonocardia sp., assembly GCA_030147065.1. Lineage (GTDB taxonomy): Bacteria > Actinomycetota > Actinomycetes > Mycobacteriales > Pseudonocardiaceae > Pseudonocardia. The sequence continues at coordinate 738 of JASLAP010000116.1, read as the reverse complement.
CGCCCGGCGGTACTCCGGGTCGACGTAGGCGCCCCACCGGTAGAGCCGGGCGTACCGCTCGACCAGCGCCGGGTGCTCCCGGGCCAGCCAGGCGGTGAACCATTCGCGGGTGCCGGGGCGCAGGTGCAGCGCCATCACGGTGGCCCCGGTGGCACCGGCCGCGGCGATCCGGCCGAGCAGCTCGTCGAGCGCCTCGGGCGAGTCGGTGAGCAGCGGCAGCACCGGGGCCACCATCACCCCGCACGGCAACCCGGCGTCGGTGATCCGGCGGACCAGGTCGAGCCGGGCGGCCGGGGACGGCGTGCCGGGTTCGAGCCGGGCCTGCAGCGCGCGGTCGACCAGCGCGATCGACACGCCGAGACCGACCGGCACGTCGTGCGCGGCGGCGGCGAGCCGGGGCAGGTCGCGGGTCAGCACGGTGCCCTTGGTGAGCACCGAGAACGGCGTGCCGGACCGGGCCAGCGCGTCGATGATCCCGGGCATCAGCCGGTAGCGGCCCTCGGCGCGCTGGTAGGGGTCGGTGTTGGTGCCCATCGCCACCGGCTCGCGGGCCCAGCGCGGCGCGCGGAGCTCGCGGTCGAGCACCCGGGCGGCGTTGACCTTGACCACGATCTGGCCGTCGAAGTCGGCCCCGGCGTCCAGGTCCAGGTAGGTGTGGGAGTTGCGGGCGAAGCAGTTGTGGCTGACCACCCCCTCGGCCACGAAGTCGCCGGTGCCGGTGGTGATGTCGTACATCGC
>JASLAP010000088.1 GCA_030147065.1 Pseudonocardia sp. | reverse complement strand
CGGGCCGGACACCGGGTTCCGGTCAGCGGCCGGGGGCCAGAGCGGCCGCGGCGGCCTGGGCCTGCTCGGTGGTCGGGCCGGGGGCGGGGACGAACAGGGTGCGGCGGTAGTAGTCCAGCTCCCGGATCGACTCCTCGATGTCGGCCAGCGCGCGGTGGGCCAGGCCCTTCTCCGGCTTGGCGTAGAACACCCGCGGGTACCAGCGGCGGCACAGCTCCTTGATCGAGCTGACGTCGACCATGCGGTAGTGCAGGTGGGCGTCGAGTTCGGGCATGTCCCGTGCCAGGAAGCCGCGGTCGGTGGCGATGGAGTTGCCGGCCAGCGGGGCGGTGCGCGGGTCGGGGACGTGCTCGCGGATGTAGGCCAGGGCGAGCTGCTCGGCTTCGGCGACGCTGACCGTGGCCGCCCGGACCGCGTCGGTCAGGCCCGACTTCGCGTGCATGTCCCGCACGATCTCCGGCATGCCGGCGAGCTTGTCCTCGTCGGCGTGGATCACCACGTCCACCCCGTCGCCGAGCACCTTGAGGTCACCGTCGGTGACCAGCACGGCGATCTCGATGAGGGCGTCGCGGCCCAGGTCGAGGCCGGTCATCTCGCAGTCGATCCATACCAGGCGGTCGTTCACCCCCGTCACACTAAGCGTTACTGTCGATCGACGTGCAGGACAACACGGGTGCCGGGGCCCAGAATGCCGGCGTGTCCGACGCCGAACCGCCGACCGCCGCGCAGAAGATCGCCCAGAGCTACGCCACCGAGGGGGCGGCGCTGGAGCTGGGCAGTGTCTGCGTGGACGGGTGGCCGACCCGTCCTCGCGGGTCCGCATCCCGTTCGCCACGCTGAACCGGCACGGGCTGGTGGCCGGGGGTCACCGGCACCGGCAAGACCAGGACCCTGCAGGGGATCGCCGAGCATCTCCGCGGCCGGAGTCCCGGTGCTGCTGGCCGACGTCAAGGGCGACCTGTCGGGGATGGCGCGCCCGGGCGCGTCGAACTCGAAGATCGAGTCGCGGGTCCACGACACCGGCGACGACTGGGCGCTGACGGCCTACCCGGGGGAGTTCCTGTCGCTGGGCGGGTCGAGCTCCGCGGTGCCGATCCGGGCGACGCTGACCCAGTTCGGGCCGATCCTGCTCAGCAAGGTGCTCGACCTCAACGACACCCAGGAGTCGACCCTGGGGCTGATCTTCCACTGGGCCGACCAGCGCAACCTGCCCCTGCTGGACACCAAGGACCTGCGCGTCATCAGCCACCTGACCGGCGACGAGGGCAAGGCCGACCTGAAGAGCATCGGCGGGGTGCCCAGGGCCACCGCCGGGGTGATCCTGCAGGCGCTGGTCACCTGGAGGCCCAAGGCGGCGAGGACTTCTTCGGCGAGCCCGAGTTCGACCCGGCCGACCTGATGCGCACCGTCGACGGCCGGGGCGCGGATCCAGCACGCGTTGCGCGCGTTCACCCCGGACGACCAGGCCGCGCTGACCAAGACCGTGCGCACCTACCCGAACACCGACGTCTACGACCTGGAGGAGGCGCTGACCTCGCTGGGCACCGGTGAGGCGATCGTCACGGTGCTCTCCGAGCGCGGCGCACCGACCCCGGTGGCCCGGGCGCGGATGCGGGCGCCGCGGTCGCTGATGGCAGCCATCGGACCCGACGCGATCACCGCGGCCGCGAAGGCGTCCCGCTGCACGCGAAGTACGGGCGGACGGTGGACCGCGAGTCGGCCTACGAACAGCTCACCGCCCGTATCGCGGCCACCCCGGCGCCGACGCCCCCGGTCGAGGTCCCACCGCCCCCGCCGCGCGAGGAGCCCGCCGAGCCCGGGTTCGTGGAGAAGGCGCTCGGGTCCCCGGTCGTGCCGTCCTTCCTGCGGTCCGCGGCCAGCGCGCTGGGCCGGGAGATCACCCGCGGGATGTTCGGCACCCGGCGCCGCCGCTGACCCGGGTCACGAGCGGAGGGGGGTGAGCAGGCCGGGGAGGGTGGCGTCGGCGAGAGCGACGGCGTCGGCCGCGGCGATGTCGGTGACGGCGTAGCCGCCCTGGCCGGCGGCGGTGACGGCCTCCATCGACACCAGGCCGGCGCGCCGCTGGAAGATCGTCTGCCGGAACGTCCAGCCGACCACGCCGCCGCGCTGCAGCGCCACCGTCCGGCGCACCAGCGACCCGGCCCGGCTGACCAGGAACCCGTGGGTGAGCTGGTGGCCGAGGTTGCGGTAGCGGTCCCAGCCCAGCAGCGCCGCCAGCGGCAGCAAGACCAGCGATACCGGGCCGGGCCAGCCCACGCCGGTCAGCGCGCCGACGCCGAACGCCAGCGCGACCAGGACCGCCGCCGGCACCACCGCCCGCACCAGCCGCCGGACGAGCGCGGCCCGTGGATGTCGGCGCAGGGGCGCCAGCGTGATCTCGGTGGTCGGGACCCGCAGCGCGGCCGACCCCACCCGGTGCGACTCCGCGCGCGGGGTGGGCGGCTGCAGCGCCCCACCCTGGGCGTCGCCGGCCAATCCGGTGGACAACGCCCGGGTCTGGGCCCCCCGGCCGAGCCGCAGCAGCAGCGGCTCGGCCACCTCGGCCCCGCGCAGCCGCTGCTCGGACACCGACAGCGAGCGCCGGGTCAGCAGCCCGCGGCGCACCCGGAGCGTGCCGTCCGGCTCGCGGGTCAACCGGTAGTCGTACCAGCGCTCGGCGAACAGCAGCACCGCCCCGACCACGGCCAGGACCAGCAGCACCACCCCGACCACGCCGATCACCACCCAGATCGGCGCCGCGGCGAGCTGCGCGGCGGTGTCGTCGACCGCGTCGATGTTGCGGGGATCGATGCCGAGGTCGTCGACCAGGTTGAACAGCGTCGCCAGGACGGCGCCCATGCCGGCCAGCGAGGAGAACGTCAGCGGCGCGTAGCGCAGCCACGCCCAGTTCAGCCGGGCCAGCTCCTGGGCCCGCGGCGGCTCCGGGGCGGGTCGGTCGGGATCGGCCGGTGCGGTCGCGGCGATCGGCGACCGGTCGAGCAGCTCCCGGCGCAGCCGCTCGGCCTCGGCCTTGCTCACCGCGTCCAGGCTGAGCCCGCCGCCCACGCCCGGAGTCGCGGCCGCGGCCGCGCTGACCTGGACCACGCTCAGCCCGAAGGCCCGGTGCAGCAGCTTCGCGGTCAGGTCGACGGTGCGGATCCGGTCGCGCGGGACCGACCGGCGCTGCCGGCGCAGCCAGCCGCTGTGCAGCTCCACCCGCTCGGTGGTGATCCGGTAGCGGGTGGTCCGCCAGCGCATGACCCCGGCCAGCACGACCGCCACCGCGGCCCCCGCCGCGATCCACACCCGCACCGGGTCGCCCTGCCCGGTCAGCAGCAGGAACGCCACCAGCGGGAGCAGCCGGACCAGGCTGCCCAGCGGCCCGACGAACAGCATCCGCCTGTCCAGCCGCCGCCACGGCACCTCGACGACCGGAGGCGCGTCGGTGCCGGTGCTCATGTGGCGTCCCCGGGGGTGGCCTGGGTGGTCTCGGTGAGCGTCCGGGCCAGCTCGGCGGCGTCGTCCGCGGCCAGCCCGGCGATCTTCACCGGGCCGCGGGCGGACGCCGTGGTGACCGTGACCGTGGCCAGGCCGAGCAGTTGCTGCAGCGGTCCGTGCGCGGTGTCGACGGTCTGCACCCGGGAGATCGGGGCGATCCGCCACTCCCGCACCAGCCACCCGGACAGCGTGTAGACGGCCTCGTCGGTGACCTCCCAGCGGTGGATGCGGAACAGCAGCGGCGGGACGAACACGGCGTAGGCGACGACGAGGACGGCGGTCACGATCATCGTCGCGGTCAGCCAGCCGGTGGCGCCCGATGCGGCCACCACCATCCCGACGACCTGCGGAACCATCAGCACGAGCAGCAGCGGCAGCGCCCGCAGGCGCCACCACAGCACGGCCTTGGGGCTCACCTGGTGAGCGGGTGGGCGAAGGGGCGGTTGCACGCCGGGAACGGCTGTGGGGATGGCGGACGGCGGCGGTGCGGTCGCGGGGGACGCGCTGGTCCCGGCGACGTCCGGGAGCGGGCCGGCCGCACCCGTGGTCCCGGTCGAGGCGTCCGGCGGGGGCGGACCGGCGGAGGAGCCGGCGGACGGCCCGGTGGAGCGCATGGCTGGCGACGGAGCGGCGGCACTACCGGGATCCATTCCCCGAGTCTGCCCGGTCCGCCATCCCCGGCGCCGCTCCGGTCGGGTGCCCGAGCCGTGCCGGCTCCCGGGTTGCCCGCCCGGGTTCAGGAAGGCCACCTTCCAGCCCTCAGCGGGCAGCAAGGTGGCCTTCCTGAACCGGGACGGGCGGGGGGTGCACCGCCTCGTCCGGCGTCGGGCGGGGAGGGCGGGAGGTAGGTGGATCAGGGGAGGGGGCGGACGGCGAAGGCGCGCAGGGAGGGGCGAGGGAGCGAGGTGACGCCGCAGGACGTCGAGCAGGGGCCGGCGCCCTCCTCCGCGGCGACGTCGACGGCCCAGCGGCGCCCGTCGGAGACGTGGTGGACCACCGCCCCGTCCGGGTCCTCGGTCACCCGCAGCGCGGCCGCGTCCCGCAGCCCGGTGGCGGTGCGCACCGCGAGTTCGGCGACCTGCCCGACCGGGGACCAGGTCGACCGGCCCCGGCACAGCGCGGTCTCGACCTCGCCGGCCGCGGCCGCCTTGCGGGCCGCGATGGCCGACGCCGGGTCCAGCCGGCCGTAGAGGTAGCCGGTGGGCAGCACCAGAGCGGTCGGGGCGAACCGGTGCCCGCCCAGGTGGCTGGACTCCCACACGTCCGGCTCGCCCGCATCGAGCAGCGAGGTCGCCAGCGCCCGGCCGTCCAGCGCGCAGCAGCGGTCGCGGCGGCCGTGCGTGCAGACCAGCAGCAGCGGGTCGGTCACCGGGATGCCGGGCAGCGGCTCGTCCGGGTCGGGCAGGGCGATGTCGGCCAGCGCGTCCGGGCCGTCCACGGTGAGCCGGCTCGTGCGGGTGGTGACGGTGTCGGCGAGCACCAACCGGACCGGTCCGGCGACGGCGCGCCGCCGACCCGGCCGGCGGATCAGCAGGAACCGCCAGCCCGCCGCGGATGCCCGGGCCGCGAAGGCCGCGATCGCCGGGTCCGGGTGGGCGGTGACGTCCTGCGGCCACGCCCCGCGGTGCTCCAGGCACGCCCACCGCGTCGCCACCGGGGCGGTCCCGGCGAGCGGCTCGTCGAGCGCGCGGGCGAGCACCGCGCATCTCTCGATCATCGCCCGAGGATAGCGTAGGATGCCCTAACTCGTTCGGGAAGGTGGCCGGGTCAGTCGAGCGGGAGCGTCAGGTCGTAGACGGTCTGCCCGCCGAGGGTCACCGCGGCGAAGTTCTGCTCGACCCAGGTGGTGATCTCCGCGCCGGTACCGCCGCCCATCCCGCCCCGTGCGGCCCCGCTCCCGGTCGCGTCGGCGGGCCGGGATCCCGCCGGGCCGCCACCGCCGGGCACGAAGTAGCGCACCTGTCCCGTGGCGACGTACGCCTGGAACTGCTCCAGGGTCGGGGCCGGGTCCGAGCCGGAGAAGCCGCCGATGCTCATCACCGTCGTGCCGCTGGCCAGGGCGAGGTCGCCGCCCGAGCGGGCCCCGACCGTGGCTGCGGACCAGGTCGTCCCGGCGGCCTGAAGTGCCGAGACCACCGCCGGGTCCGCCATCACCTCGCCGCCTCCGGGGCCGGTGACGTTCCCCGTCCC
>JASLAP010000077.1 GCA_030147065.1 Pseudonocardia sp. | reverse complement strand
GCGCCGACGAGCAGGGCGGCAACGGCGGCGACGACGAAAGCCCCGCCGACGATGAGCCCGCCGATGGTGGGCGCGCGGCGTACGCGGTTGGTCGTGGCGGTCCCGGTGCCCCCGCCACCGGGACCGCCACCACCCACCGCGTACGCCGCGCGCCCACCATCGGCGGGCTCATCGTCGGCGGGGCTTTCGTCGTCGCCGCCGTTGCCGCCCTGCTCGTCGGCGCTGCGCCCGCCAGCGCTGTACCCGCCGCTGCCGGTCTCGCCGTCGCTGCTGTCCGGGCCGTTGCTGCCGGTCGCGCTGCTGCCGGTCCCGCCGTTGCCGCCGCGCGCGCCGCTGCTGCCGTCTGCGTCGTCGCCGTGCTCGTTGCCGGCGTCGGGTTCGTCGCCCTGCTCGTCGGCGTCCTCGCGGCTGGCCGCGGCCGCACCGACCGGGTCGGTGTGGTTGTCGGTGACCGCCATCAGCTCGTCGGTCACCGCGTAGACCTGCTCGCGCTGCTCCTCGTACGCCGCGACGTTCTTGGCGTGCGCGGCCGCGGTGACCGTGCCGTCGGCGACCTTCTTCTTCTCCGCCGCGAGAGCCTTCTCCCGCGCCGACAGCTCCTGGTGGCCCTCGACGACCTCGTCGACCAGCGCGGCCCGCTCCGGGGACAGCGCCGCCCGGTCCTGCGCGGCCTGCTCGGCCAGCTCCTCGTGCGCCGCCTGGTTCTTCGCGTGCTCGGCCGCGGTCACATCACCCGCGGCGACCTTCTTCTTCTCCTCGGCCAATTCCTTCGCCGAGTTGTCGACCTCGATCCGGTCCTCGAGGACCTTCTCGGTGTGCTCGGCGGAGTCGTCGTAGTCGACCCACTCATCGTCGTGCCACTCACCGTCACGCCACTCATCGGCGGACTCGTCGTGCCCGTGCGGCGGGCCGCGCGGGGCGTCCTCGTCGCCGTCGGCCGACATCAGCGACACCGTCCGCGCCGCACCCCCCGACCCGGCGGGCAGCTCGTCGTCGATGACGGACAGGACCTGAGCCCACGTCACGTCCCCGCCGTCGGCGCTCTCGTCGCCGTCCTGCTCCGCCGCGGCACCCTTGCCGATGCTGTCCTTGCCCCCGCCGTCCGAGTCCTCGGACGCGGCGTCGTCGTCGCGGGCGTCCCGCCCGTCGGACTCGTCGGCCGCGTCGCCGAGTTCGGTCAGCACCCGCTCCACGACAGCCAGCCGCGCGGCAGCCCGCTCGTCATCGGCCCGCTCGTCATCGTCCCGCTCGTCATCGTCCCGCTCGTCCGCGCCGTCGTCCCCGTCGCGGCTGTGGCGACGGTCCCCGGCCTGATCGGTCAGATCCTCGACGTGCGCCCGCACCAAGCGCTCGACCTGCTCGCGCACCTCGGCCTCGTCGCGATCGCCCGCGGCGAGTTCGGCAACCCACGCGTCCACATCAGCGGCCTGGCGGTTCTCCCGATCCTGCCCGGCAGCGTTCTCGCCCGAGCCCGATCCTTCGCGAGCCGACTTCCCGTCGCTCTCGTCGTCGGTCTTTCGGTCGTCATCCGCGTTGTCGCCGGACGCGGTCAGCAACCGCACCGGAACATTCCCGCCGCCCTCACCGGACTCCCCGGACGCGGCCGGCTCCTCGTCCCCGGCCGAGTCCCCATTCCCGTCGGACGGCCGGTCGCCGGTCGACTCGCCGTCCCCGGCCGGCTTCTTCGCATCCGCGGGCTTGCCGGCCGGCTTTCCGTTACCGGGCTCGTCCTCATCGGGGTCCGGGCCGCCGGACTTCCGGTCAGCCGACTCCTCATCGCCGGACTGGTCGTCATCCGGGTCCTCGCGGTGGGTCACCGGAGTCACGCCGTTGTCGGCGTCCCCGTCCGCACCCGCGTTCCCACCCTCACCGGACTCGCCGTCCCCATCGCCGGCACCCTCGTCATCACCGGCACCCGAAGCCGACCCGGTTTCGTCCTTCTCGTCGGTCTTCGGCTTGTCGTCGGTCTTCGGCTTCTCGTCGGCCTTGGGCTTCTCGTCGGCCTTGGGCTTGTCCTCAGCCTTGGGCTTCTCGTCGGCCTTGGGCTTGTCCTCAGCCTTGGGCTTCTCGTCGGTCTTCGGCTTGTCCTCAGCCTTGGGCTTCTCGTCAGCCTTGGGCTTGTCCTCAGCCTTCGGCTTCTCATCCGACTTGGGCTTCTCGTCGGTCTTCGGCTTCTCGTCCGACTTCGGCTTGTCATCCGACTTCGGCTTGTCATCCGACTTCGGCTTGTCATCCGACTTCGGCTTGTCATCCGACTTCGGCTTCTCATCCGACTTGGGCTTCTCATCAGCCTCGGGCTTGCCCTCGGACTCCGACTTCTCGTCGGACTCCGACTTGTCGTCCTTCGGCTTGCCGTCGTCCTTCGGCTTGCCGTCGTCCTTCGGCTTGTCGTCGTCCTTCGGCTTGTCGTCGTCCTTCGGCTTGTCGGACTTGTCGTCGTCCTTCGACTTGTCGTCGGACTTGTCATCGTCCTTCGACTTGTCGTCGGACTTGTCATCGTCCGTCGGCTTGTCGTCGGACTTCGACTTGTCGTCGCCCGAGTCCCCCGAATCGCCATCCTTGCCACCGGCCGGCCTGCTGTTCCCTCCCTTCAGCAGGCCCGCCTGCGCAGCCGTCACCGGAACCGCCGCAGATGCCGGCGAGGCGGCCAGGAATGCCGCACCCACCCACAGCACCACGACGAGTCCGACGGTCCACAGCACCCACCGCACCACCGCCCGCACCCGGTCCGGTACCGAGAGCCGCAGTCGCGCCACCGCGGGCACGCCAGGACGCACGACGGGGCCAGTGGCCCCCGCGTGCATCTCGACCTGCCGGCTCATGGCGAACGGGCTCCCGTGCTCGAACGGAGGGGAAGGGATCGACGCGGCTCGGCTCGCGGGAACACGCCCGCGGCAGCTCGCATCGCGTGCAGGAAGAACCAGGGCCGGATGCCGGGCGCGCCGGAGGCTGCTGCGACCTGCACCGGACGGTCGAACCCACGTCCGGAACCCCACCCCGGGTCCTCGCCCTCCGCGCAACGTCAGCAGCGGGTGGGGATCCGGAGAGCCCCGGCTGCACACCGGGACCGGGTCGGACGCTACCAACGACTGATCGGGTTCGGCAAGAAGCTCCTGCCACAGCCTCCTGCCCGCAGCCCCGCGGCCGAGGCGGGCCAGGGCGACGAGGCCATCGAGAGGCCGGGCGTCAGGCCGACGACTTGCACCGCACGCCGGCCCGACCGGCACCACTTCGACAGGCCCGTTCCACCGTGTGCCGATCCGTCGCCGACCGCCATTCCCTCGATATCGCGCCCTCGATCAGCGTTCCCGCCCGACCGAACGACGTCAGCAGTTCGTCCGCCGCATTCGTCGTCCTGGCGGCGCCGGGCAACCGGCGCAACGGCGGACCCGAACAACCCATGAAGAGGCGAGCCGCAACACCGGCCAGGCGGCGCGAGCCGCAGCCACGGAGCCACCCCTCGAACCTCCACACCCCTGCAACGGCGAGCGCGGCACAGCTGCTCGTGCGCGCAGCGCAGAATTCGACGCGGATCGCACAGAGCCGGGACGGTGAGGCCCAGAGCAGGGGGGATCACCAGATGCGGCGGATGAGCCGCACAGGCGCGGCCGATCCGCCGCAACTCGCGATCACCCTCCGGACGACCGATTGAGCGGACGGATCGGCAGGCCGACGAACGGGAGTCGCCAAAGCGCGACGACCGCGGGCACGACCGTTCGACCCGGGCACAACTCTCGACGGCGAGAGCGGACGCGCCGGCCGAGCTTCGGGATGAGGCATGGGAGATGCTGCGCCGAAGGCCGGGAAACGCGACCGAGCGCACCACTCCGGGGGCGCCCAGCACTCCCAACCGGAATCAGGGAGTCCTGCTCACCAGGTATCGATCATCGCCGCGATCTCGGCCCGGGTACGCGCCGGGGTGAACGCCTGGACGCTCACCTGTTCCATCACCCCGAGGTAGTCCTCGACATCGGCCCGCTTGTCGACGTAGATCGCGCTGTTGAGCTGTTCCAGGTACACCACGTCGGGCAGATCGCGTTCGGCGAACCGCAGGATGGTGAACGGCCCACCGGCGGCGGCGTGACTGCCGACGCTGAACGGGAGCATCTGCACCGTCACGTTCGGCAGCGTGGTCATGTCGAGCAGGTGCGCCAGTTGCGCCCGCATCACCGCCGGGGAACCGAAGGGGCGGCGCAGTGCCGCTTCGTCGAGCACCGCCCAGAACTGCGGGCCGCCGGGTTCGCTCAGCATCTTCTGCCGGTTCATCCGCAGCCGGACCCGGCGGTCGACCTCGAACTCGGATTCGGCGCCGTGCCCGGCCAGGATCACGCGGCGGGCGTAGTCCTCGTGCTGGAGCAGGCCGGGTACGAACTGCACCTGGAACGTGCGCAGGTAACTGGCCTCCTGCTCGAGGCGCAGGTACATCTCGAACCAGCTGGGCAGCAGATCGCCGTCCTGCTGCCACCAGCCGCGCGCATTGGCCGGCTTGACCATGTCGAGCAGCACGACCCGCTCATCGGGATCGGTGACGCCGTACAGCGTGAGCAGATCGGTGAGGTCACGTTCCTTGAACCCGACCCGGCCCAACTCCAAGCGGCTGATCTTGGCGTGCGACGCGCGGATCGCCTCGCCGGCCTCGTGACGGCTGATCCCGGCCGCTTCGCGCAGCCGGCGCAGGTGGGCGCCCAACACCATCCGGACGACGGTGGGCCCGCCCGGCTGGGCGGGGGTCCACGGCGCCGATCCGCTGATCGGGGGGGTCTGGTCGGCCACGGCTCACCTTCGACGGCGGGGTCCCTCCGCGCGGCCGGCGGCTCACCGGCCCGTCCGGTTGCCTCCGGCCGGCCGCCCGGGCGCCGGCGGACCGAGCCTAGACCGGACCGCCGGGACCGCGCGCGCTCACCTGCCGAGGTCGTCGAACTCCCCGGCCTTGGCCCCGGCCAGGAAGGCCGCGATCTCGGCGCGCGTGTAGACCAGCGCCGCCCCCTCCGGATCGCGCGAGTTGCGCATCGCGACGGCACCGCCGGGCAGGGCGGCGACCTCCACGCAGTCGCCGCTGGGGTTGCTGTAGTCGCTCTTGCGCCAGGCCACATCGCCGAGGAGCGGGGCTGCGATGCTGGTCAGGCTGTGGAATCGGTCGTTCACAAGATCTCCGGGCAGTTCCGTAGGGGCGCGCACCGCGCGGTGCATGCAGATGCACGTGCATTCGCGTGTGCAGCTGTCCATACGGATGCTGTTGCAGAGGGACTTGCGGATGCAAGCCTCTGTCGGCAGACTGGGCCGAGAGGTAGCGTGTTCGAGACCAGCGGGACCTCGCGAACCGGCTGGCGCAGCTGCGGAATGGGGGACCGTGAGCAGAGAACACCGGCGGCCCCCGAGCGGGGCGCTGTTCGACTCTTCTTCCGGCGCTCCGGCCCCGATGCGCGTCGTGTCCACCACGATCTCCATCACCTGCCTGAACGACGGCATGGCGCACGACGTCTCCGACGCCCAGCTGGCCGCCGCGGCCAACGACCGGGCCGGCAGCTACATCGCCGTCTGCGGGCACGTGGTCACCGCGGCGTCGATGGTCGAGCCGGACGGCAAGCGCTGCCCGCTCTGCGCCGAGGTGTACGGCATGAGCCGCCCGCAGCGGCGCCGGCGCTGGCTCTAGCGCTCCAGCACCCCGGCGGCACGCAAGACCAGACCCCGACCCGCTCCCGGGCCGGGGTCGTCCGCTGTCAGGAGCCGACCCGCTCCAGCACGATGTCGAAGTCGACCCGCGCCCACCGCACGTCCACCACCCGACCGTCCGGTCCGGGACCGGGGTCCTGCTCGGCGAAGTCGACGACCAGGCCCGGCTTGACCCCGAAGACCGCGTCGGAGCCCAGGTAGCGGTCGCCCGCGGCGAAGATGTGCGTGATCAGCGTGCGGTGGCCGGGCGCGTCGACCTTGAAGTGCAGGTGCGCCGGGCGCATCGGGCTGCGGTCGGTCGCCTCCAGCAGCTCGCCCACCGGACCGTCGATCGGGATGCCGTAGTGCGAGGGGCGGACCGACCAGAACCGGTAGCCGCCGTCGTCCGCGCTGGTCAACCACCCGCGACCGGCGACGACGTCGCCCTCGTACTGCACGTCGTACAGACCGTCCTCGTCGGCCTCCCACACCTCGATGCGGGCGCCGGCGACCGGCGAGCCGTCGGTCGAGCGGACCGTCCCGGACACCCAGCAGGGCATCCCCTTGGCGCCGTGGGCGATGTCCCCGCCCAGCGGCACCTCCGGCGCGGTCGAGACGAAGAACGGCCCGAAGACCGTGGACTCGGTCGCCGCCGGGTTGGCCGGGGAGTTGATGCCCACGGTCAGCATGGACAGCCCGAGCACGTCGGAGAGCAGGATGAACTCCTGGCGCCGGTCGTCGGTCTTGTGCCCGACCCGGGTCAGGAACTCGATCCCGGCCAGCCACTCCTCGTGGGTCAGCCGGACCTCCCGGGCGAAGCCGTGCAGGTGCCGGGTCAGGCTCTGCACGATCTCCCGCAGCCGCTCGTCCTTCGTCACCGCGAAGCTGTCCACCACCTCGTCGGTGACGGCCTGCTCCCGCGCCTCATCCATGCTGTTCCTCCCCCGACCCTGCTCCCGCCCAGGCGGCGCGCACCAGCCGCCGCATCCCCCCGTCGCGCACCGGCACGGGGTTGTCCTGCGGCACCACCGGCGCGGTCAGCCGGGCCGCCTCGTCGACGTCCGCCTCGGCCATCCCGAGCTCGCGCAGCCCCCGGGGCACGCCGAGCTCGTCGGCCAGCGCCCGCAGCCCACGCACCGGGTCGTCGACGCCCAGCGCCCGCGCCACCCGGGTGGCGGCCTCGGGCGCGCCCGGGGCGTTGAAGGCCAGCACGTGCGGCAGTACCACGGCGTGCGTGCGGGCGTGCGGCAATCCGAAGGTGCCGCCGAGCACGTGGCAGAGCTTGTGGTGCAGACCCGACCCGGCGACGGCGAACGCGACCGCGGCCAGCCAGGCCCCGCGCAGCAGCTCGGCCGGCTCGTCGCGGCGCAGCCCGACGGCCAGTGCCCCGATGCCCTCCTGGGCGATCACGCTGCTGACCGGGTTGCGGCCGGGCGCCCACAGCGCCTCGACGCCGTGCGCCATCGCGTTGAGCCCGCTGGCCACGGCCAGCTCCCGGGGCAGCCCCGCGGTCAACTCCGGGTCGTAGACGACGACCCGGGGCAGCACGGCGGGATCGGTGCCGGTGGTCTTGCGGCCGTCCTCGGTCATGCCCCAGACCGGGGTGACCTCGGAGCCGGAGTAGGTGGTGGGCACGGCCAGCACCGGGATCCGGGCGGTCAGCGCGACCGCCTTCGCCGCGCCGACCGTCGACCCGCCGCCGATGCAGAGCACCGCGTCGGCGCCCGCGTCGGTGGCCGCGGCCCGGGCGGCCTGTGCGGTCTCGACCGGCACGTGCTCGCGGACCGCGGTGAAGGTGCCGGCGATGCGGTCCCGGAAGGGCGCGACGAGCGCGTCGACGGTGTCGGCGGCCCGTTCGGAGGCGATCAGCAGCAGCCGGTCGGCGCCGAGCCGCTCGACCTCACCGGCCAACCGGGTGCGCGCCGTGCCCGGACCGAACACGACCCGACCCGGCAGCGCCTCGTAGCTGAACTCCCCCACCGCCGTCGTCCCGAGCATGGGCCTCCTCCGTGTCGGCCCACGCTCACCCATCGGCAGCCATTCGTCAAATACCGCTTCCGATGCCCAGCCATACGCCGGACCGGTGGTCAGGAGGCCGGGACCGCCGCGGCGAACCGGCGCAGGCGCAGGCTGTTGGTCACCACGAACACCGAGCTCAGCGCCATCGCCGCGCCGGCCAGCATCGGGTTGAGCAGGCCGGCGGCGGCGATCGGCAGCGCCGCGTAGTTGTAGGCGAACGCCCAGAACAGGTTGCCCTTGATCACCGCGAGGGTGCGCCGGGACAGCCGGATGGCGTCCACCGCGGCGGTCAGGTCCGAGCGGACCAGCGTCAGGTCCGAGGCGTGGATGGCGACGTCGGTGCCGGTGCCCATGGCCAGCCCGAGATCGGCCTGGGCGAGCGCGGCCGCGTCGTTGACGCCGTCCCCGACCATGGCCACCACCCGGCCCTCGGCCTGCAGCCGGGCGACGACGTCGACCTTGTCGGCCGGACGGGCGTCGGCGATCACGGTGTCGATGCCGACCTCGGCGGCCACCGCCCGCGCGGCGCCCTCGTTGTCCCCGGTCAGCAGGATCGGCTCCAGCCCGAGGCCGCGCAGCCGGGCCACGGCGTCCTTGCTGGTCGGACGGGGGGTGTCGGCGACCACGACGATCCCGCGGGCCTTGCCCGACCAGGCCACCAGGGCGGCGGTCCGGCCCTGTTCGCGGGCCCGGTCCAGGGCCTCGGCCAGCGGGCGGGGCAGCACCAGGCCGGCGTCGGTGAGCGTGTCCGGCCGGGCGACGACGGCTTGCCGGCTGCCGACCGTGCCCTGCGCGCCCAGCCCGCCCAGGTCCGACGGCCGGGTCACCGCGGGCAGCTTCGGCAGCTGCTCGCGGCCGTACCGGGTGATCGCCCGGGCCACCGGGTGCCGGGACTCGGACTCCAGCGCCGCGGCGATGCCCAGCACCCGCTCGCGCTTCTCCCCCGGCGCCGGCACCACGTCGGTCACCGTCATCTCGCCGCTGGTCACGGTGCCGGTCTTGTCCAGCACGATGGTGTCGATGCGGCGGGTCGACTCCAGCACCTCCGGACCGGTGATCAGGATGCCCAGCTGGGCACCGCGGCCGGTGCCGACCAGCAGCGCGGTGGGCGTGGCCAGGCCGAGCGCGCAGGGGCAGGCCACGATCAGCACGGCGACCGCGGTGCTGACGGCCACCGTCGCCCCGGCGCCCAGACCGGCCCAGAACCCCCCGGCGAGCGCGGCCAGGACGAGCACCCCGGGCACGAACGAGCCGGCGACCCGGTCGGCGAGCCGCTGCACGGCGGCCTTGCCGGTCTGGGCCCGCTCGACCATCGCGGCCATCTGGGCCAGCTGGGTGTCGGCCCCGATCCGGGTGGCCCGGACCACCAGCCGTCCGCTGACGTTGACGCACCCGCCGACGACGTCGTCGCCGACCGACACGTCCACCGGGACGGTCTCCCCGGTGATCATGCTGGTGTCCACCGCGGACGCGCCCTCCAGCACCGTCCCGTCGGTGGCGATCTTCTCCCCGGCCCGGACCACGAACCGGTCGGCCACCGCGAGCTGCGAGATCGGGACGCGCTCCTCGCGCCCGCCGCGCAGCACGGCGACGTCCCTGGCGGCCAGCGACGCCAGCGCCCGCAGCGCCTCGCCGGAACGCCGCCGGGCCTTCGCCTCGGCGTACCGCCCGGCCAGCACGAACGTGATCACGCCCGCGGCGACCTCGAGGTAGATCTGGGCGGATCCGTCGGACCAGGCCAGCCCGAAGTGGAACGGGTGGGTGAAGCCGGGCCGGCCGGCCCCGCCGAGCAGCAGCGCGTAGAGCGACCAGCCGAAGGCGGCCAGCGAACCCACCGAGACCAGGGTGTCCATCGACGCCGCGCCGTGGCGCAGGTTCGTCCAGGCCGCGCGGTGGAACGGCTCGGCGCCCCACACCACCACCGGCAGCGTCAGCGCCATCGAGACCCACTGCCAGTACGGGAACTGCAGTGCCGGGACCATCGCGGTGACGACCACCGGGACGCTCAGCGCGACGCAGACCAGCAACCGCAGGCGCAGCTCGGCCAGCGCCGGGTCGGACCGGTCGTCGTCGACCGGCTCGTCGGTGGGGTCGGGCGGCAGGGCGGCGGTGTAGCCGGCGGCCTCGATCGCGGCGATCAGCTGGTCCGCGCTGGTGCCGTCGGGATGGGTGACCGTCGCCTTCTCGGTCGCGTAGTTGACGGTGGCCCGGACGCCGTCGAGCTTGTTCAGCTTGCGCTCGATGCGGTTGGCGCAGGCGCCGCAGGTCATGCCGCCGAGCAGCAGCTCGGTCCGCGCCCCGTCGACCGGGTCGACCGGGGTGGCGCGGTCGACCGGCGGGGCACTCATCGGGGCAGCTCCGCGAGCGAGTGGTGCATGTCGTCGTGCTGGTCGCCGTGCAGGGTGGCCGGATCGAGGTTCAGGATCAGCAGCCGGCCCGCACCCCAGGCCGCACCCGCGGCGAGCACCAGAACCAGCACGAACAGCGCGACCCGGGTGCGCGCCTCCCGGGTCATCGGGGTGGGCGCCGGCCGGACCGGGCCGGCGGACGGGGCGGAACCGGCCACTGGCGCGGTGGCGGGCGGGCGATTACCGGACACGCTGGGGAACCCTATGGAAGGTCCCCCGGGAGGGGTTGCCATGCTGAGGGGAGCAGACGGCACGCGCGGCCGGGAACGCGCCGAGCGGCAGCCTGCTACCCCGAACAGCAGCTCCCCACTAGTCCATTCGCGGGACTCGTCTCAGGCTCGGACCGCCCGTCGCCGACGGCGGCCGTTGGTCGCGCCCCGCTGAACCCCCTGCCGGCATCGACCGTGTGCAGGGGCGATGGCCGGACGGACCGGCCAGGATCCGGAGGTTCTCATGTCACGCACCCCCGTGCTGGTCGCGGCGGCCGCGGTCGCGGCCCTCGCGCTGACCTCGTGCAGCGGGGGCGGCCTGGGTGTGTTCGGCGGGGAGGAGGCCGCCGGCGCCGCGGGCTCCGGCGGACCGGTCGCCACCCTCACGCCGCGGCCCGGCGTCGCGCTCAGCGCCAACAGCACCGCCGCGCTCGGCACCGTGGTGATCGACGTCCGCGGCTTCACGCTCTACCGCAGCGACCGGGACACGGCCAACCCGCCCACCTCGACCTGCGAGGGCGCCTGCGCCGAGACCTGGCAGCCGGTGATCTACGCCGAGCCGATCGAGCTGGAGGGCATCGACCAGGCCGACATCGGGCGGCTCACCCGCTCGGACGGCAAGGAGCAGGTCACGGTCGGCGGCTTCCCGGTCTACACCTACGCCGCGGACCCGCAGCCCGGCGCCGTCGAGGGGCACGGCCAGGACGGTTCCTGGTTCGCCGTCACCCCGGAGGGGGAGAAGGCCGAGGCGCCCTGATCCCCGGCCGGGAGCCCGCTGGGAACCGGCCGGGGACCCGCCGAGTTGCACCGGTGTGGTCACCGAGCTGGTCCCCGGCGCCAACCTGGCCCTGTCCGGCGGCTCCGCCGGGCTCGACCTGCGCGGCCCGTTCGACCTGTCCGCCCTGGTCCTGTCGACCGATGGCCGGGTCGACGGCGACGCCGACATGGTCTTCTACAACCAGCGCACGGCACCCGGCGTGGAGCTGCGCGGATCGGCGCTGACCGTCGTCCCGGCGCGGCTGCGGCGGGGCGCCGAGCGGGTGGTCGTGGTGGCCGCCCCGGAAGCCGCCGGCGTCACCTTCGGCGCGCTGCCGTCCCCGGTCCTCACTGTCACCGGCCCGGACGGCCGCCTTTTCGCCCGGTTCGCCGCCACCCGGCTGCGCACCGAGACCGCCGTCCAGCTGGTCGAGCTCTACCGGCGGGCCGGGGCGTGGCGGCTGCGGGCGATCGGCCAGGGCTACGCCGACGGCCTCGGCGGGCTGGTGCGCGACTTCGGCGTCGACGTGGTCGACGAGCCCGCGCCCGCGGTCGCCGCCGGCGGCCCGGTCCCGGAGGTGGTCGCCGCCACCAACGCCGAGCGCGCCCGGCACGGCCTGCGCGCGCTGGCCGTCGACGCCCGGCTGGCCGCCGCGGCCCAGGCGCACAGCGAGGACATGGTCCGGCGCGCCTTCTTCGCCCACGACAACCCCGACGGCGCCCAGGTCTGGGACCGCGCCCTCGCGGCGGGCTACCCCTACCGCAAGGTCGCCGAGAACATCGCCGCCGGGCAGCGCACCGCGGCCGAGGTCGTCCGGGGCTGGATGGACAGCCCCGGGCACCGGGCGAACATCCTGGACGGCGAGCTGACCCAGATCGGCGTCGGCCACGCCCTCGGCGGCAGCTACGGCATCACCTGGACCCAGGTCTTCGCCACCCCCCGCTGACCCCGGTCAGTGGACGAGGCGGTGCAGGGCGAAGCGGGCCAGCGGCAGGTAGGCCATCAGGACCGGGGCGGGGCCGCGGGCGGTGAGCCAGGTGGCGCTGCCGGAGCCGTCGACGTCGACGCCGTGGCGCAGGTGCATCCGGATCGGCCCGACCCGCACGTCCCACGCCCACTCGCGGCGCGCCTCGTCCACGTCGGTGACGGTGAACCGGACGGGCAGGCCGAGCGGGCCGCGCACGGTGCCGGTGACGCCGGGGGCGATCCGGCCGGCCGCGGTGTCGACCCGGCGGATCTGCGGCGCCCAGCCCGGCCACCGCGACGGCTCGGCGTAGCGCAGCCACACCACGTCCGCCGACGCCGGGCCGCTCGCCCGGGTGCTCGCCTCCACCGGCGCATCCTCGGCGACGGCGCGCGGGCCCGCACCCCGGGACCTACCGTGGGACGGTGATCCGCTCCGAGCAGTCCGTCGCCGCCCCGGCCGCCGTCGCCCACGCCGTGCTCACCGACGTCGCCGCGTGGCGGCTGTGGTCCCCGCACATCGAGCGGATCGACCCGGACGGGCCGTCGGCGCCGCCGACGATCGAGGCGGCCGGGTGGTCGGCGATGGTCAAGCCGTGGTTCGGACCGGCCACCCGGATGGAGGTGACCTGGTGCGAGCCCGGCCGGGGCATCCGCTGGCGGTCCGCGGCCGGTCCGTTCCACCTCGACTACGCCGACCTGATCACCCCGGACGGCCCGGACCACTGCACGGTCACCATGCACGCCGAGCTCTCCGGTCCGGCCGGCGCGGCCCTGGAGCGGGTCGTCGGCCCGCTCTCGGCGTTCGGTCAGCGGCGCCGGCTGGCCCGGCTCGCCGCGCTGGCGGAGTACCTGCAGCGGCGGGCCATCGTCATCGCCTGACCGTCACCCGCCACCGGGTGGCCCCGGCCGATCCTCGCCGGGTCGGCTCCACCGGGCGGGCCCCCGCCCCGGATCGCCGTCGGTCGAGCCGCCACCGGGTCGCGCAGCGGTCAACCGGCGGTCGTCGGGCGGACCAGGTAGGCCTCCCGCTCGGCCCCCGCGACCGCCAGCTCGGTGAAGCCGAGCCGGTCGTAGAACGCACGCGCCCGGCTGTTGGTGCGCGACATCGCCAGGTGCACCGAGGGCACCCCGAGCCGGTCCAGCGCGGTCAGGAACGCCTCCATCAGCGCCCGGCCGTGCCCCCGGCCCTGGTAGTCGGGCAGCAGGTCGATGTGCAGGTGCGCCGGGTGGTCGGCGAGTTCGGCGCGAACCATCCGCTCGGGGTGGTGCAGCAGCCGGCTCATCCCCTCGGCCGGCGTGCCGGGCAGACCGGCGGGCGGCGGGTAGCGGTGCGCCAGCGGCGGCAGCCAGACCCGGGCGAACCAGTCGGCGAAGGCGACGGTGTCCGCGCAGCCCAGCACGTACCCGACCGCCCGGCCGCCGTCGTCGAGCACGAAGGCCAGCTCGGGCTGGTACTCCACGTAGGGCCAGGCGAAGATCGCCGGCAGCAGGTCGGGGTCGGGGTAGAGACCGCGGGCGTCGCCGCCGTCCGCCGCGGTCCGCACGCAGACCTCACCGATCGCAGCCCAGTCCCCCACCCAGTACGGCCGGATCTCCACCCGGCCATCCTGCCCCCGCCCCCACTGCCCCCTCCCGCTCCCCCGTCCGGATGCCTGGAAAGCCACCTTCCGGACGTCTGGCGCCAGCAGGGTGGCTTTCCAGGCGTTCGGGACGGCGTTTCAAGGGCGCGCCGCCCCGCCCCCGTGGCAGGAAAGCCACTTTCAGGACGGATTCGGTCCTGAAAGTGGCTTTCCTGACGTCGGGAGGGCCGG
>JASLAP010000066.1 GCA_030147065.1 Pseudonocardia sp. | reverse complement strand
TGAAAGTTCACGCCCCGGCGTGAGCTTTCACGCACGACTCCTGAGCAGCTGGTCCTGGGCCTCGGTCCAGGTGGGCGGGTAGGACTGCGGGGCGTAGAAGACGAACGCCGAGTCGGTCATGGCCCGGCGGTAGCGGCCCATGACCGAGCGGTGCGGCTCGGTGCGCACCATCGCGTCCAGCGCGGCCCGGTCGCGCCAGGCGCTGAGCGTGAGGAACTCCCGGCGCAGCGGGCGGGCGACCAGCGAGATCCCGAGCGCCCCCGCCGAGCGGCGCACCAGGGCGTGCACCCGCATCGCGTCGCGCAGGAACGGCAGGACGTGCCGGAAGCTGCGCAGCTGGAAGCGGCTGGCCATGACCAGCGCAGAGCCCTCTGCAGAGCCCTCGACGGGGGCGGCGTGCTGGGCGGTCGTCCACGGCAGGGTCGGCATCTCGATCTCCTCGTCGTCCGGTCTTGTCAACGACAAGATGCCCGCTGCGACCAATCTTGTCAACGTCAAGACGTGCGGTAGGCTCGGGCCGTGCCCTACCACCACGGCGACCTGCGCCGGGCCCTGCTGGACACCGCGCTGGCCGCGATCACCGACCACGGCCCGGTCGCCCTGAGCCTGCGGGACGTGGCCCGCCGGGCTGGCGTCTCCCACGCGGCCCCGACCCACCACTTCAAGGACAAGACCGGGCTGCTCACCGCGCTGGCCGCGGAGGGCTGGGGGCTGCTCGCCGACGCCCTGGCGGACGCGGCCGAGCGGGACGGGCGGTTCTCCGAGCTGGGCGTCGCCTACGTGGTGTTCGCGGTGGGGCACCCGGCGCACTTCGCGGTCATGCGGGCGCCCGGCCTCGTCCGCGGGGACGACCCGGCCCTGGCGGCGGCCCGCGACCGGGCCGCCGCCGCGCTGAACACCGAGCACGACGGCCGCACCCGCGACCCCACCACCGCGCTCACCGGCTGGGCGCTGGTGCACGGGCTGTCCGCGCTGCTGCTGGAGGGGACGGTCCGCCCGGACCCGGGCACCGACGTGGCCGACCTGGCCCGGCGGGTCACCACCCGGCTGGGCCGGCCCCCGTCCTGATCACCAGCCGGAGAAGAACCGCTGCTCGGCCCGCGGCTCGGCGCTGGTCGCCCCGACGACCAGCTCGGTGGGCAGGGTGACCTGGCGCGGCCGGTTCCGGTCGCCGCGCTGCAGCAGCAGCTCCCCGGCGATCCGACCCTTCTCCAGCAGCGGCTGGCGCACCGTGGTCAGCCCGGCGCGGCCCGCCTCCGGGACGCCGTCGAACCCGGTCACCGACAGGTCCTCGGGCACCGACAGGCCGCGGGCGGCCGCGTACTGCAGCGCGCCGAGGGCCAGCACGTCGGAGGTGCAGACGACGGCGCTCAGGTCGGGGTGATCGGCCAGCAGCTCCGCGGCGGCGTCGCGGCCGGCCTCCACGGAGTGGTCGAACCGCTCGATCACCGGCACGTCGGTCCAGTCGACGCCGACCTCGGCCAGCCCGTCCCGGACGCCCGCCAGCCGGTCGGACTGCACCCGGTAGGTGATGGCCTGCTGGCGCTCGACCGAGACCGGGCCGTCGTTGTGGCCGGCGGCCAGCCGCATGCAGATCACCCCGAACCGGCGGTGCCCGAGCGAGGTGAGGTGGCGGGCCAGCCCGAGCATGCCGGCCCGGTCGTCCACGCCGACCCGGTCGACGCCGTCGATCCCGGTCGGCTGGTCGCAGACCACTGTGGGCACCGGACGCTCCAGCACGGCCATGAAGTGCGGGTCGTCCTGGCGGACCGAGTACACGACGAACCCGTCCACACCGGCCTGGTGGACCGCGGCGACGTCGGCGTGGTCCGGGCTCACCGGGACCAGCAGCAGCCCCTGTCCGGCCTGCTCGCAGGCCAGCGCCAGCCCTTCCAGGAACCCGGTCGCGGCGGGGTCGCGGAAGGCGTAGGACAGTGCCTCGGTGAGCAGCAGGCCGACCGCCCCGGCCTTGCGGGTGCGCAGCGACCGGGCGACCGGGTCGGGGCCCGGGTAGCCCAACCGGCGGGCCGCTTCCAGCACCCGTTCACGCAGCGGAGCCGAGAGCTGGTCCGGTCGGTTGTAGGCGTTGGAAACGGTCGTCCGCGAGACGCCGAGCTCGGCGGCGAGCGAGGCCAGCGTCGCAGGCCGTCGGACGTGTGGGGGCCCCGGCATCACCGAACCGTAACGGTTCAGAGGTTCGCCGGGGAAGTGCCGGAAGGGCGGTCCGAGGAGCCGCCGGTCACACGCTAGAGTGAATCGACAATCGTTTTCATTTCGATCCGGGAGTGCCCCATGCAGCCTCGACCGTCCGGAGCCGTGATCGCGCTGGCCGCCGGCCTCGCCGTCACCCTGACCGCGTGCGGAGGGGGCGCCGCCGCGCCGGCCGCCGCGCCGGCCGACGGCGGTCAACCCGTCGTCGTCACCTCCACCGACGTCTACGGGGCCGTGGCGCGCGCGGTCGGTGGTGACCTGATCACCGTCACCTCCCTGATCGACGACCCGGCCGCCGACCCGCACTCCTACGAGAGCACCCCCTCCGACGCCGCCGCGATGGCCGGCGCCCAGGTGGTCGTGTTCAACGGCGGCGGCTACGACGCCTTCATCCCCCCGCTGATCGACGCGTCCGGCGCGGACCCGGCCGTGATCGACGTCGTCGAGCTGTCCGGGCTGGAGGCCGCGGCCGAGGCGGAGCAGCCCGCCGCCGCGGAGGAGGAGCACGGCCACGAGGAGGGCGAGGCGGAGCGCGGCCACGAGCACGGCGCGTTCAACGAGCACGTCTGGTACAGCCTGCCGACCGTGCAGCAGGTGGCCACCCGGCTGGCCGACGAGCTCGGCACCCTCGACCCGGACGACGCCGCCACCTACACCGCCAACGCCGAGCAGTTCTCCGCCCAGATCGACGAGCTGATCACCGCGACCGACGCGATCGCCGCCGCGCACCCCGGCGCCCGGATCGCGGTCACCGAACCGGTCCCCGGCTACCTGCTGGAGGCCGCCGGGCTCACCGACGTGACCCCGCCGGCGTTCACCGAGGCCATCGAGGAGGACGCCGACCCGCCGGCCGCCGCGCTGGCCGAGACGCTGGCCCTGTTCCGCCCGGAGCCGGTGGCCGCGCTGGTGGTCAACGCGCAGACCACCACCCCCAGCACCGACCAGGTCCGGGCGGCGGCGCAGACTGGAGGGGTGCCGGTCGTCGAGGTCACCGAGACCCTGCCGGAGGGCACGACCGACTACCCGAGCTGGATGCGCGCCCAGATCGACGCGCTCGCCGGCGCCCTCGACCAGAGCTGACAGATGACCGCACCTCCCACCACTCCCGACCGCACCCGGCGGGCGACGGCGACCCCGGCGCTGTCGCTGCGCGGTGCCCGCGTCAACCTCGGCGGGCGCACCCTCTGGCAGGGCCTGGACCTGGACGTGGCCCCCGGCGAGTTCGTCGCGGTGCTCGGGCCGAACGGCTCGGGCAAGACCACGCTGGTCCGGGTGCTGCTGGGGCTGGTGGCCCTGGCCGAGGGGGAGGTGCGCATCGGCGGCCGCCCGGCCCGGCGCGGCCGCCCGGACATCGGCTACGTGCCGCAGCAGAAGGCGCTCGACCCGGACCTGCCGCTGCGCGGGCGCGACCTGGTCGGCCTCGGCCTGGACGGCCACCGCCCCGGCCTGGGGCTGCGCGGGCGCCGGGAACGCCGCGCCAGGGTCGACGCCGCGCTGGCCGCCGTGCACGGCACCGGCTACGCCGACGCGCCGGTGGGCCGGCTCTCCGGCGGCGAGCAGCAGCGGCTGCGGGTGGCGCAGGCCCTGGTCGGCGACCCGGCCGTGCTGCTGTGCGACGAGCCGCTGCTCTCCCTCGACCTGGCTCACCAGCGGGTCGTCACCCGGTTGATCGACCAGCGCCGCCGGGACGCCGACACCGCCGTGCTGTTCGTGACCCACGAGATCAACCCGGTGCTGCCGATGGTCGACCGGGTCCTGTACCTGGTCGACGGCCGGTTCCGGATCGGGCCACCGGCCGAGGTGATGACCTCGGCGGTGCTCTCGGAGCTCTACCGCACCGAGGTCGACGTGCTGCGGGTGCGCGACCGGCTGGTCGTGGTCGGCACCGACGAGCGCGCCGCCGGGCACTGCCACGCCGAGGGCGAGCTGCCGACCGGCGACGGCGAGGGGCCGGCCTGATGGACGTCCTGATCGACTTCGACGGCCTGGGCGAGCTGCTCGGGCTGCCCTTCGTGCAGAACGCGGTGCTCGCCTGCGCGGTGCTCGGTCTGGTCGCCGGGGCGCTGGCGCCGCTGATCGTCGCCCGCGGCATGGCGTTCGCCGTGCACGGCACCGCCGAGCTGGCCTTCACCGGCGGCGCGGCGGCCCTGCTGGCCGGGGTGGCCGTCGGCTTCGGCGCCATCGCCGGGGCGGTGCTGGCCGGGGTGGTGTTCGGGCTGCTCGGGATGCGCCACCGGGAACGCGACTCGGTGATCGGCGTCGTGCTGGCGTTCGGGCTGGGCCTGGGCGTGCTGCTGCTGGCCCTCTACGACGGCCGGGCCTCGAACAAGTTCGGGCTGCTCACCGGCTCGATCGTGGCCGTCGACTCGACCAACATCGCGGTGCTGGCGGTGGTGGCGACGCTGGTCGTCGTGGTGCTGGCCGCGCTCTACCGGCCGCTGCTGTTCGCCAGCACCGATCCCGACGTGGCGCTGGCCCGCGGGGTGCCGGTGCGGCTGCTGGGACTCGTCTTCGCGGTGCTGATCGGGTTGACCACGGCGCTGGCCGTGCCGATCGTCGGGGCGATCCTGGTGCTGTCGGTGCTGATCGCACCCGGCGCGGCCGCGGCCCAGGTGACCGCGAACCCGGTGAAGGCGACCGTGCTGGCCGTGGTGTTCGCCGAGGTCTCGCTGGTCGGCGGCACGATCCTGTCGCTGGTCCCGGGCCTGCCGGTGTCCGGCTACGTCGCCGCGCTCGCCTTCGCCTGCTACGTCGGCTGCCGGATCGTCGCCCACCTCCGAGGTCGTGCGCGGAAAGCAGTGCTCTAGCACCGGTTTCCGCGCACGAGGGCGTCAGCGGCGGCGGCGGGCGACCTCGGCGAGGACGACGCCGGCGGCGACCGAGGCGTTGAGCGACTCGACCGGGCCGGACATCGGGATCGAGACGGTGACGTCGCAGGTCTGGCGGACCAGCCGGGACAGGCCCTTGCCCTCCGAGCCGATCACCAGCACCAGCGGGTCGGCGGCCAGGTCGAAGTGGTCCAGGCTGACCGAGCCCTCGGTGTCCAGGCCGGCGATCATGTACCCGGCGGTGGCGTACTCGCGCAGCGTGCGGGTGAGGTTGGTGGCCCGCGCCACCGGCACCCGGGCCGCGGTGCCCGCCGACGTCCGCCAGGCGACCGCGGTCATCCCGGCGGCCCGGCGCTGCGGCACGACCACGCCGTGCCCGCCGAACGCCCCCACCGAGCGCACGATCGCGCCCAGGTTCCGCGGGTCGGTCACCCCGTCCAGGGCGACGATCAGCCCCGGCGTGCCCGAGCCGGCCGCGATCTCCAGCAGCTCGTCGGGGTGGGCGTAGGAGTAGGGCGGCACCTGCAGGGCGACGCCCTGGTGCAGCGCGCCGCCGGCCAGCCGGTCCAGGTCGCCGCGCTGCAGCTCCAGGATGGAGATGCCGGCGTCGGCGGCCAGGTGCACGGCCTCGGCGATCCGCTCGTCGGAGGTGCCGCCGAGGACGACCTGCAGCGCCGTGGCCGGCACGCCGGCGCGCAGGCACTCCAGCACCGGGTTGCGGCCGAGCACGGTCTCCGGGGTCTCGCCGTCGCCCGGGCGGTTCCGGTTGCCGGCCACCCCGCCGGAGCGGCCACCCCCGCCCCGCCCCTGGGCCTTGGCCTGCGCCTTGGCCTTCAGCGCGGCCTTGCGCGCCGCCGGGTGGGCGGGGCGCATCTCCTTGGGCGGGGTCGGGCCCTTGCCCTCCAGGGCCCGGCGGCGCTGGCCGCCGGATCCGACGACCATGCCCTTCTTCGTGCCCTCCTTGCGCATCGCCCCGCGACGTCGGGAGTTGCCGGCCATTCGATTACACGCCCTTCAAGGACCAGGTGGGGCCGTCCGGGCTGTCCTCGACGGACACCCCGGCGGCGGTGAGACGGTCGCGGACCTCGTCGGCGACGGCGAAGTCGCGCGCCGCGCGGGCCGCTGCCCGCTGTGCCAGGAGGTCCTCGACCAGGGTGCCGAGCGCGCTGACGGCCGCGTCCCGGCCGCTGTCCGCGACGACCCACTGCGGGTCGAGCGGGTCCAGGCCGAGCACACCGGTCATCGCCCGCACCCGGGACGCGACCTCGACCGCGTCGCCGCGGTCGTCGCCGGCCAGCGCCAGGTTGCCCTCGCGGACCGCGTTGTGGATCGCGGCCAGCGCACCGGGGGTGCCCAGGTCGTCGTCCATCGCCGCGGCGAACTCCGGGTCGACCCGGCCCGGCTCCGGCACGCCGTCGCGCTCGCGCACCCGGTGCACGAACGACTCGATGCGCCGGTAGGCGGTGACCGACTCCTGCAGGGCCGCGTCGGAGTACTCGATCGCCGACCGGTAGTGCGGGCCGACCAGGTAGTACCGCAGCTCGACGCCGCGGACCCGGCCGAGCACCACCGGGATGGACAGCGTGTTGCCCAGCGACTTGGACATCTTCTCGCCGCTCATGGTGACCCAGCCGTTGTGCAGCCAGTACCGGGCGAACCCGTCGCCGACCGCGCACGACTGCGCCCGCTCGTTCTCGTGGTGCGGGAACACCAGGTCCAGGCCGCCGCCGTGGATGTCGAACTCGGCGCCCAGGTAGAAGGTGGCCATCGCCGAGCACTCCAGGTGCCAGCCCGGCCGGCCCGGGCCCCACGGCGTCGGCCAGGCCGGCTCGCCCGGCTTGGCCGCCTTCCACAGGGCGAAGTCGAGCTGGTCGCGCTTGACCGCGGACTCGCCCTCGCCCTGGTTCAGGTCGTCCGGGCGCTGGTGGGACAGGTCGCCGTAGCCGGGGAACGACCGCACCGCGAAGTAGACGTCGCCGCCGGCCGCGTAGGCGTGCCCGCTGTCGATCAGCCGCTCCATCAGCTCGACCATCTGCGGGACGTGCCCGGTGGCGCGCGGCTCGACCGACGGCGGCAGGCAGCCCAGCGCGGCGTAGGCCGCCTGGAACTCGCGCTCGTAGGTGGCGGCCCACTCCCACCACGGCCGGCCGGCGGCGGCGGCCTTGGTCAGGATCTTGTCGTCGATGTCGGTGACGTTGCGCACCAGCCGCACGTCCAGGCCCTGGTGGGCCAGCCAGCGGCGCAGCACGTCGTAGTTGAGGCCGGACCGGACGTGACCGATGTGCGGCTGGCCCTGCACGGTCGCCCCGCACACGTAGATCGACGCGACCCCGGTCCGCAGCGGGACGAACTCCCGCTGCTCCCTGGTGGCGGTGTCGAACAGGTGCAGGCTCACCGTTCCAGGGTACGGACCCCGTCACCGCGATTCCCGCGCAGGTAGTTCCGGTTCGTCCACGACGGCCGGGCGCCGCGGCGCGATGCTGTCGGAATGAGTGAGCTGCAGAACCTGTACCCCCGCCTGGTCGTCGAGGGCGCCGACGCCGCCCTGGCCTTCTACACCGCGGCGTTCGGGGGCACCGTGACCGAGCGCTTCACCGGTCCCGACGGCCGGGTCGTGCACTCGCTGGTGACCGCGGGGCCGATCCGGTTCGCCGTCAAGGACGCCGGGGACGGCGACCCGGCCCCCACCGACGGCGGCAACCCGGTGATCATGACCCTGGAGGTGTCCGACGCCGACGCGGTGGCGGCCCGGATGCGCGACGGCGGCGCCACCACGGTCTTCGACCTGGCCGACCACGGCTACGGCGACTACGGCGGCCGGCTGCGCGACCCCTTCGGCCACCAGTGGATGCTCAGCCAGAAGATCGAGGACCTGACCGCCGACGAGACCCAGGCCCGCCTCGACGCCATGACCTGACCCTCCACCCATCCCCTCCCGCCCCGTGGCAGGAAAGCCACTTTCAGGACGGATTCGGTCCTGAAAGTGGCTTTCCTGCCATCCGGGGGTGGGGTGGGGCGCGGGGAGGGGTCAGGTGGGGAGGAGGAGGGCGGTGGCGACGGCGGCCAGGCCCTCGCCGCGGCCGGTCAGGCCGAGGCCGTCGGTGGTGGTGCCGGAGACGGCGACCGGACCCCCGCAGGCGTCGGAGAGCACCTGCTGGGCCTCGGCGCGCCGCGAACCGATCCGCGGCCGGTTGCCGATCACCTGGACCGCGGCGTTGCCCAGCGTCCAGCCCTCGGCCGCCAGCAACCGCCGGACCTCGGTGAGCAGCGCCACGCCGCTGGCCCCCGTCCACTCCGGACGGCCGGTGCCGAACACCGCGCCCAGGTCGCCCAACCCGGCCGCGGACAGCAGGGCGTCGCAGAGGGCGTGCGCGGCCACGTCGCCGTCGGAGTGCCCGGCGCAGCCGTCGGCGCCGTCCCAGCGCAGCCCGGCCAGCCAGCACGGTCGGCCGGCCTCGATCGGGTGCACGTCCGTGCCGATCCCCACCCTCACCGGGCGGACCCGCCGATCAGCAGCTCGGCCAGCTCCAGGTCCCAGGCGGTGTGCACCGGGAACGCGAGCGGGTCGCCCTCGACGGCGAGCACCGAACCGGCCTCCGCGAGCCGGGCCGCGACGGCGAGCGGGTCCACAGCGGACTCCACCGGTCCGGTGCGGACGGCGTGCGGGGTCTGCAGGACCCGGAGCCCGGCGCGGTCCGGGGTGGCGGTGACCACCCCGTCGGCGTCGACCAGCTTGACCGTGTCGGCCAGCGGGAGGAGCGGGACGACGGCGTCCCCCGCCCCGGCGGCCGCGACCACGGTGGCGACGAGCGCGGCCGGGGTCAGCGGGCGGGCGGCGTCGTGGAGCAGGAAGAAGCCGGATTCACCCGAACGACCGTCACCCGGGGAGGGGGTCGCTCGTTGACCGACGTGTGCCCGCAGCGGCAGGTCCTCGCGCAGCTCGACCGGGAGCCCGGAACAGGCCCGGTCGATCGCGCCGTGCCGGGCCGCCTCGGCGAGCACCAGGACGTGGTCGACCGGGGCGCCGGCGAGCAGCGTGCGCACCGCCCGGACCACCATCGGCACCCCGCCGACCGGGGTCAGCGGGTCGGCCCGCCCACGACGACGACGGGCCACGACGACCGCGCGGATGTCCATGCGGTGATCGTGGCCCGTGGCCGGGTACTTCGCGATCGCGCTCAGGCGTTGGCGGTGGCCAGCACCTCGTCGAGCAGGACCTCGGCGCGCTCCTCGTCGGTGCCCTCGGCCAGCGCCAGCTCGCTGACCAGGATCTGCCGCGCCTTGGCGAGCATGCGCTTCTCGCCCGCGGAGAGCCCGCGGTCCTTCTCCCTGCGCCACAGGTCGCGGACGA
This sequence comes from Pseudonocardia sp., assembly GCA_030147065.1. Taxonomy (GTDB): domain Bacteria; phylum Actinomycetota; class Actinomycetes; order Mycobacteriales; family Pseudonocardiaceae; genus Pseudonocardia. The sequence continues at coordinate 342 of JASLAP010000066.1, read as the reverse complement.
CCTCGGCGACCTTGTTGACGTCGCCGGACGCCAACTTCTCCAGGTTCGCCTTGTACCGGCGAGACCAGTTCGTCGGTTCCTCGGTGTGCGGGGCGCGGAGCACCTCGAACACCCTGTCCAGACCCTCTTGGCCCACCACATCGCGGACGCCGACGACCTCGGCGTTCTCGGCGGGAACACGCACCGTGAGATCACCCTGCGCGACCTTGAGGACGAGGTACTTGCGCTCCTCGCCCTTGATCGTCCGAGTCTCGATGGCCTCGATGAGAGCGGCACCGTGGTGCGGGTAGACGACGGTCTCTCCGACCTTGAAAACCATGTGTCCTCTGCCCCTTTCGCTGC
>JASLAP010000097.1 GCA_030147065.1 Pseudonocardia sp. | reverse complement strand
GCGCCGCTCACCCCCTCGTCGCGGACCCGGGCGGCCGTCGACCGGGCGGCCAGGACCGCCGGGGCGCCGTCGGCCGGACCTCGCCAGGCGGGTAGGGCGAGCAGCAGCCCGGCGGGTCGGTGCCGGGCGGGCAGCGCGGCCGCCCACCCCGCCGCGATGTGCGCGCCCAGCGAGATCCCGCCGACCAGCAGGGGCCCCCGCCCCAGGAACGAGTCGAGTGCGGCGCCGTAGTGGCCGACCGGGTCCTCGCCACCTGATGGCGGGGGCACGGCGTGCAGCCCGATCCCCAGCGCCGCCAACGGCCCGGCGAACGCCCGCCGCACGAACACCGCGTCCGACCCCGACCCGGGCAGCAGCACCGCCGTCCCGGGCGGTCCCGGCCAGCCGGACGGCCGCCCGCTCCGCGGATCGGGCGGTGAGGGGAACCTGCGGGGTTTCCGGGGAGTTACGCTGGTGACGATAACCGTCTCCCGCGGCGACCTCGCGGCGACGGACCCGAACACCTGGGGGAGACATGGGCGGCACCGACGCCGGCGCCTTCCGCCGCATGCTGCGCAAGCTGACCAGCGACGTCGAGGTCCTCGACGCCGACGACCTGTCCGAGGACGTCGACCGGTCGGGCGCGCAACGCGCCGCCGAGTGCGCCTGCGGCGAGGAGGTCACGGTGCTCGGTAGGCTGCGCAGCGTCGAGTTCTGCCCGCAGGAGTCGGAGGCCTCCCTGGAGGCCGAGCTGTTCGACGGCACCGAGGGCGTCACGCTGATCTGGCTCGGCCGCCGCCGCATCCCCGGCATCGAGCCCGGACGGACCATGCGGGTGCGCGGCCGGCTCGCGGTCCGTGACGGCCGCAAGGTGCTCTACAACCCGTTCTACGAGATCTGCCAGGCCCAGTGACCCGGGGCCGGGGTTCCGCCGCGCTGCGACCCGGGTCCGGACGACCCCAGGAGTAGCGTGACCCAGCCTCCCGCCGAGCCGGCACCCGACCGTCCCGAGCGCGAGATCCCGACCGTCCTGCAGCAGATGGGCGGGGTGCCCGGCATCGTCGCCTCGACGCTGCCGGTGTTCGTGTTCATCGTGGTCAACATCGTCACCGCGCTGCAGCCCGCGCTGATCGCGGCGATCGGCGCCGGCGTGCTGGTCGCGATCTGGCGGGTGGCGCGCAAGCAGGCGGTGATGCCGGCGGTGTCCGGGCTGTTCGGGGTGGGGATCGCCGCGTTCATCGCCTACCGCACCGGCGAGGCCCGCGGGTTCTACCTGCCCGGGCTGCTCACCAGCGCGGCGTTCGGGTTGGCGTTCCTGATCTCGGTGCTGGTCCGCTGGCCGCTGGCCGGGGTGATCTGGCACGGCATCAACGGCCACGGCCACGCCTGGCGCGAGGACCCGCGGATGCTGCGCGCCTACACCTGGGCGACCCTGCTCTGGGTCGGGGTGTTCGCGGCCCGGCTGGTCGTGCAGGGCTGGCTGTACGACGCCCGCGAGGAGACCTGGCTCGGCATCGCCCGGCTGGCGATGGGCTTCCCGCTGTTCGCGGTGGCGCTGCTCGGGACCGTGTTCGCGGTGCGTCGGGCCGGTCGTACGCCCACGGGTGCGTGAGTTCGGCCGGATCGACTACTCCGGGTAGGTGAGCGAGCGCTTACCCGCCGCGAACGGCCGGTATGGTCCGCCGCGGAGGCGCGCTCTTCACCGGTACAGCGCGCCGCGTCGGGGGGAGTGGACGTGGAGCGACCGAGCTGGGCACCGAGCAGCGTGGACATGGACCGGCCGAGCGTGGCCCGGGTCTACGACTACTACCTGGGCGGATCGCACAACTTCGAGTCCGACCGGGCGTTCGGCGAGCGGGTGGTGCGGGCCATGCCGGGGCTGCCGGCGATCCTGCGCGACAACCGCGACTTCCTGCGCCGCGCGGTCCGGTACCTGTGCGGCATCGGCATCGACCAGTTCCTCGACCTGGGGTCCGGCATCCCGACGGTCGGCAACGTGCACGAGGTCGCCCAGGCGGCGCTGCCCGGCGCGCGGGTCGTCTACGTCGACCACGACCCGGTCGCCGTCGCGCACGGCCGGGCCCTGCTCGAGGACGACGACCGGACGGCGGCGATCCTCGGCGACGCCCGCCACCCGACCGAGGTGCTGGCCGCGGCCGCCGACACCGGGCTGCTCGACCTGGACCGCCCGGTCGGCGTGCTGATGATCGCGCTGCTGCACTTCATGCACGAGGAGGACAAGCCCGCCGAGATGATCGCCGGATACCTGGGGGCGCTGGCCCCGGGCAGCCACCTGGCCTTCACCCACGCCCGGGCCGACGGCGACCAGGGCATGCGGGCCGCGGCCAACGTCTACGACCAGGACCGCTCGCCCAGCCCGATGCGGCTGCGGTCGGCGGCCGAGGTGGCGGCGCTGTTCGAGGGCGTGACCATGGTCGAGCCGGGCATCGTGCTGATGCCCCGCTGGCACCCGGACCCCGTCGACGACCGCAACGGCGGCGCGCCGGTCCCCGACGACTACCCCGGATTCGCCGGGCTGGGCCGGCGGGATTGACCGGCCCGCACCGGCCGACCCTGCCGACCGTCGAGCAACTGGCTCGCGGCTGGCAGACCGAGGTGGCCCGGTCCAGCCGGGTGTCCACCAGCCAGCCCGCCCTGCTGGCGCTGCTGCGCGAGCTGTCCCGGGAGGTGCTCGACGCCGTCGGCGCCGACCGGCCCGACGCGGCGGCGCTGCACCGGCTGGGCGCGCGGCTGGTCGCCGCGCACCTGACCGAGCCCGCGGCGGTGCGGGGCACGCTGACCGTGCTCGGGGAGCAGCTCGGACCGGCCGGGGCGGAGCGGGTCGTCCCGCTGCTCGGCGCCGTCGCCGCGGGCTACGCCGAGGCGCTGCGCGACCGCACCCGCGACGAGCAGCAGCAGATCATGAACGCGGCGATGGCCGCCCGGTCGGCGGCCGAGGCCCGGTTCGAGGCGGTCTTCGACGTCGCGGTCATCGGGATCACGGTCTGCCGGGTGGGCGGGGAGATCCTGGAGGTCAACCGGGCGCTGTGCGACATGCTCCGGTGCGGGCCCGGGGACCTGGTCGGGCGCCAGTTCTGGGAGTTCGTGCACCCGGACGACGCGCCGGGGCTGTGGGACCGGACCAAGGAGCTGATGACCGGCGCGCTCGACCACCTGCGCGTGGAGAAGCCGTACTTCCGCGCCGACGGCACCACCGTGCTCACCGACCTGGTGATCTCGCTGGTCGACGACCCGCACGGCAGCTCCCGCTTCGTGGTGGCGATGATGCACGACATCACCGAGCGGCGCCGGCTGCAGGACCGGCTGCAGCACCAGGCGACCCACGACCCGCTGACCGGGCTGCCCAACCGGACGATGTTCTTCGAGCGGCTGGAGGCGGCGCTGGCCGCGGGCGGCCCGATCGGGCTGTGCTACCTGGACCTCGACGGGTTCAAGGCGGTCAACGACACCCTGGGCCACGACGTCGGGGACGCCCTGCTGCGCACCGTGGCCCAGCGGCTGGACGCCGGGCTGGGCGGGCACGGGCACCTGGTCGCCCGGATGGGCGGCGACGAGTTCGTGGTGCTGGTGGCCGGCCCGCAGCCGGACGCGCTGGAGGGGGTGGCCGCCGAGGCGCTGGCCGTGGTCCGGGAACCGGTGCCGGTCGGCGGGCGCGAGGTGGTGATCTCGGCCAGCCTCGGGGTGGTCCGCCACGAGGGCGGCCCGACCACCGCGGCGGAGCTGATGAAGGCCGCGGACACCACGATGTACTGGGCGAAGGCCGACGGCCCGGACCGCTACGCGCTGTTCGACGCCGAGCGCCACCGCGACGACGTGAACCGGTTCGCGCTGTCCGCGCGGATGCCCGAGGCGCTCGAGCGCGGCGAGTTCGTGGTCGAGTACCAGCCGCTGGTGCGGCTGAGCGACCAGCGGATGATCGGGGTCGAGGCGCTGGTGCGCTGGGAGCTGCCCGGCGGGCGGCGGCTCGGGCCCGACGAGTTCGTCCCGCTGGCCGAGCGCACCGGGCTGATCGTGCCGCTGGGCCGGGCGGTGCTCACTGCGGCCTGCCGGGCCGGGGCGTCCTGGGCCGCAGCGGCCCCGGACCGGCCGTTGCTGGTGAGCGTCAACCTGGCCGCCCGCCAGGTCCGCGAGCCGGACATCGCCGCCCAGGTGGGCCGGATCCTCGCCGAGACCGGCTGGCGCGCCGAGCTGCTGCAGCTCGAACTGACCGAGAGCGACCTGATGGGCTCCACCGGGGAGACCCTGGGCGCGCTGCGCTCGCTGGCTGCGATGGGCGTGCGGATCGCCATCGACGACTTCGGCACCGGCTACTCGAACCTGGCCTACCTGCGGCACCTGCCGGTGCACACGCTCAAGCTGGCCGGCCCGTTCGTCACCGGCGCCCGGCTCCAGGACGGGCTGCTCACCACCCGCTCCGGCGAGGCCGACGAGGTCGACACCCGGGTGCTCGCCGCGGTGATCCAGCTGGCCGCCGGGCTGGGGCTGTCGGTCACCGCCGAGTCGGTGGAGACCGCGGCCCAGCTCGACCGGCTGCGCGGACTGGGCTGCGACACCGGGCAGGGCTGGTACTTCGCCCGGGCGGTGCCGGCGGACGAGGTGCCCGCGCTGCTGGACCGGACCCGGTGGGGCGCGGACCGGCCCGACCCGGTCGACGGGGCCCCGGCTCAGTAGCCCAGCGCGGCGCGGATCTCCTCCTCGACCGCCGAGGTGGCCACGAACAGCAGCTCGTCGCCGGGCTCCAGGCCGTCGTCGGCCTGCGGGGCGATCACCCGCCCGCCGCGCAGGATCGCCACCAGCGTCGAGTCGCGGGGCAGCTTGAGCGAGCGCACCGGCTTGCCGGCCAGCGGGGTGTCCTGGGTCAGGGTGACCTCGACCAGGTTGGCCTGGCCCTGCCGGAAGGTCATCAGCCGGACCAGGTCGCCGACCGCGACGGCCTCCTCGACCAGCGCGGCGAGCAGCCGCGGGGTGGACACCGCGACGTCGACGCCCCAGTTGCTGTTGAACAGCCACTCGTTGCGCGGGTCGTTCACCCGGGCCACCACCCGGCGGACCGCGAACTCCGTCTTGGCCAGCAGCGACACCACCAGGTTGACCTTGTCGTCGCCGGTGGCCGCGATGACCACCTCGCAGCTCTCCAGCCCGGTCTCCTCCAGCGAGGCCAGCTCGCAGGCGTCGGCGTGCACCCACTCGGCCTGCTCGACGGCCTCGGGCTCGATCTGGTCGAGGTCGCGCTCGATCAGCATGACCTGGTGGCGGTTCTCCACCAGTTCCAGCGCGATCGAGCGGCCGACGGCCCCGGCCCCGGCGATGGCGACGCGCATCTCAGCCCTCCTGCGGCGGGGCGGCGGCCGCGGTGGTCACGTCGCTGACCGTGCCGGTCACCGCGGCCACGTAGACGGTGTCCTCGGCCTGCACCGAGGTGTCCGGCCCGGGCAGCACCCCGGTGCCGAACCGGACGATGAACGCCACCCGGGAGCCGGTGGCCCGCTCCAGCTCGCGGATCGGCCGGCCGACCCAGTCCTCGTGCACCGGCAGCGGCAGGATCGCCACCGTCCCGGTCGGCTCGCGCCAGGCCGAGGCCACCCCGTCGGGCAGCACCATCCGCATCAGCCGGTCGGTGCTCCACGGCACGGTGGCCACGGTGGGGATGCCGAGGCGCTCGTAGACCGCGGCCCGCTTGGCGTCGTAGATCCGGGCGACCACCCGCTCGACGCCGAAGGTCTCCCGGGCCACCCGGGCGGCGATGATGTTGGAGTTGTCCCCGCTGGACACCGCGGCGAACGCCTCCGCCCGCTCCACCCCGGCCTCGATCAGCACCTCGCGGTGGTAGCCCTGGCCCACGACCTGGCGCCCGGTGAAGTCGGTGCCCAACCGGCGGAACGCCTGCGGGTCCTTGTCGATCACCGCCACCTCGTGGCCGAGTCGCTCCAGGCCGGCGGTGAGCGACGACCCCACCCGGCCGCAACCCATGATCACGACGTACAACGCTGACCTCCCCGTTCCCCGGGAACGCTAGCGCGTCGCGCGGCGGGGCACGGCATAGGCTGCGCGGGTGTCCAAGCTCGGCGTCGCCGTGAAGCGCGTCCTCGTCGGGCGGCCGCAGCGCAGCGACCGTCTCTCCCGCACCTTCCTGCGCAAGCGGGTGGCACTGCCCGTCTTCGCGTCGGACGCGATGTCCTCGGTGGCCTACGCCCCGGAGGAGATCTTCCTGACCCTGTCGATCGCCGGTCTGACCGCCTACGCCTTCTCCCCGTGGGTGGGTGCCGCGGTGGTCGTCGTGCTGCTGACGGTGGTGACCAGCTACCGGCAGAACGTGCACGCCTACCCCTCGGGCGGCGGCGACTACGAGGTGGCGACGGTCAACCTGGGCCGCCGCGCCGGCCTGACCGTGGCCAGCGCGCTGCTGGTGGACTACACGCTCACCGTGGCCGTGTCGATCTCGGCGGCGGCGGCGAACGTCGGCGCGCTGATCCCGTACGTCGCCGAGCACAAGGTGCAGTTCGCGGTGCTGGCGATCGTCCTGCTGACCGCGGTCAACCTGCGCGGCATCCGGGAGTCGGGCGTGGCCTTCGCCATCCCGACCTACGCGTTCATGGCCGGGCTCGGCACGATGATCGTCTGGGGGCTGACCCGGATCCTGCTGCTCGGAGACGACGTCCGGGCGCCCAGCGCCGACCTGCAGATCGTGGCCGAGGGCGACGCGCTGACCGGGCTGGCGCTGGCCCTGCTGGTGCTGCGCTCGTTCACCCAGGGCTGCGCGGCGCTGACCGGGGTGGAGGCGATCAGCAACGGGGTGCCGGCGTTCCGCAAGCCCAAGTCGCGCAACGCCGCGTCCACCCTGCTGCTGCTCGGGATCATCTCGGTGGCGATGTTCTCCGGGCTGGTGGCGCTGGCCCTGCTGACCGACGCCAAGATCGTCGAGTCGCCGGCCACCCAGATCGTCGGGGCCCCGTCGGGCTACGTCCAGCAGACCCTGGTCGCCCAGCTCGCCGCCGCCGTGTTCGAGGACTTCCGGATCGGGTTCTACCTGGTCGTCGTGGTGACCGCGCTGATACTCGTGCTGGCCGCCAACACCGCCTACAACGGCTTCCCGGTGCTGGGCTCGATCCTGTCCCAGGACCGCTACCTGCCCCGCCAGCTGCACACCCGCGGCGACCGGCTGGCCTTCTCCAACGGCATCCTGACCCTGGCCGGGATCGCGATCGTGCTGGTGGTCGGCTTCCAGGCCGAGGTCACCCGGCTGATCGCGCTCTACACCGTCGGGGTGTTCACCTCGTTCACCCTGAGCCAGACCGGGATGCTGCGGCACTGGCAGCGGCTGCTGGCCGCCGAGACCGACCCGCAGGCGCGCGCCCGGATGCGCCGCTCGCAGGCCATCAACGGCTTCGGCGCGGTGATGACCGGAGTGGTGCTGGTGATCGTGCTGATCACCAAGTTCACCCGGGGCGCCTGGATCGCGATCGCCGCGATGGCGGTGTTCTACTTGCTCATGGAGGCCATCCGGCGGCACTACGACCGGGTCTCGGCCGAACTGGTCGCCGGCGAGAGCGACGGCGTGCTGCCCTCGCGCAACCATGCCATCGTGCTGGTCTCCACCCTGCACAAACCGACCCTGCGGGCGGTGGCCTACGCCCGCGCCACCCGCCCGGACGTCCTGGAGGCGGTCACCGTCAACGTCGACGACGCGGACACCAAGAAGCTGATGCGCGACTGGGACCGGCGCCGGCTGCCGGTCGCGCTGAAGGTCATCGAGTCGCCCTACCGGGAGATCACCAAGCCGGTGCTCGACTACGTGAAGCGGATGCGCAGCGACAACCCGCGCGACGTGGTCACCGTGTTCATCCCGGAGTACGTGGTCGGGCACTGGTGGGAGCAGATCCTGCACAACCAGAGCGCGCTGCGGCTCAAGGGCCGGCTGCTGTTCCAGCCCGGGGTGATGGTGACCAGCGTGCCCTGGCAGCTGGCCTCCTCGGCGCGGCTGGCCAGCCAGCGCCCGCAGACCCCGCCCGGGGCCAGCCGCCGCGGCTACGACACGACCGCGGCCCAGGGCGGCGACGCCCCGGCCGCGCCGTCGCCGGCCGGACCGGTGCGCCGATGAGCGAGCGTGCGGGCGGATCATCGACGCCGCCGGTCGACACCGCGGACCGGCCGGACTGGACCGACCGGGTGCTCGACCTGGACGTCGGGCCGGTGGCCCACGGCGGGCACTGCGTGGCCCGGCACGAGGGCCGGGTGGTGTTCGTCCGGCACGCGCTGCCCGGCGAGCGGGTCCGGGTCGTCGTCGACGAGGACGGCGGGGGCGGGTTCTGCCGCGCCGACGCCGTCGCGGTGCTGGTGCCCTCGCCGGACCGGGTGGACGCGCCCTGCGAGTGGGCGCGGGCCGGTGGTTGCGGCGGTTGCGACTTCCAGCACGTCGAGCCGGGGGCGCAGCGGGCGCTCAAGGCCGCGGTGCTGGCCGAGCAGCTGCGCCGGCTGGCCGGGATCCAGCGCGAGGTCGAGGTCGAGGAGCTGCCCGGCGGGCCGCTGGGCTGGCGGCACCGGGTGCGGCTGGCCGTGGACGACCTGGGTCGCCCCGGCCTGCGCGCGCACCGCAGCCACGACGTGCTGCCGATCGCGGACTGCCCGCTGACGCCGTCCGGGACGTTGCCTCCGGTGCTGGAGCGGGAGTTCGCGCCGGGCACCGAGGTCGAGGTCGCGGTGGACGCCGACGGGCGGGTGCACGCCGGTGACGGCCCGGTGCTGCAGCGGGCCGCCGGGCGGGAGTGGGTGCTGAGCCCGGGGGTGTTCTGGCAGGTGCACCCGGCCCTGCCGGACACCCTGGCAACCGTCGTGGGGGAGTGGGCCGCGGCGCCGGTCGGCGGCACGGCCTGGGACCTCTACGGCGGCGTCGGGCTGTTCGCCGCGGTGCTCGCCGGGCAGGTGGGGCCGGACGGGCGGGTGGTCGTGGTCGAGTCGGCCCGGGCCGCGGTGGCCGACGGCCGGGCGGCGCTGGCCGACCTGCCCCAGGTGCGCTGGCGGACCGGCCGGGTCGAGCAGGTCGTCGACACGCTGGGCGGCGAGCGGCCCGACGTGGTGGTCGCCGACCCGCCGCGCAAGGGCCTGGGCCGGGCGATGGTCGACACCCTGTGCGCCGCCGGTCCCGACCGGGTGGTGCACGTGGCCTGTGACCCCGCCGCCCTGGCTCGCGACCTCGGCCTGTTCGCCGAGCGCGACTACGACCTGGCCGCCCTGCGCGCGTTCGACGCCTTCCCGATGACCCACCACATGGAGTGCGTCGCCCTGCTCGAGCGCAGGTCCTGACGGCGCCGAGGTCAGCCCGGTCCCGGACGAGGAGGCCGGCTCCGGGGCGGCGGGCGCGGCTCGCCCGGGTCCGCGGCCGGGCCGTCCCGGTCATGCCGAGGTCCGGTCTCGAGTGAGGACACGAGCACGGCGACGGTCTCGATGGCCGAGCGCAGGTCGTCCCTCGTCAGCGGTCCGAGGTGCTTCGCCGCCGTGAGCAGGCCGATCGTCGTGCTCGACAGGGCGAGCGCGAGCGACTCGGCATCCACCCGAGGGCTCAGCGCTCCTCGCTCCTGCAACGCTCCGATCCACCTCACCGTGGACTGGTGCCGCGCCCGGTACCGGTCGTCGCGGACGGCATCGACGTAGGAGCCGAGCACGCCGTGGTCGTCCAGGAAGGCGGCGGTCATGAGCGGGTCGTCCAGGAGCACCTGCACACCGACCGCATACGCGCTGCTCAGCGACGGATGCTCCGTCCCGCCGAGGAGCGCTCGGCTGGCGTGGGCCATCCGTTCCATCGAGCGGGTGAGCAGGACGTCGAGGATCTCCCGCTTGCTGGCGAACTCGCGGTAGACCGCTCCCTTGGCGATGCCGACCTGGTCGGCCACGCCCTGGATGCTCATCGCGTCGAATCCGCGCTCCAGCACGAGTGCCTCGGCGGCGTCGAGGATGCGCCGCCGCCGATCAGGCATGAGCGGACGGGGCATCCGGGTCTCCGTTCACGCGGTCGAGGAAGTCGAGCACGGTCGGGATCACGATGTCCGGGCGATCGCGCTGAACCCAGTGGCCGGCGTCGGGGACGACGAGCAGCTCGGCATCGGGGATGCGTTCGGCGGCAGCCCGTGCGCGAGCGACCGGGACGCCGGTGTCCCGGTCACCGTGGACGATGAGGGCCGGGCGGGTGAAGCGTCCGAGCTGTGGCGTGTAGTTCGTTCGGGCACGGTTCCAGCGGAACTGGTCGCGCTGCCACTGCTCGAAGGCGACCTGGCCGCCGTCCCGCTGTGCCGCCGCCATCAGGTCGTCGAGGAGTTCCTCGGTGAGCTGCGCAGGACTGCGGATGATCCGGCGCATGCCGTGGACCAGCATCCGCCTGTTCCGCCCGTAGGCCTGCTGGGCGAGGCCGAGGAGTCCGGTGCGCAACATCAGCCAGGCCAGGACGTGCGCGGGCAGGGCGAGGGCCCCGTCGCTCTGCCGGTCCATCAGTCCGTAGCTGCCGAGCAGCATCGCGCCCGTCACGCGCTCGGGGCGGGCGAGGACGTGCCCGATCGTGAGCCCGCCACCGAGCGAGAGTCCGCCGATGGCGTACCGGTCCAGGCCCACGGCGTCGATGAACTCTCCGACGTAGCTGACGAGCCGGTCCTGGGTGGCCTCCCAGGGCGGGCGCGGGCTCTCGCCGAAGCCGGGATGGTCGGGCGCCACCACCCGGTGACCGGTTGCGGCCAGTCGAGCGCCCACCTCGGACCACGACAGCAAGGCGCTGTCCATGCCGCCCCCGTGCAACAGCACGACCGTCGACCGCGGCTCGACGCTCGGCTGCCAGTCCAGATAGAAGACCGGCCCCCACGGGAGGGCGAGGGTCGCTCGGGTCGGATTCATCGTGCTCCCGTCGTTATGACCAGGGTATCAGATCGGGTCATAACGGCGATGCCTGCCGATCCGACCCGGCTCGACGGGTCCGGCCGCGGTCTGTTGGTCGATGGTGCCCCGCGGCTCCCGCAGTGGTGGTCGTCCCCGAGGTCGTGAGCGGACGACGGTGTTCGGGCACTGCTTGCCGCGCACGACCACCCGGCGGTCGCGGGCGGGCGTGGGCCGGGGACCATAGGCGGGTGACCACCAGCACGCCGTCCAGCACGCCGCACTCGATCCAGCAGCGCATCGCCGACGAGCTCGGCGCCCGCCCGAACCAGGTGGCCGCCGCCGTCGACCTGCTCGACGGCGGGGCGACCGTCCCGTTCATCGCCCGGTACCGCAAGGAGGCCACCGGGGCCCTCGACGACGCCCAGCTGCGCACCCTGGAGGAGCGCCTGCGCTACCTGCGGGAGCTGGAGGAGCGGCGCTCGGCGGTGCTGGAGGAGATCCGCAAGCAGGGCAAGCTGGACGAGGCCCTGGAGACGCGCATCCTGGCCGCCGAGTCCAAGGCCCGGCTGGAGGACATCTACCTGCCGTTCAAGCCCAAGCGGCGGACCAAGGCGATGGCTGCCCGGGAGGCCGGGCTGGAGCCGCTGGCCGACGCGCTGCTGGCCGACCCGACGCTGGACCCGCAGGCGACCGCGGCCGGCTACCTGACCGAGCAGGTCGCCGACGCGGCGGCCGCGCTGGACGGCGCCCGGGCGATCCTGGTCGAGCGCTTCGCCGAGGACGCCGACCTGATCGGCGGGCTGCGCGAGCGGATGTGGACCCGCGGCCGGCTGGTCACGAAGGTGCGCGAGGGCAAGGAGACCGAGGGCGCGAAGTTCACCGACTACTTCGACTTCGCCGAGGCCTTCACCACGCTGCCCAGCCACCGGATCCTGGCCGCGTTCCGCGGCGAGAAGGAGGAGGTCCTCGACCTCGCCCTGGAGCCCGACGCCGAACCGGCCGTGCCGGGGGAGACCACCGACTACGAGCGGATCATCGCCGCCGCGGTCGGGGTGTCCGACCAGGGCCGCCCGGCCGACAAGTGGCTGGCCGACACGGTGCGCTGGGCCTGGCGCACCCGGATCCTGCTGCACCTGGGCATCGACATCCGGGTCCGGCTGCGCACGGTGGCCGAGGAGGGCGCGATCGGGGTGTTCGCGATGAACCTGCGCGACCTGCTGCTCGCCGCCCCGGCCGGCAACCGCCCGACCATGGGTCTGGACCCGGGCCTGCGCACCGGGGTCAAGGTCGCGGTCGTGGACGCCACCGGCAAGGTGGTCGCCACCGACACCGTCTACCCGCACGAGCCCCGCCGGGCCTGGGATGCGTCCCTGGCCACGCTGACCAGGCTCTGCGCCCAGCACGGCGTCGAACTGGTGGCGATCGGCAACGGCACGGCGTCGCGGGAGACCGACAAGCTGGCCCGCGAGCTGGCCGCGCGCAACCCCGGCCTCAAGCTGATCCCGGTGATGGTCAGCGAGGCGGGCGCGTCGGTGTACTCGGCATCGGCCTACGCCTCGGCCGAGCTGCCCGGGCTGGACGTCTCGCTGCGCGGCGCGGTGTCGATCGCCCGCCGGCTGCAGGACCCGCTGGCCGAGCTGGTCAAGATCGACCCGAAGTCCATCGGGGTCGGCCAGTACCAGCACGACCTGGCCGAGTCGGCGCTGTCCCGGTCGCTGGACGCGGTGGTCGAGGACTGTGTGAACGCGGTCGGGGTGGACGTCAACACCGCCTCGGCGCCGCTGCTGCGCCGGGTGTCGGGCATCACCGAGGGGCTGGCCGGCCAGATCGTCGCCCACCGCGACGCGCACGGACCGTTCCGCACCCGGCGCGCCCTGGCCGACGTGCCCCGGCTGGGCCCGAAGGCGTTCGAGCAGTGCGCCGGCTTCCTGCGCATCCGCGGCGGGGACGACCCGCTGGACGTGTCCGGGGTGCACCCGGAGTCCTACCCGGTGGTCCACCGCATCCTGGACGCGACCAAGACCGACATCGCCACCCTGATCGGCAACGGGCCCAAGCTCAAGGCGCTCAAGCCGAGCCGGTTCGTCGACGACACCTTCGGGCTGCCCACGGTCAGCGACATCCTGGCCGAGCTGGAGAAGCCCGGCCGCGACCCGCGCCCGGCGTTCCGCACCGCGGTGTTCGCCGAGGGCGTGCACAAGATCTCCGACCTGCGCCCGGGGATGCTGCTGGAGGGCCAGGTCACCAACGTGGCCGCGTTCGGCGCGTTCGTCGACGTCGGGGTGCACCAGGACGGGCTGGTGCACGTCTCGGCGATGTCGACGTCGTTCGTGTCCGACCCGCGCGAGGTCGTCCGGTCCGGCGACGTGGTGAAGGTCAAGGTCCTGGAGGTCGACGAGGCCCGCAAGCGGATCTCGCTGACCCTGCGGCTGGACGACGAGGTCGGCGCGGCCGCCCCGCGCCAGCGCGACCAGGGCGGCGGTCGTCCGGCCGAGCGGCGCGGGGGCCCGAAGGGCCCGCGCACCGACCAGCGCGGGGCCCGCAAGGGCGGCGGCCAGGGCGGCGGCCAGGGCGGCGGTCACGGCGGTGACCGGGGTGCCGGCCAGGGCGGGCAGTCCGGGCAGCGCGGCCGGTCCCGGCAGGAGTCCGGGTCCGCCGGCGGCGCGATGGCCGACGCGCTGCGCCGGGCCGGGCTGGTGCCCGACAAGAAGTAGTGCGACCGGCGCCGCCGGGCGGCCGGGACGACCACCCGGACGCCCGGCGGCGCCGTCACCGGCCGTGGCCGGACCCCCCGCCAGGGCCGTGATCGCGATCACCTGGGAGTATCTTGGTCACGTGGTGCGTTGACACCACCGAGACCGCACCGGCCGGGCAGAACTCGTGCAGGGGCCCCGCGGGCTCACCGCGGGAGCGTGTGCTCCCACCACGCTGCGACGAGAGACTGAACTTGACCCTGAACGAGTCCCTGCTCGACCTGCCTTCCTTCACCGACCTCCCGCTCCGCCCGGAGCTGCTGGCCGTGGTCGCCGAGCTCGGCTACACCCAGCCCAGCCCGATCCAGGCCGAGGCGATCCCGTCGCTGGTCGAGGGCCGTGACCTGATCGGCCAGGCCGCCACCGGCACCGGCAAGACCGCCGCGTTCGCGCTGCCGCTGCTGGAGCGCCTCGCCGAGGTGCGCCCCGAGCGCCACCGCGGCGACGCCCCGCTGGCCCTCGTGCTGGCCCCCACCCGGGAGCTGGCGCTGCAGGTGTCCGAGGCGGTCACCCGTTACGGCGCCGGGCTCGGCGCCCGCGTCCTCACCGTCTACGGCGGCGCCCCCGCCGGACCGCAGTGGAAGGGCCTGCAGCAGGGCGTGGACGTGGTGGTGGCCACCCCGGGCCGGGCCATCGACCTGATGAACCGCGGCGCGCTCAAGCTCGACCAGCTCGAGATCGTGGTGCTCGACGAGGCCGACGAGATGCTCGACATGGGCTTCGTCGAGGACATCGAGACGCTGCTGGACGCCACCCCCGACACCCGCCAGGCCGTGCTGTTCAGCGCGACGATGCCGCGCCGGATCGAGGCGCTGGCCCAGAAGTACCTGCGCGAGCCGGTGACCGTGCGGATCCGCCGCGAGGAGGTCCCCGAGGGCGAGGCGCCCAAGGTCCGCCAGACCGCCTACCTGGTGCCGCGCTCGCACACCACCGCCGCCCTGGGCCGGGTGCTGGAGGCCGAGCGGCCCACCGCCGCCATCGTGTTCTGCCGCACCCGCCTGGACGTCGACGCGGTCACCGAGACCCTCACCGGGCGCGGGCTGCGCGCCGAGGCGCTGCACGGCGGCATGGACCAGGAGCACCGCACGCGCGTCGTGGAGCGGCTGCGCAGCGGGCGCACCGAGCTGCTGGTGGCCACCGACGTGGCCGCCCGCGGCCTGGACATCGACCTGCTCACGCACGTGGTCAACCACGACGTGCCGCAGTCGTCGGAGGCCTACGTGCACCGCATCGGCCGGGTCGGCCGGGCCGGCCGCGAGGGCGTGGCGATCACCCTGGTGCCGCCGTCGAAGGTCTACGCGCTGCGCGCGGTGGAGCGGCTGACCGGCCGCCCGATCGAGTTCGCGCCCGTCCCCACGGCGGCCGACCTGCGCGCCGCCCGGCTCGACCGCACCCGCGCGGCCCTGGCCGAGGGGCTGCGGGCGACCGCGCCCGCCGAGGACCGGGCGCCCGTCGAGGACGACGGCGTCCGGACCATGATCGAGGGCCTGGCCGCCGAGTTCGACCCGATCGACGTGGCCGCCGCCGCGGTCCGGCTGCTGTCCGCGGCCGCCGGGTCACCGGCCGACGACGAGGACATCCCGGTGGTGAGCGCGCCGCGCACGCGCGCCGGCGCCGGGGACCGCGAGCCGCGCGGCGAGAGCCGGGGCCGCGGGGGAGCGGCCGGCAGCCGCCCGCCCAAGGCCGGCACCACCCGGCTGTTCGTCAACGCCGGCCGGGCCAGCGGGGTCCGCCCGCAGGACATCGTGGGCGCGCTGGCCAACGAGTCCAACCTGTCCGGGCGCGACATCGGGGCCATCCAGATCCACGAGCGGCACGCCCTGGTCGACATCCCCGAGCACGCCGCCGACGACGTGCTGCGCAGCCTGCGCGGCAGCACCACGCTCAAGGGCCGGCGGGCCAACGTCCGCCGCGACCGCGGCCTGGCCACCGCGGGCGCGCCGCGCCCGCGCCGGGACTGACCCGGAACGACCCGAGGGCCCCGGTCCGGACCGCCGTCCGGGCCGGGGCCCTCGGCCGTCCGGGGCTGCCGAGGCTGCGTCGGCTTCCTCGACGGTTCGGAGCAGGCCGTCCACCACCTAGGATCGGCAGGTGGCGGTCACGGACGAGGCGATCTTGAAGATCAAGGCGATGATCCTGTCCGGGGAGCTGAAGCCGGGTGACCGGCTGCCGCCGGAGAAGGAGCTCGGCGAGGCGCTGGGCCTGTCGCGCAGCTCGCTGCGCGAGGCGGTCAAGGCGCTGGAGATCATCCGGGTGCTCGACGTGCGCCGCGGCGACGGCACCTACGTCACCAGCCTGACGCCCAGCCTGCTGCTCGACGCGCTGTCCTTCGTGGTGGACATCCACCAGGACGACTCGGTGCTGGAGCTGTTCGAGGTCCGGCGGATCCTGGAGCCGGCCGCCGGCGCGCTGGCCACCCCGCGGATGACCCCCGCCGACATCGCCCACCTGCGCGACCTGCTGGCCGAGGTGCACGAGACCACCTCCGCCGACGACCTGGTGGCCAACGACATGGTGTTCCACCGCTACATCAGCGAGCGGTCCGGGAACGCCTACCTGACCAGCCTGCTCGACACGCTGTCCAGCCGGACGCTGCGCGCGCGGGTCTGGCGGGGCCTGACCGAGGAGAACGCCGTGGCGCGCACCCTCACCGAGCACCGCGCCGTCGTCGACGCCCTGGAGTCCGGCGACGCCGCCCTGGTCGCCGCCCGGCTCACCGTGCACGTCAGCGGCGTCACCGACTGGCTCCGCCGCGCCCTCGCCTGACCCGTCGAGAACGACGTTGTGGGATCAACTCGGGCGGAGATGATCCCGTGACGTCGTTCTCGACGGGGCCGGGTCACTCGTAGAGGACGGCCTGGATCTCCGGGCTGTCGATGGTGGAGCTGTCGTACCAGTAGAAGCCGGTGTCGATGACCTCCGGCAGGCTCTCGCCGCGGGTCGCCTTCACCGCCGCGGCGACCAGCTGCTCGCCCATGCCGACCGGGTTCTGGGTGATCGCCCCGAGCATGGTGCCGTCGCGGATCGCGTCGACCTGGGCCTTGCCGGAGTCGAAGCCGATGATGGTCAGCCCGGTCGCGCCGCTCTCCTGCACGCCCTTCACCACGCCGATCGCCGAGCCCTCGTTGGACCCGTAGATCCCCTTCAGGTCCGGGTTCGCCGAGATGATCGACTTGGTGATGTCGGCGGACTTGGCCTGGTCGCCGCCGCCGTACTGGGGCTCGAGCAGCTCGATGCCGGGGGCGTTGGCCCGCATCCACTCCACGAACCCGTCGCGGCGGTCGGTGCCGGACTTGCTGGTCTGGTCGTGCACGACCAGCGCGACCTTGCCCGTCCCGCCCAGCGCCTCGGCCATGTGCCTGGCCGCCTCGGCGGCCGCGGCCTTGTTGTCGGTCGCCGCGGTGGTGACCGGGATGTCGCTGTCGACGCCGGAGTCGAAGGCGACCACCGGGATGCTCAGCGACTCGGCCTGCTGCAGCAGCGGCGCGGCGGCGCGGGAGTCCAGCGCGGCGAAACCGATCGCCGAGGGCTGCTTGGCCAGGGCGTTGGTCAGCATGGTGACCTGGGCCTCGATGTCGGCCTCGGTGGCCGGGCCCTCGAAGGTGATGATCACCCCCTGCTTGTCGGCCTCCTGCTGGGCGCCCTGCTTCACCGCCTGCCAGAACTGGTGCTGGAAGCCCTTGGACACGATGGCGATGTAGGGCTGGCCACCACCGCCGCCAGCACCCTCGCCGGCGGGCGCGCCGCAGGCGGTCAGGGCGAGGGCGACGGCGGCCGCCGCCGCGGCCGCGAGCCGGGGTACGCGCATGGTCGAACTCCTTCGGTCGAACACGGGCCTTCGGGTGGACGGGTGCGGCGCGGTCACCGGGACCGCCGCTTGCGGGCCTGGTCGGCGTAGACGGCCAGCAGGATCACGCAGCCGAGGATCACGTTCTGCCACTCCTGCGGGATGGACATGATCTGCAGGCCGTTGTTGAGCACCGAGATGATCAGTGCGCCGATCACCGTGCCGACGATCGAGCCCTTGCCGCCGGACAGCGAGGTGCCGCCGATCACCACGGCCGCGATGGCCTGCAGTTCGTAGCCCATGCCGGTGGCCGGCTGCGCCGAGCCCAGCCGCGCCGAGATCATGATCCCGGCCAGCCCGGTGAACAGCCCGGCGATGGTGTAGACCAGGATCTTCCAGCGCCGGACGTCGATCCCGGACAGCGCCGTGGCCTCCTCGTTGCTGCCGATCGAGTAGGTGTAGCGGCCGAGCACGGTGGTGTTCAGCAGGACCGCGGCCAGCACCGCGACCAGGGCCAGGATCAGCACCGCGTTGGGGAACCCGGAGCCGGGGACCAGGGTGCCGACCGAGATGTCGGTGTAGCCGGGGGCGTCGGTGAAGTAGATCGGCGCGCTGTTCGACACGACCAGCGCCAGCCCCTGCGCGACCAGCATCATGGCCAGCGTCGCGATGAACGGCGGCAGCCCCAGCACGGCCACGTTGAACCCGTTGACCAGCCCGATCAGCCCACCGAACAGGATCGTGAGCAGCACCCCCAGCGGCACCGGCAGACCGGAGTTGACGATCAGCACCCCGGAGACCACTGCGCACAGCGCCATCCCGGTGCCGATCGACAGGTCGATCCCGCCGGTGATGATGACGAACGTGGTGCCCAGCGCCAGCGTCCCGATCACCACCGTGGAGAACAGGATGTTGGTGATGTTGCCGTAGTTCAGGAACACCGGGCTGGCCACGGCGAAGAACGCGACGATGACGAGCAGGCCGGCGAAGGCGAGCAGCTGCTGGAGCCGGTCGCGCAGGGTCCGGGCGGCGGTCTGCTCGGGTCGTGCGCGATCCTGCTGCGGGGTCACGGTGGGGGATGTCATCGCTCTCCTGCCTCGTCGGTGCCCGGCCCTGCCCCGGTGGCCCCCGGTGCGGCCCGGTCGGGGTCGCGGTCGCCGCCCGGCCGCAGCGTCGCGTAGTGCATGACCCGCTCCTGGGTCGCCTCGGCCGCGGACAGCTCGCCGGTGATCCGGCCCTCGCTCATCACCACGACCCGGTGCGACATCCGCAGGATCTCCGGCAGCTCGGAGGAGATCATGATGATCGACTTGCCGGCCGCGGCCAGCTCGTCGAGCAGGGCGTAGATCTCCTCCTTGGCCCCGACGTCGATGCCCCGGGTGGGCTCGTCGAAGATCAGCACGTCGCAGTCCTTGGCCAGCCACTTCGCGATGACGACCTTCTGCTGGTTGCCTCCGGAGAGGTTCTTGACCGCCTGCTCCAGCGACGGCGTGCGGATCCCCAGGGTGGCGACCAGCTCGGCGGAGCGGGCCCGCATCGCGCGGGTGCGCACGAACCCGAGCGACTGGAACCGCTGGCCCAGCGCGCTGAGCCCGATGTTGGCGTCGACGTCCTGCTCCAGCAGCAGCCCGAGGTGCTTGCGGTCCTCGGACAGGTAGCCGATGCCGAGCCGGGCCGCCTCGGCCGGGGTGCCGATCCGCACCGGCCGCCCGTGCAGGGTGATGGTCCCGGCGGTGATCGGATCGGCCCCCACCACGGCCCGGGCCACCTCGGTCCGCCCGGCGCCCATCAGCCCGGCGAACCCGAGGATCTCGCCGCGGCGCAGCTCGAAGGCGACGTCCCGCAGCAGCGCCCGCGTGCTCAGCCCGCGCACCGCGAGCACGGTCTCCCGGTCGTCGCGGACGTCCTGCGGCCGGGCCGTGGTGGTGATCTCGCGGCCGACCATCCGGGTGATCACCTCGGGCATCGAGGTGGCCGCGGTGTGGAGGGTGTCGACGTAGCGGCCGTCGCGGATCACGGTGATCCGGTCGGCGATGGCCTTGAGTTCGTCCATCCGGTGGGAGATGTAGATGACCCCGGTGTCCGGGCGGCGGAACCGGCGGATCAGCTCGTGCAGCACCCGGACCTCGGCGTCGTTGAGCGCCGCGGTCGGCTCGTCCATGATCAGGATCCGGGGGTCGTGGGACAGCGCCTTGGCGATCTCGACCATCTGCTGCTGGGCCACGGTCAGCCCGCCGACCACCCGCCGCGGCTCCAGCGGCAGCCGCAGCCGGTCGATCAACTCCTGCGCCCGGGCGTTGAGCGCCCGCTCGTTCAGCAGCAGCCGCCCGATGCGGGGCTCGCGGCCGATGAAGACGTTCTGCGCGACCGTGAGGTCGGGCATCAGGTTGAACTCCTGGTGGATGATGCTGATCCCCAGCTGCTGGGCGTGCCGTGGTCCGGTGATCTCCACCGGCCGCCCGTCGAGCAGGAACCGGCCCTCGTCCGCGGCGTGGATCCCGGACAGCAGCTTCATCAGCGTGGACTTGCCGGCGCCGTTCTCGCCGACCAGCGCGAGCACCTCGCCGTGGCGCAGGGCCAGGTGCATGTCCTGCAGGGCCCGCACACCGGGGAAGCTCTTGCCGACCCCGCGGACGTCGAGCAGCAGCCGCTCCCGCCCGGTATCGGTACCGGAGTCGGCGTCCGTGCTCACCGTGGGGCTCACCAGGCCACCTCCAGGCCGTAGACGCGGGTCGCGGTGGCCGACAGCAGCTGCTCCTGCTCGGCCGGGACCAGCTCCCCGATCAGGGACGACATCACCCGCCAGGTGCCGCCGTAGCCGGCGGCGAGCAGGGTCATCGGCCAGTCGCTGCCCCACAGCAGCCGCCCGGGCCCGAACAGCTCCAGCGCGGCCTCCCAGGCCGGGCGCAGCGCCTCGACGGTGAACGGCCGGCCGGGCACCTGCAGCCCGGACACCTTGGCCACGGTGTTCGGTCGGGCCGCGACCGCGGCCAGCACCCGGCGCCAGGCGGCGAGGGCCGCCGGGTCGGCCGGCGGCTTGCCCAGGTGGTCCACGACGACGGTCAGCTCCGGCAGCGCCGCGGCCAGGTCGGCGACCGCGGCGAGGTGCCGCGGCCAGGCGTCGGGCACGTCGAACGGGACCCCGGCCCCGGCCAGCACGCGCAGCGACGCGCGCACGGCCGACAGGGCCAGGAAGTCGTCGCGGGGGTCGTCGTGCACCAGGTGGCGCACGCCGCGGAACGCCGGGTGCGCCGACCAGCGGTCGAGTTGCTCCTCCGATGTCGCCGGGTCGTCGAGCCGGACCCAGCCGACGACGCCGGCGACCCAGTCGTGGGCGTCGGCGACCTCCAGCAGGAACGTGGTGTCGGCGTCGGAGTCCTCGGCCTGCACCAGCACGGCCCGGTCGATCCCGCAGGCGTCCAGCTCGGCGCGGGCCCGCTCGGCGGTGATCGTCGTGTGCAGCGGCCCGAGCTCGGGGGTGATCCAGGAGTAGGCGCTGCGCCCGAGGTCCCACAGGTGCAGGTGCGCGTCGACGCGCGGCGGGGGCAGGCTCACGGCGCGACCGTCCCCAGCGCGGCCAGTGCCTCCCACAGCGCGTCGGGAACGGGCGCGTGCGCGCGGCGCACGGTCTCGCGCAGCTCGGCAGCCGACCCGGCGCCGAGCACGACCGAGCGCACGGCCGGCTCGCGGCGCGGGAACTGCAGCGCCGCGGCCGGCAGCTCGACGCCGAACCCGTCGCAGACCTCGGCGAGGCGGCGGGCCCGGGCCAGGACCTCCGGCGGTGCCTCCCGGTACTCGTAGCGGGCGCCCGGGCCGGGCCGCGGCGAGGCCAGCAGCCCGGAGTTGAGCACCCCGGCGGCGACGATCCCGATCCCGCGCCCGCGGCACTCCGGCAGCAGCTCCGTGGCCGCGGGCTGCTCCAACAGGGTGTAGCGGCCGGCGACCATGAGCAGGTCGAGCCCGCCGGCCCGGGCCGCGGCGACCAGCGCCCCGGTCGAGGTGGAGCCGACACCGACGGCGTCGACCAGGCCCTCCTCGCGCAGCGCCACCACCGCCGGGACGCCGGTGGCCAGTGCCCCCTCCAGGCCGGCGACCTCCGGGTCGTGCAGGTACAGCACGTCGACCCGGTCGAGCCCGAGCCGCTCCAGCGACTCCTGCAGGCTGCGCCGCACCCCGTCGGCGGAGAAGTCCCACACCCGCTGCACATCCGCGGGCACGTCGTAGAGGTCGGCGTCGCGCTCCCCGGCGGTCTGCGGGCTCGGTCGCAGCAGTCGCCCGGCTTTGGTCGACACCACGTACTCCGCGCGCGGCTTGGTGCCCAGGAACCGGCCCAGCCGCCGCTCCGAGAGCCCCAGCCCGTAGTGCGGGGCGGTGTCGAAGTAGCGGATGCCGCTGTCCCAGGCGGCCGCCAGCAGCGAGGTCGCCTCGTCGTCGGTCATCGGGGCGTGCAGGTTGCCGAGGTCGGCCCCGCCGAAGCCGAGCGGGGGCAGCACCGGTCGATGCGGGGCCGGCTCACCCATCGGCGCCCACCGTGTGCTCGGCCAGCGACCGGGCGCGCATCTCCATGCCCGCGCCGGCGGCCAGCGGCGCCCGGTACCGGCCGTCGCGCACCTCGACCGGGGTGACGAAGTGCTCGTGCAGGTGGTCGACGAACTCGATCACCCGGCCGTCGAGGCGGCCGGAGACCGCGACGAAGTCGAACATCGCCAGGTGCTGCACCGCCTCGCACAGCCCGACCCCGCCGGCGTGCGGGCACACCGGCACCCCGAACTTGGCCGCGAGGAGCAGGATCGCGATGTTCTCGTTCACCCCGGCCACCCGGGTCGCGTCCAGCTGCAGCACCTGCAACGCGTCCAGCTGCAGGAACTGCTTGAACATCACCCGGTTGGCCATGTGCTCGCCGGTGGCGACCGGGATCGGGGCGACCCCGCGGGCGATCGCGGCGTGGCCCAGGACGTCGTCCGGGCTGGTCGGCTCCTCGATCCAGGCCAGATCGTGCGGCGCCAGCGCGTTGACCCAGCGGATCGCCTCCGGCACGTCCCAGCGCTGGTTGGCGTCCACCGCGATGCGCACGTCCGGGCCGACCACGCGGCGGGCCAGCGCCAGCCGGCGCACGTCCTCGTCCAGGTCGCCACCCACCTTCAGCTTGATCTGGGTGAACCCCTCGGCCACGGCCTCCCGGCACAGCCGGGCCAGCTTGTCGTCGTCGTAGCCGAGCCAGCCCGGGGTGGTGGTGTAGGCCGGGTAGCCCTCGGCGAGCAGCACCGCCTCGCGCTCGGTACGGCCCGGCTCGGCCGCGGCCAGGATCCGGCGGGCCTCGTCCGGGGTGAGCGCGTCGGTCAGGTAGCGGAAGTCGACCAGGTCGACCAGCTCGTCGGGGGGCATCGCGGCCAGCAGC
The DNA here is from genome assembly GCA_030147065.1 of Pseudonocardia sp. GTDB lineage: Bacteria > Actinomycetota > Actinomycetes > Mycobacteriales > Pseudonocardiaceae > Pseudonocardia. Next base: position 10,419 of record JASLAP010000097.1, on the reverse strand, counting down.
TGCCACAGCGGCCGGCCGGCCCGCTTGGCCTTGAGGTCCCACAGCGCGTTGACCACCGCGCCGATCGCCATGTGCATGACGCCCTTCTCCGGGCCCAGCCAGCGCAGCTGCGAGTCGTGCACCAGCGAGCGCCACAGCCCGCCCATGTCGTCGAGCAGCGGCTCGACCTCGGCCCCGACCAGGTGCCCGGCCAGCGCGCGGATCGCCGCGACCTGCACGTCGTTGCCCCGGCCGATGGTGAACACGAACCCGTGCCCGGCCGGGCCGTCGTCGGCGTCGGTGTCGATCCGCAGGTAGGCCGCGGAGTAGTCCGGGTCGGGGTTCATCGCGTCCGAGCCGTCCAGCGACAGCGAGGTCGGGAACCGCACGTCCGCGGTCGTCAGGGCGGTGATGCGGCTCACGTAGATCCCTCCAGCAGAGTGCGGCTCACGGTAGACATCCGATGTATCACCGGTCAATGGTCAGATCGGCCGTACAGCCTGCCGACAGTTGGCCGCTCTCGGGATAGACGTCAGATGTCCTCGATCAGTGCGAGCGGGCCGGCGATCCGACGAAGGCCAGCGCCTCCCGCGCGAGCGCCGGCCAGTCCGCGTCCGGGGACACGGCGAGCCACTGCCGCATCGGGCGGCCCCTCCCGGTGTCGAACGGGCCGCCGGCGCCGGCCGCGATCAGCTCGGCCACCCGCGCCGCGGGCAGCTTCACCACCAGGTCGCCCCGGTAGACCATGGCGAAGATCGAGCCGCCGACCTTCAGCGCGTCCGATCCGAACTGCCGGCCCCCGGTCGGCGGGGTCACGCCGGGTTCGCCGACCAGCTCGTCCACCAGTGCCGCGAACCGCTGCCGCGCATCCATGGGCGCATTCGACCGCGCCCACCGCGCCGGTGACAAGGCCTCCCGCGCGTCCCCGCGGTGGGGGAAGCTGGGCCGATGACCGACCCCCGCACCGACGCGCCCGACCTCAAGCCCCGCTCCCGCGCCGTCACCGACGGCCTGGAGGCCACCGCCGCCCGCGGAATGCTGCGCGCGGTCGGGATGGGCGACGCCGACTTCGCCAAGCCGCAGATCGGCGTGGCGTCGAGCTGGAACGAGATCACCCCGTGCAACCTGTCGCTGCAGCGGCTGGCCACCGCGGCCAAGGAGGGCGTGCACGCCGCGGGCGGGTTCCCGATGGAGTTCGGCACCATCTCGGTGTCCGACGGCATCTCGATGGGCCACGTCGGCATGCACTACTCGCTGGTCAGCCGCGAGATCATCGCCGATTCGGTGGAGACGGTGGTGCAGGCCGAGCGGCTCGACGGCACCGTGCTGCTGGCCGGCTGCGACAAGAGCCTGCCCGGCATGCTGATGGCCGCCGCGCGCCTCGACCTGGCCTCGGTGTTCGTCTACGCCGGGTCGATCCTGCCCGGCTACGTCGACGGCCAGGAGGTCACCATCGCCGACGCGTTCACCGCGGTCGGCGCCTGCGCCCGCGGGCTGATCACCCGGGAGGAGGTGGACGTGATCGAGCGCGCCATCTGCCCCGGCGAGGGCGCCTGCGGCGGCATGTACACCGCCAACACCATGGCCAGCGCGGCCGAGGCGCTGGGCATGGCGCTGCCCGGATCGGCCAGCCCGCCCGCGGTCGACCGGCGCCGCGACGGCATCGCCCGGGCGTCGGGGCGGGCGGTGATCGCCCAGCTGGCGCAGGGCATCACCGCCCGGCAGATCCTGACCCGGCCGGCCTTCGAGAACGCGATCGCGGTGGTGATGGCGTTCGGCGGGTCCACCAACGCGGTGCTGCACCTGCTGGCCATCGCGCACGAGGCCGGCGTCCCGCTGGAGCTCGACGACTTCAACCGGATCGGCGACCGGGTGCCGCACCTGGCCGACGTCAAGCCGTTCGGGGCGCACGTGATGAGCACGATCGACCGGGTCGGCGGGGTGCCGGTGGTGATGAAGGCGCTGCTGGAGGCCGGGCTGCTGCACGGCGACGTGATCACCGCGACCGGCGCGACGATGGCCGAGAACCTGGCCGAGATCGACCCGCCCGGCCTGGACGGGGACATCCTGCGCGCGCTGGACAACCCGATCCACCCCACCGGCGGCATCACGATCCTGCGCGGGTCGCTGGCCCCCGACGGCGCGGTGGTCAAGAGCGCCGGGTTCGACGCCTCCCGGTTCGAGGGCACCGCCCGGGTGTTCGACGGCGAGGCCGGCGCGATGGCCGCGGTCGAGGACGGCACCCTGCGGGCCGGGGACGTGGTGGTGATCCGCTACGAGGGCCCGCGCGGCGGCCCGGGCATGCGCGAGATGCTCGCCGTCACCGGCGCGATCAAGGGCGCCGGGCTGGGCAAGGACGTGCTGCTGCTGACCGACGGCCGGTTCTCCGGGGCCACCACCGGGCTGTGCGTGGGGCACGTCGCCCCGGAGGCGGTGGACGGCGGGGCGATCGCGTTCGTCCGCGACGGCGACCGGATCGTGCTGGACATGGCGGCCCGCACCCTGGACCTGGACGTCGACGAGGCCGAACTGGCCCGTCGCCGGGAGGGCTGGGAGCCCCGGCAGCCGGCGCTGCGCACGGGGGTGCTGGGCAAGTACGCCAAGCTGGTGGGGTCGGCCGCGCAGGGGGCGGTCTGCGACTGAGCCGCGGCCGGGCTCAGCGGCGCAGCGCGGCGGCCGGGTGCACCGCCACCACCCGGCCGTCGACGACGACGAGCACGTACTCGGCGTCGCGCACCCGCGCGACGGCGGTCGCGGCGTCCTCCCCGGCCCCCACCGCCACCGCGGGCACGGCGTGCGGCCGGACCGGCCCGGCGCCCAGCCCCGGGTCGGCGGCCACGGCGACCGCCAGCGCGTCCGCGGACACCACGCCGAGCACCTCCGGGGCCGACCGGGTGGGGTCGGGGGAGTCCCGGGCCACCACCACGGCGACCGGGCCGGTCGGGTGCGCGGCCAGCACGTCGGCGACCGGGGTCGTGGCCGGGGCGACCGCCAGCGGCCGCGGCGGCGGCAGCCGGTCGCGGACCAGCGCGCCTGCGCCGGCGTCCAGGAAGCCCTGCTCGGCCATCCAGTCGTCGTCGAAGTACTTGGACAGGTAGTTGCGCCCGGAGTCCGGGAGGATCGCCACCACCAGGTCGTCGGGGCCCAGCCCGGCCGCCACCCGCAGCGCCGCGGCCACCGCCGTCCCCGACGAGCCGCCGACCAGCAGCCCCTCCTCCCGGGCCAGCCGGCGGCTCAGCAGCAGCGACTCCCGGTCCGGGATCCGTTCGATGCGGTCGACGACCCCGGTGTCGTACACCGAGGGCCAGTCGTCGGCCGCGGTGTCCGGGTGGCGGTAGTGGCCCACGCTCTCCACGAAGTACGGGCTGCCGTCCCCGCCGCCGTACACCGACGAAGTCGGATCGGCGCCGATCACCCGGACCCCGTGCCGGTGCAGGTAGCGGCCGGTCCCGCTGATCGTGCCGCCGGTGCCGATCCCGGCCACCAGGTGGGTCACCCGCCCGCCGGTCTGCTTCCAGATCTCCGGGCCGGTGGTCAGCTCGTGCACGCGCGGGTTGGCCGGGTTGTCGTACTGGTTGGCGTACCAGCCACCGGTGGTCTCCGCGGCGATCCGCGCGGCCAGGTTCTTCACGTGGCGGGGGTCCTCGCGGGGCAGCTTGCCCTCGGTCTGCACCACCTCGGCCCCGTACGCCCGCAGCAGGGCGACCTTCTCCCGGGCGATCGTGTCGGGCACCACGCACACCGCCCGGTGCCCGTGCTGGGCGGCCACCATCGCCAGCCCGACCCCGGTGTTGCCCGACGTCGCCTCGACGATCACCCCGCCGGGTCGCAGCGCGCCGCTCTGCTCGGCGTCGCAGACCATGGCGAGCGCGGCCCGGTCCTTCACACTGCCACCGGGGTTGCCGAACTCGACCTTCACGTACACGGCGGGCAGCAGGCCCGAGGTCACCCGGTTGAGCCGTACCAGCGGCGTATGGCCGACGGCGTCCAGGACGGATTCGTGGACGGTCACGCTCCGATCGTGCCTCACCGGGCCGTGCAGGTGTACGAGTTGGTGTGCGCGGCCCGGTCTCCGCTGGTGTTGAGGAGCGGACCGGTGGGTAACGTGCGGGCTGTGCCGACGCTCCCCGAGGACTGGACCCAGTGGCGCGACCAGGTCGGCCTGGACCGCTACGACGACCGCTGGCGGGAGATCGCGGCGGCCGGGGGCAACCCGCACGGCGAGGCCGACCTGGTGGCCGGGTACCGGCCGGGCAGCGTGCTGGACGCCGGGTGCGGCACCGGCCGGGTCGCCGTGGAGCTGGCCCGGCGCGGCATCGAGGTGCTCGGCGTCGACGCCGACGCGGACATGGTCGCCGCGGCGCGGGCGAAGGCGCCGGAGCTGAGCTGGCTGACCGCCGACCTCGCCCGGCTGGCCCTGGACCGGGTGTTCGACCTGGTGGTGCTGGCCGGCAACGTGGTGCCCTACGTCGCCACGGAGGACCGGGCGGCGGCCGTCGCGGCCTGCGCGCGGCACCTGCGTCCGGGCGGGCACCTGGTCGCCGGCTTCGCGCTGCAGGAGGGCTGGCCCACCGTCGAGGACTACGACGGCTGGTGCGCGGCCGCGGGCCTGCGTCCGGTCGACCGGTTCGCGACCTGGGAGCGGGACCCGTGGGACGGCGGGGAGTACGCGGTGTCGGTCCACCGCCGGGACCGACCGGGCTGACCGGCCCGGGATCAGGCGGGGACCCGGGCGGCGACCGCCGCCTCCAGCGCCGCGCGCATCGCGGCCACCGGCCCCGGCCGCCCGGTCATCAGCTCCACCTGGGCGACCGCCTGGTGCAGCAGCATCTCCAGGCCGCTGACCACGCGGGCGCCGTCCGCGGCCGCGGCGGCCGCGAACGGGGTGGGCCACGGCGCGTACACGACGTCCACGACCGTCGCCCCCGGCCGGGCGCCGGTCAGCGCGTCGGCCGCGCCGGCCGGCAACGTGCTCACGACCACGTCGGCCCCGGCCAGCACCGCGGCGACCTGTGCCGGGTCGTCCAGAACCGCGCGCACCACCGGGTCCACGCCCAGCCGCGCGGCCGTGGCCCGCAGCTCGCCGGCCCGCGCCGCCGACCGGACCAGCACGGTCACGTCGGGCACCCCCACTTCGGCCAGGGCGGCCAGCGCGGCCTGGGCCGTGCCGCCGGCCCCGAGCACGACCGCGCGCTCCGCGGGCCCGCCGGCGCGCAGCGGGACCACGAGCCCGCGCACGTCGGTGTTGTCGGCCGACCAGCGCCCGTCGCGCCGCACCAGGGTGTTGGCCGCGCCGACCGCGGCGGCCAGCGGGGACAGCTCGTCGGCGACCCGCAGGGCGGCCCGCTTGAGCGGCATGGTCAGCGACAGCCCGGCCCACCCGGCCCCCAGGCCGGCGACGAACCCGGGCAGCCCGGCCTCGTCGCACTCGTGGGCGGTGTAGCGCCACTGCGACAGGCCCAGGGCGGCGTAGGCCGCGGTGTGCAGCACCGGCGACAGCGAGTGCCCGACCGGAGACCCCAGCACAGCTGCGCGCATGGCCCCAGTATCCGCGCCGGACCCGGCCCGCCCGGGTCCGGGGCGGGCCGAACTAGGGTGCCGGCGTGGACGGCGGGACGGTGCTGGTGCTGGGCGGGCGCAGCGAGATCGGGGTCGCGGTGGCCGAGCGGCTGGCGCCCGGGTCGACGGTGGTGCTGGCGGCCCGCCGCCCCGACGACCTGGACGCCGAGGAGGAGCTGCTGCGGGCGGCCGGTGCGGTCGCGGTCGACCGGGTCGGGTTCGACGCCGACGACCTCGACGCGCAGGGCCGGGTGCTCGACGAGGTCCTGCAGCGCCACCCGCGGCTGGACGTCGTCGTGGTCGCCTTCGGCATCCTCGGCGAGCAGGCCCGGGCCGAGCGCGACCCGGCGCACGCCGCGCAGATCGTGCACACCGACTACGTCGCACACGTCACGCTGCTGACCCGGCTGGCGGTGGTCCTGCGCGAGCAGGGCCGCGGCGATCTGGTGGTGTTCTCCTCGGTGGCCGGGGCCCGGGTGCGCCGGGCCAACTACGTGTACGGCTCGGCCAAGGCCGGGCTGGACGGGTTCGCGTCCGGGCTGGCCGACGCCCTGCACGGCAGCGGGGTGCGGCTGCTGCTGGTGCGGCCCGGCTTCGTGGTCGGCCGGATGACCGCGGGCATGTCCCCGGCCCCGTTCTCCTCGACCCCCGGCCAGGTCGCCGACGCCACCGTCGCCGCGCTGCGCTCCGGTCGCACCGAGGTGTGGGTGCCCCGGTTGCTGCGCCCGGTCTTCGCCGTGGCGCGCCACGCCCCCCGCGCCCTGTGGCGCCGGCTGCCCCGCTGACCGGCCCGGGACCGTCGAGAACGACGTTGCGGTGATTGTGGAGCCACTCGACGAGAACGCCGTTCTCGTCGGATCGGGGGCGTGTCGGACGCCGCAGGGTGATGACGGCTACTGGAACTCTTTCGTAACGTCACCGTCATCCGTGCCTCGCAGGATCGCCTTCTCCACGACGGGGATCAACTCGGCGGAGCGCAGTCAGGAGCACGACATGAACGGCAGAGGGCGGTCCGCGCTGGTCGCCGTCGCGGCTTTCGTCCTGCTCGTCGCCTTGTGGGAGCTCACCAAGCTGGTGCTGCCGGCGGCCGGGGTCAGCATCGGCGACACCCGGGTGCTGCCGCGCACCGACGACGCCGCGATGCCGCACGTCTGGACCGTGCTGGCCCGGCTGGGCGAGCCCGAGGTGGCCGGGGCCGCGGTGACCCGCCCGGTCGGCGTGGCGGTCGCCTCGGCCGCGCTGTTCACCCTGGGCCTGGCCCTGGGCGGGCTGCTGCTCGGCGGGCTGCTCGGCGTGGTGCTCGCCCTGGTCATGCTCCGGTTCCGGCTGTTCGAGCGGGCCGCGCTGCCCTACCTGGTGGCCTCCCAGACCGTGCCGCTGATCGCGATCGCCCCGCTGGTGGCCGGCTGGGGCGGCAAGATCGCGATCTTCGGCTGGGCCTGGCAGCCGTGGGCCAGCGTCATGGTGATCTCGTCCTACCTGGCGTTCTTCCCGGTGGCGGTGGGCATGCTGCGCGGGCTGACCTCGCCGCCGAAGGCCGACGTCGAGCTGTTCCACGCGATGGCCGCGAGCTGGTGGACCACGCTGGCGCGGCTGCGGCTGCCGGCCTCGGTGCCGCACCTCATCCCGGCGGTGCGGCTGGCCGCGGCGGCCGCGGTGGTCGGTGCGATCGTCGCCGAGATCTCCACCGGCACCCGCGGCGGGATCGGCCGGTTGATCATCGAGTACGCCCAGTCGGCCACCGGCGACCCGTCCCGGATGTACACCGCGATCCTCGGCGCCGCGGTGCTCGGCCTGGTCGCCGCGGGCGCGGTCGGCCTGCTCGACGTCGGGTTGCGCCGCTATAGGGGGAGCGTGCGATGAACGCGGTGCGGCTGGCCGGGGTCGACAAGACCTTCGGTGGCTCGGAGGCCGGGTCGGTCCAGGCGCTGGACGGGATCGACCTGGCGGTGGCCGAGGGCGAGTTCGTCTCGCTGATCGGGCCGTCCGGGTGCGGCAAGTCCACCCTGCTGCGGGTGGTCGCCGACCTGGAGCAGCCGACCGCGGGCACGGTCGAGGTCGGCGGCAAGACCCCGCGCCGGGCCCGGCTCGACCAGGACTACGGCATCGCCTTCCAGCAGTCCGGCCTGCTGGACTGGCGCACGGTCGCGGAGAACGTCGAGCTGCCGCTGCAGGTGCACGGGGTGGACCGGGCAGCGCGCCGGCGGCGGGCCGCGGAGCTGCTGGAGCTGGTCGGGCTGGCCGAGTTCGCCGGGTCCCGGCCCGGGCAGCTCTCCGGCGGCATGCAGCAGCGGGTGGCCATCGCCCGGGCCCTGGCGCCGAGCCCGAAGCTGCTGCTGATGGACGAGCCGTTCGGCGCGCTGGACGAGATGACCCGCGAGCGGATGCAGGCCGAGCTGCTGCGCATCGCCCGGGAGACCGCGGCCGCGGTGCTGTTCGTGACCCACTCCATCCCGGAGGCCGTGGTGCTCTCCGACCGGGTGGTGGTGATGTCGGCCCGGCCGGGCCGGATCACCGAGGTCGTGGCGGGCTGCCGGCCCGGCGGCTCGGCCGGGCCGGGCGGCCTCGGCGCGGACGGTGCCGACCTGCTCGCGGACGCGCAGGCCGACGACGTCCTCGACCGGGTCGACGACGTCCGCGAGTCCACCGCGTTCTTCGCCTCGATCACCGCGGTGCGCGAGGCCCTGCGCAAGGGGCACGGATGAGCACGCCGCTCGTCGACCCCGCGGCCGGACTGCGCGGCCGCAGCCGCGCCGTCGGCACCGGCGTGGCGCGGGCCTGGCCCGCTGTCGCGCTGGGCGTGCTGGCCCTGGCGGCCTGGGAGGCGCTGGTCGTGCTGGCCGGGGTTCCGGCGTTCCTGCTGCCCGCCCCCAGCGCCATCGGCGCCGCGATCGGCGAGCAGTTCCCGGTGCTGGTCGCCACCGCCTCGGTGACCGGCGGCAACGCCGCCGTGGGGCTGGTCGCCGGGTTCCTGCTCGGGGTGCTGCTGGCGCTGCTGGCGACCTGGTCGCGGCTGCTGCGCGAACTGGCCACCCCGGTCGTGCTGGCGGCCAGCGCGGTCCCGATCGTCGCCCTGGCCCCGGTGTTCACCACGATGTTCGGATCCACCACCGAGGTCCCGCGGCGGCTGGTGGTGACCATCGTCGTGCTGGTGCCGGTGTTCGTCTCCACCGCCCGCGGGCTGCGCCAGGTCCGCCCGGTGCACGACGAGCTGATGACCGCGCTGGCCGCGTCGCCGTGGCAGCACGCCCGGTTCGTCCGGCTGCCCGGCGCGGTGCCCCACATCATGACCGGGCTGCGGCTGGCCGCCCCGGCCGCGGTGATCGCGGCGATCGTGGCCGAGTACTTCGGGGGCCTGCAGAACGGGCTGGGCAACCGGGTGTCCTCGGCCGCCGCCAACACCGCCTACGCCCGCGCGTGGGCCTTCGTCGCCGCCTCGATCGTGCTGGGGCTGCTGTTCCACCTGGCCGGGCTGCTCGCCGAGCGCCTGGCGACCCGCGGTCGTGCGGACCGGCCGACCTGACCGACGACCCAGCCCGGCCCGGCGGCTCTGCCCGGCCGGCACCCCCCGAAGGAGGTCCGATGTCCCGACGATCAGTGCGGTCCCGCCGGCCGTGGCGCGCGGTCGCGGTCGCGGCAGCGGCCGCGGTGTCCGTGGCGGCGTGCAGCGTCACCCCGGAGGGCGGCGGCGAGCAGGCCCCGGCCGCCGGCGGTGACGGCGGCACCCAGCAGGTCACCCTGCAGTTGCAGTGGTTCACCCAGGGCCAGTTCGCGGGCTACTTCGCCGCGGTCGACCAGGGCTTCTACGCCGAGCAGGGGCTCGAGGTGGAGATCAAGGAGGGCGGGGTCGACATCGTCCCGCAGACGGTGCTGGCCCAGGGCCAGGCCGACTACGCGATCGCCTGGGTGCCCAAGGCGCTGGCCTCGCGCGAGCAGGGCGCGGCCATCACCGACGTGGCGCAGATCTTCCAGCGGTCCGGGACCTACCAGGTCTCCTTCGCCGACCGGGGCATCGCGACCCCGGCCGACCTGCGCGGGAAGAAGGTCGGCAACTGGGGCTTCGGCAACGAGTTCGAGCTGTTCGCCGGGATGACCGAGGCCGGGCTGACCCCGGCCACCGACGTGACCCTGGTGCAGCAGCAGTTCGACATGCAGGCGCTGCTGTCCGGCGAGATCGACGCCGCGCAGGCGATGTCCTACAACGAGTACGCCCAGGTGCTGGAGGCGACCAACCCGGCGACCGGGCAGCTCTACCAGCCCAGCGACTTCTCGATCATCGACTGGAACGACGTCGGCACCGCGATGCTGCAGGACGCCATCTGGGCCAGCACCGAGCGGCTGTCCGACCCGGCCTACCAGGACACGACGACGAAGTTCATCGCCGCCTCGCTCAAGGGCTGGGCCTACTGCCGCGACAACGCCGAGGCCTGCCGGGACATCGTGGTCGCCGCCGGGTCCACGCTCGGCGCCAGCCACCAGCTCTGGCAGATCAACGAGGTGAACAAGCTGATCTGGCCGGCCCCGGACGGCGCCGGCGTCATCGACGAGGCCGCCTGGAACCGGACCGTGGAGGTCGCCCGGACCGCGGTCAACGCCGACGGCCAGACCGTGCTCACCCAGGACCCGGACGCCGAGGCGTACACCAACGACTACGTCCAGCAGGCCGTCGACCTGCTGGAGGCCGAGGGCGTGGACGTGACCGGCGCCGACTACCAGCCGATCGAGGTCGCCCTCAACCCCGGCGGCGCCTGACCGTGGGGTCGTGTGTTGGATAAAATTCGACGTGGCAAATGAGAAAAACAAAACCAAGGGTGCCCGGGCCGGGGGGGGGGGGGCGGCGCCGGGGGCCGGCCCCGGGGCGCGCGGGGGGCAGGGGCCGCC